>VGWJ01000086.1 GCA_016873635.1 Lentisphaerota bacterium | reverse complement strand
GTCAGCGGCACCAACGACGGCGCCTATCCGCTATCCATTCTTCAGAAGTCTTACCAACTGCCCGCCGGTCCGCGTTCGCTTTGCATTCGAGTCGAGATGGGGCACAGCCATCCCCACGGATGGGCGCCGGCGGAAATCGGCGTCTTCATGGATAGCCTCCTGCGCGGCGGCGAGCCGCTGCCGCGCTTCCGCGAGCATGGGTGCGACGGCGGCAAGGTCTGGGCAGTCTGCGAGAGCGCGCGACCGATCGCGAAGGCGGAACTAAGCTGCACCCGCGCCCTGGGCCACTGGACCGACCGCAAGTGGAACATTTGTCCCGCGCGTTTCGACGCGGCCACCGGCCGCATCGAGGCCGACCTGCCGCCGCACGCGACCGTCTGGTTCTTGAACGTCTTTGACGACCGGAACTGCGTGGTCAGCACGCCGCACGCGGCGTGTCCGAAGAAGCCCGATCGCGACGGTCTGGAGATAATCTGAGTGGGCGCCGTGACGAAGCCGCAAAAACAACCTCCGCCGTGGCGCATCGGGCAAGGAGATCTCGATGCCTGGTCCGCGCCGTACCGGGGCTGGCACTATGCCGCGGACCCCGTTATCCCCTCGGACCTGAAGATCCCGGGACACGAGACGTTCCACAGCTTCGATGTGCCGACCGTGTACCAGATCCCGGGAGAGGCCGGAAAATGGTTCATGAGCTTCATCGGCTTCAACGGGCAGGGCCTCCTCACGAGCAGGGGCCGGACGCCGGCGTCTCACCCCTGTGATGAGGCCGGCACGCGGCGACAGCCGGCAAAGCCGCGGGGATTCGCCCCGCGGCGACGGGCTGCGCCGGCGCTGGCGGCCGTGATTGGAACGATGATCATGAGCGGATGCAGCACGATCGGCGGGCCGCACGGATCAGCGGGGCAGGACTGCGCGCCGGCGTTCTCAATTCCACGCATGCCGGCGGTCCTGATCGACGGCCGGGCGAACGACTGGGGCGCCGGCGGGTTCCGTGTGGATGCGCTGATACCGGACCAGGGGGCGATCCCGGCTCGGACGAACTTCGCGGCGGGCCTGCGGCTGGGGTGGAATGACGCCGGGCTGCTTGCCCTGCTCGAAGTCACCGGCGGCGACTGGAGCGAGGCGGAAAAGATTACCGAGTTGTTCGGCCGCGACTCGGCGGAGTTCTACCTCGCGCGGTATCCGGGCTCGGCGGAACGTTGCCAGTGGCTGGTGGCGCCCGGCATGGATGAACGGTATCCCGAGCCGCGCGTTCATCTGCAGGAGTTCGCCACGTCGCCAAGGCTCCTTCGCAACACCGTTGCGCCCACCGTGGCGCGCGTGCGCACGGGCGACGGCTACCGGATGGAAGTTCTTCTGCCGTGGAAGGCGCTGGGCGTTTTGCCCAGGCGCGGGGACGAACTGGCGTTCCAGGTGATGGTCAACAACCATGAGCGCCAGGGGCGGCCGCAGGAAAACCTGTTGTGGTTTCCAATGTCCGGCGCCGCGTTCGACTCGCGCAAACTGCACCGGATAAAACTGGCCGATGAGCCCTCGCCGCCGGTTACCGCCCGCGCCCGGGTGCGGGTTGATTTTCGCGGGGAGATAATCGAGTGCGAGGTATTTGCGCCGCTCTTGATGGCTGCGCAGCCGGTGCGGGTGCTTTCGGCCGGGCGTCCGCTGGCGGCCGGGACATTGGCGGAGGGCGCCAACGGATTTGCCTGCGCCAAACTCATCGGCCCCGGAGCGGATGCCGCCGCGGTGACTCTCGACGTGAACGGCCGCGTGGCGGACGTGGTTCCACTGGATCTGCCGCGGGCGGACCTGGGAATCGAGACATCCGTGCGGCTCGACCGGGCGGCGGGCGGTCTGGCGGTGGCGGTTGGTCTGCCGGAACATGAGGGCGCCTATCGGGTGGCGCGCCGGGCGCCGGGCGAAGCCTGGCAGGTGCTGGCGGATGCCGCGCCGGCGGGTGAATTCCGCGACGCGGCGGTGGAATCGGGGAAAGTCTACGAATACGGCATCAGCCGGGCTGGAGACCGGTTCGGCACGGATTACTTCTGGGCCGGCAGCCGCGTCCCCTTGCGCGACCGGCGCGGCACCGTGCTGCTGATAGCGGAGAATTCGCTGATCGAACTCCTGGCGCCGGAGATTCGTCGCCTGGTTTTCGACCTGGTCGGCGACGGATGGCAGGTTGTCCGGAAGACCGTGCTGTCTACGCAGGCTCCCGCGGAGATCAGGGCGTGGATTCGCGCCGAGTACGAACGCGCGCCGGACGCCGTGAACACCGTGTTGCTTTTGGGGCGTGTGCCGGTTTTCCGCGCCGGGCATGCGCGCCCGGACGGCCACGGCAACGGCACGTCGCCGGCGGATGTGTACTACGGGGCGATGGGCGACGCCGGTTTTGACCAGGACGTGATTCCGGGGCGGGTGCAGTTGGCCGTCGGGCGCGTGGATTTCTCCAATATGCCGGCTTTTGGCGCCGGTGAGACGGCGTTGCTGCGCAGGTATCTCGATCGTGACCACGCTTACCGGCACGGGCAACTGGCCGTGGTTGAACGCGCGCTGGTGCACGACAACTTTTTCGGGCAACCGGAGCGCTTCGCCTACAGCGGGTGGCAGAACTTCACCACGTTGCTGCCGCCGGAGACGGTGCGGACGGTGACGTGGCCCAACGTGCGGCCGGGCATGAGTCAGTTCTTCTATGTCTGCGGCGCGGGCCATGGAGCCGCGGGCCCGGTGGCCGGCTTCGGGGACGCCGCCACGCTGGTCAAGACCCCGCTGGAGGGGGTTTTCACGATGGTTTTCGGCAGCTTCTTGTATGAGTGGGACCGCCCCGACAATCTCCTGCGGGCCACGCTGGCCCACGAGCGCGGCGCACTGACGTGCGGGTGGGCCGGGCGGCCGCACTGGTATCTGCATTCCATGGGCATGGGCGAAACCATCGGCGACTGCCTGCGGCGGACGCAGAACAACGACGGCGCCGACTACAAGCCCGTTGGCGGTTACGGACGCGGAATTCACATCGCCCTGCTGGGCGATCCCACGCTGCGCCTGCATCCGGTGGTGCCGCCCTCGGACTTGCGCGTTCAGGCCGGGTCGGCGCGGGGCGTTCGCCTGAACTGGGCGGCTTCACCTCGGAAGGTGAACGGCTACCACGTTTACCGGGCGGACGCCGAGTTCGGCCCCTATGAACGCATTACGAAAGAGCCGGTCCAAGGCCCAGACTTGAATGATCCGGATGGCACGCCGGCGCATTACTACCAGGTCCGCGCCGTTGTGCTGCAGGAATCCACCACCGGCAGCTACTGCAATTCGAGCCAGGGCATCTTCGCGGGGCCGGCGGAGAAGACCGCCAATGCCCATGTTGACTTTCCGCCTTGACCAGGCGCAAGATAAAGTCCATGGTTATGGTCCATGGACATTAAAAGGAGATCGAACCATGAGTACTTTGATGGTGCCCAAGTCTGAATTCAAGCCGAAGGCGTTTGCCTATCTGCGACGGGTGGAGAACGGGGATCAGGTCTGCATTACCGATCACGGACGGCCTGTTGCTGACATTCTTCCACATCGGGCGGAAGACGATGCCGAGCTGGCCGAATTGCGCGGCATGCTTCTCAAGTATGAACGCCCCATGGATCCGGTCGGCGCTGAATGGGAGGCCAACGCATGATCGTCCTGGATACACACGCATGGCTCTGGTTCATCAACTCGCCCGAAGAATTGGGCAAGCGAGCGGCGTCGGCCATCGAAAAAGCGCGGACTGGCGGAAGGGGCCTTCATATCTCCTGTATCAGCACATGGGAGGTCCACATGCTCTCCGCCAAGGGCCGCCTTTCGCTGGCCATTGCCCCGGATGTTTGGGTTGCCAGGTGCGAAAGACTGAGCTTCGTCCGATTCCACCCGGTGAACAACTCGATTGCGCGACTGGCTGTCAGCGCATGTGGCGCCATGCCTTCCGATCCCGCAGATCGGATCATCGTGGCCACGGCGCTCTACCTGGGGGCATCCGTCGTCACCCGCGACGAGCGGATCAAGGCGTCTGGCCTGGTCCCCTGCGTCTGGTGATTCGGCGGCAAAAGGAGGATCGATCAACATGAATACCAGGCAGATGGAGAGTTTCAGAAATCCGGGGAACGAGTATCGCGGTGCGCCCTTCTGGGCGTGGAACGGCAGGCTGGAGACGGAGGAGCTTCGCCGTCAGGTCCGCGTCATGCGCCGCATGGGCCTGGGCGGCTTCTTCATGCACTCGCGCGTCGGGCTCGACACGCCGTACCTGTCGAAGGAGTGGTTCGACTGCGTGAACGCCTGCGTGGACGAGGCGAAGAAGCTCAAAATGAATGCCTGGCTCTACGACGAGGACCGCTGGCCCTCCGGCGCCGCCGGCGGGCTGGTCACCAGGAACCAGAAGTACCGCATGCGCAGCGTGAAAGTCGCGATCCGCGACTCGGTCAAGGGATTCAAGTGGACGGCCGGGACGATCGGCGCGTTTGTCGCGCGCCTCGACGGCGCGACCGCGCGCGAGGTGCGGCCGGTGGCGCGCGGAAAGCGCCCGGCTCCGCTTGCCGAGGGCGAGAAGCTGGTGGTGTTTGTGGTCGAGCTCCAAGGGTGCTCGAACTGGTACAACGGCTACACCTACCTCGACACCCTCAGCCACGAGGCCGTGCGGGAGTTCATCGAGGTCACCCATGAGGCTTACCGCAGGCATTGCGGCAAGGAATTCGGCGAGGCTGTCCCCGGCATGTTCACCGACGAGCCGAACCACGGCAACGTGCTCGGTCACGACAACAACACCGGCGAACCGGGCGGACTTCCCTGGACCGGCAGCCTGCCGGCGACGTTCCGGAAGCGCTACGGCTACGACCTGCTGCCGCATTTGATGGAATTGGCCTTCGACGTGGACGGCAACGGTATGCGGCCGGCGCGCTACCACTACCATGATTGCGTGACGCATCTCTACGCGGACGCCTTCAACCGCCAGATCGGCGAATGGTGCGCGAGGAACGGCATGCTCTTCACCGGGCATCAGCTTTACGAGGACGACCTCCGCGGCCAGACCTCCATGA
Source organism: Lentisphaerota bacterium (assembly GCA_016873635.1). Lineage (GTDB taxonomy): Bacteria > Verrucomicrobiota > Kiritimatiellia > UBA8416 > VGWJ01 > VGWJ01. The sequence continues at coordinate 3,591 of VGWJ01000086.1, read as the reverse complement.
TCGGCAGTTGCATGCGCACCTACGAGCACATGCAGGCGCCCGGCATGGACCTGCTCACCGAGCATTGGCGGGCCTTCAACACGGCCAAGCAGGTCTCTTCCGCCGCCCGCCAGTTCGGCGCCAAATGGCGCCTGACCGAGACCTACGGCTGCACCGGCTGGGACTTTCCTTTTGCCGGCCACAAGGCTCTCGGCGACTGGCAGGCCGCCCTGGGCATCAACTTCCGCTGCCAGCACCTCGCATGGTACACCATGTCCGGCGAGGCCAAGCGCGACTACCCGGCCGGCATCTTCTACCAGTCGCCCTGGTGGGAACTCTACGGCAAGGTCGAGGACTACTTTGCCCGCGTTCACGCCGCCATGACCATTGGCGAGGAGGTCCGCGACCTGCTCGTGATCCATCCGGTCGAGAGCATGTGGATGCTGGTGCGGGCGGGGTGGGAATCCGACCCCGGGGTTAACGCGTACAACAACATGTTCAGCCGCTTCTCCGCCCATTTGCTGGCCGATCATCTCGATTTCGATTTCGGCGACGAGGAGATCCTGTCGCGCCGCGCGCGGATCTCCGGAACCGGCCGGGAGCCGCTCCTTCGCGTGGCGAAGGCCACCTACAAGGCCGTGCTGGTGCCGCCGATGAAGACCATGCGGCGCAGCACGCTGGAACTCCTCAAGAAGTTCAAGACGTCCGGCGGTGTGGTGTCGTTCGTCGGAGAAATCGCCTCCGCCATCGAAGGCGTGCCGTCCGACGAGGTGAAGGCCTTTGCCGCGACATGCCCCCGCACGCCGGAACCAGGTCCCGCCATGTGCGCGCCGCTGGGCGCGGCGCGCCGCCTGAGTATCGCCGGCCCGGACGGCCGCGAGATCGGGCCGGTCCTCTACCTTCTGCGCGAGGACAAGGACGCGTTTTACCTCTTCGTCTGCAACACGGGCGAGGACTTTGTGAACACGACGCACGATCAATGGAACCAGCCCATGGCGCGGGACCGCAAGCTGGCGTTCGGCGACGTGAGGATCCGCGGGTTTGCCGGGTGCAAGGGCGCGCCGCGGGAGCTGAACCCGGACACCGGTGGTATCGCGGCGGCCGATGCCGCGCGCAGCCGCGACGGCTGGGAAATCCGCACGTCCCTGCCGGCGCTGGGCAGCCGCCTGTTCGTGGTCCCCAAGAAGGCCGGAACCGCCGTGGCGCCGCGGCCCGCGGCGCTGCGGACGATTCGCAGTGAACCGCTCGCCGATGAGCTGTGGGCAATTACGCTGTCCGAATGTTCCAACCTCGTGCTGGACCGGCCGCGCTACCGGATCGGCGGCAGGCCATGGCAGCCGGAGACGGAGATTCTGCGCGTGGACAAGGCCGTGCGCGACGCGCTCGGCGTTCCCCATCGCGGCGGAAGCATGGTCCAGCCGTGGGCCCGCAAGCCGCCGGCCGGCCCGAAGCGCACGACCGTGACGCTGGCCTACGCGTTCGAGTGCAGGGCGCTGCCCTCGGGCGATCTCTTCCTGGCGTTGGAGGAGCCCCAAACCTTCCGCGTGTCGCTCAACGGCAACCCGGTGACCAACACGGCCGAGTGCGGCTGGTGGGTGGACCGCTCGCTGCGGAAGCTGCCGCTGGATCCGGCCGTGCTGAAGCTCGGCGCCAACGAGCTGGTGCTTGAATGCGACTACCCCGAGACGCACCGGGGGCTGGAGATCATCTACCTGCTCGGCAACTTCGGCACCGCGGCGGCCGGCACGGCCGTGGCCGTCACGGCGCCGCCGGCGTCGCTCAAGATCGGCGACTGGTGCGCGCAGGGGCTGGCGTTCTACAGCGGGTCGGTGGCCTACCGGCGGACGCTGGACGTCCGGCCGGCGGCCGGCGAGAGGGTGTTTGTCCGGGTGCCGGACTATCGCGGCGCGGCGGTGCGCGTGCTGGTGAACGGGCAGACCGCCGGGATCATCGGCTGGGAGCCGAACGAGGTGGAGATCACCGGCCTGCTCACGGGTGCGCCGGTCGAGCTGGCCATCGAGGTCGTGGGCCACCGCCGCAATTCGCACGGGCCGTTCCATATCAACGTGAAGTGGCCGGCATGGACCGGGCCCGGCGAGTTTGCGCGCCAGGGCGACGGCTGGATGGAAGGCTACCAGCTTGTGCCTTGCGGCTTGATGGCCGCGCCGGTGGCGGAAGTCAGACGGCAGGCATAACCCGCTGCTCGGCGGTGAACCTGGAGGCCGTGTACGAGACCTGCCTGGAGCATGGCGTTTACAGTCAATTTCCGCTTGCGTCATGAAGATAAGCCGCTTATGATGATCAGGCAATGGAACAAGTGCCACAGGAAGTTCGCTCGTATCTCGCGGCTATCGGGCGAAAAGGCGGCGCGAAGAGCCGCCGGCGCCTGTCCTCCGAGGCGGCCCGCGACATGGTGCGAGTGCGCGAAGCGCGACGGTTGTTCCATCTGACCGAGTTGATGGAGGAATACCGTGAGCAATGCCTCTGGTTCCTGCGCCCGGACTACGTCCCGAAGACTTCGTCGGAAATCGTCAAGGTGCTCGATCTAATCGAACGATATGGCGATCGCGCCGGTTACGAACGAGCAGAGGAAATCAAAGCATGGCTATCACCCCATTCCAGAGCGGCATACTGAGAATTCTTGCGGTCCGCCGGCGCGAGAACGGGGAAAGTTACGTGGCAGGCGGCGTGGCCCTGAATCTTCTGCTCGAGACGCCGCGACGGTCGAGGGATATCGATTTGTTTCATGACACCGGCGAAGCGCTGGCGGCCACATGGGCATCGGACCGCGAGACGCTGAAGTCCGCCGGCTATGAGGTGACCGCCCGGCGCGAAGCGTTGTCATTCGTTGACGCCAGAGTCTCCAAGGGCGGCGATAGCACGTCCATGCAATGGGCACGAGACAGCGCCTACCGCTTCTTTCCTCTCATGGAAGATCCCCTCATGGGACTGACCCTTCACCCTTTTGACCTCGCGACGAACAAGGTATTGGCCATGGCCGGACGCGTGGAGGTCCGTGATTGGATCGACGTGTTGAACTGCAACGAGCGCCTCCAGCCTTTCGGCTACTTGATCTGGGCGGCATGCGGAAAAGATCCCGGCTATAACCCGCGATCCCTTCTGGCTGTTGCAGGTCGTCTGCACTACAGTCATGCGGAGGTGAACACGCTGGATTTTGGAGGTCAACACCCCGATGCGGCCGCGCTGGGCCGGAAATGGCACGAAGCGCTTGAAGCCGCCGACGCGATCTGCCGCCTGCTGCCCGCCAAACAGGTCGGAACGTGCGTCTTGTCGAAGAATCGCGAGTTGTATCGAGGCGACCCGCAAGCCCTTGCGGAATCCATGGAAAAAGGAGCGGTTCTGTTCCATAGCGGGCGGATCGGCGGATCATGGCCCAGCATACCGGGTGAGGAGACCTCCGGCACTGCTCATTGGTAATCCTCAAGAATCAAGAGTCTGCACAATGCCGCCATTACAACATCGACAATCCTCGGGAGCCCTCATGATCGCATCGCTGTCTCTGGCTGTTGCCACGGCGCAAGGCGCCGAATCCGACCAGCCCATCCGCATTCGCGTGGAAGCGGAAGAAGTGCACAAGGTTGACTCGCGGCT
>VGWJ01000085.1 GCA_016873635.1 Lentisphaerota bacterium | reverse complement strand
GCATGGAGCGAAATCTCGCGGCTGGTCCCGGCGCCGGTGGTCGGGGTTCGGTCATTCCCGCCCCATGCTCCACGCTCCACGCTCCATGCTCCCAGCAGCCCGTGCTCGCGTCTGAGCGTGTCGCGGTAACGCTCCAGTTTCTCGCGCAGGCCGGCGGCTGTGTCGTTGCGGTGGTGGAGGTGTATCTCCACCTCGGCAAGCCCTTCGGCCGTCAGTCCGGCCAGGAGATCGAGACAGCCGGGATCGTACTCGTCCCGCGGGTAGAAGAAGGTGTGGCGGGGTGGGCGGCCGTCGCCGTCGCGCAAGTCGCGGGTAAACGCGCGATAGCGCGCCGCCCATTCCGCCGTCAGTTGCCGTGCCTCATCCGGCGTCCGCCCGCCCCGCGCAACCCCGTCGGCCCCGATCGTCTTGCGGAACGGCTCGAAGTGATCCGCGACGCAGAAGAGCAGATGTCGCGTTCCCGCACCCGTGCGCGGACGCCGCAACACCGACGCCAGGTAACCCGGCAACCATTTGTGAATGCCGCGAATCATGGGATCGTTGCAGGTTTCAATCGTTGGCAAAGTTGAGATCGCCATTACGGCCGTTTGCAGTTTCGCACGCCTTCGACGTGCAACGACCGCAACGATCTCAACGATTTCCCGTCTCCTCTCTCCAGCGCCGCAGCTCGCCGTAGATGAAGGTATGCGCCCGCAAGACACTCTCCGCGACACGTTGTTCCATCTCACCGGTCACGGACGGCCCGGCGCTGGTGGCCACGAGCGTCAGCATCTCCCGGCTCGCCCACGCCGGTCGCCGGAGCTGCAGGAACGTGAGCAGGTCACAGCGTGAGTTGTTCCAGGCAGCCCTCATAACCTGCCGCAGATTCCTGATCGGGTGGCGCAGGCTGCGCAGCGTGACGCCTCCCGGCATCCACCCCGCCGGGTCCGGTATGCCTATCCGCGGAAACGCCATGTCCCGCGTATCGACGGCCGTTTCAGCGAAATCGCCGGTGCGCAGCATACTTGTCAACCACAACGTCTTCTCGCCGGTGGAAGAGGTCAGACGCCAGGCCTGCAGCTTTCTGCTGTCGGGAATGTCGAACGCCGAAGCCCCGGCGCGGGCGCCTTCCATGCCGCGGGTGTCGGCCAGAAGCTCGACCTCGTAGTGCTTGATGCGCATGCAATCGACCATGTTGTAGCCGTGTACGAGGCGGACGGCCACCGGGACGCGCGGCGGGGAACCGGCGCCCATGCCATCCGGATCATGCGGCCTGATGTCGAAAACGAGGATATTAGGCTCGATCGGGCTGGGACTGGGCGGCAGCTTCTGCACCGACCATTCCCGTGACCGGGGTGAGAAGCTTTCGAAATCGGCGGCGGTCAGCTCAAAGGCTTCGAATCCGCGCCGGCTTCGCGCCGCCATGATCTGCCAGAAAGCGACAATCGAAGCGCACAGGATCAGCGCGACGGCGGCGGCTTCGCGGCGGCCCGCGGAGGCGGGCCGTCCGGGCTTGCTTGTTACGGGATCTGCCATCCTCTGCCGCCGCGTCACGGCGCGGCGCCCTCCAGCCGGGCTACACCTGCCGCTCCTTGCCGAAAAGAACAATACGCAGGGTGCTGAGAACGATCTGCACGTCGAGACTGAAGGAAAGGTGCTTGATGTAGTACATGTCGTACTCCAGCTTGCGCGCCGCGTCGTCCACGCTGCTTCCATACGGGTAGCGTATCTGCGCCCATCCCGTCAGGCCCGGCACCACGTTCTCGCGCTCGGCGTAGTAGGGGATTTCACGGGCCAGCTTCTCGGTCAGCTCGGGCCGTTCCGGGCGCGGGCCGACCATGCTCATCTCGCCCTTCAGGATGTTTACGATCTGCGGAATCTCATCCAGCCGGAAACGGCGCAGTATCCGTCCCAAACGGGTAACGCGCGGATCGCCAAAGGAAGACCAGACGGGACCCGTTTCCGCTTCCGCGCCGGAGCGCATGGTCCGGAACTTGCAGATGCGGAAAGGCCTGCCGAATTGTCCCACTCGCGTCTGGAAGTACAGAACCGGCTCGCGCGGCGCGCTCAACTTGATCAGAACGGCCGCGACCAGCGCGATCGGCGCGAAGAAGACGCAGGCTGCCAGACCGATTCCTATGTCGGCCAGCCGCTTGACGCGCCGCACGACGAGAAAGCCCGATTCCAGGCTCGCCTGGGTCAGGTAGTCCTCGTCCACGTACTCCAGCGGCGTCCGGCCGCTGTACAACTCCTCCACGTGCAGGGGGGACAGCACCTCGATGCCGGCAAAACGCAGCCGCCGAAGCTGCGGATACAGGGCCCTGACGTCGTCCGGAGACTCGAGGCCGACGATCAGCAGATCGATCCCCAGCCCGCGGACAACCGCATCGAGGGATTCCGCCGTGGCCTCCAGCAGGGCCACGGCTTCGACGACCGAACCGGCTTCGGAGGCCCGTTCATGCTGCGCCGCCCTCAATGCAATGAACGCCATGACCCTGTGCGCCGGCAGAACATAGTCGCGCTCGACGAGCCTGCGCATCTCCCGCGCGGTTTCGCCCGTGCCGAGCACGGCCACCCGGCACAGAAACAGCCTGCTGCGGAACAGGCTCCGGTAGGCCAGCAGCCGCACCCCGAGAGAAAGCGCGCCGTAGCAGGCGACGGAGAGCGCCAGCACGCCGCGGCCCAGCAGCAGCCGGAACCAGGCATACGAGGTCAGGCTCAGAACCAGCAGGGCAAAGGTCAGCGAGAACAGCCAGTTGACCGCGAGGTTGAAGCGCGAGAAGGTGTGCTGCAGGCGATACGCGCCGGCCAGGTAGTTGGCCAGGGCGATGCTGCCGAAGAAGATCAGCCATCCGTCCAGATGATCGAACACGTATGTGCGCAGCTCGCCGGCGCCGAGGCGCGCGGCCACGCCCGCGGCGCTTCCCGCAAGAAGACACGCCATGTCCAGCACGGCGACCCACGCCGTCTGGCGCGCGATATGTGACCGTGCGATTGCCATGCGGAGCTACTCCGACGGCATGAAGGTGTTGCGAAGCCAGCGCGACGCCTCGCGCCAGCGGGCACGCCACGCCGCCTGCCGCGCGCGGTGCTTTTCGGCCGGCGTACCGTCCTGAAGATTGTAGTAGTCGTATCCGTACGCGTAGGCGTTGCTGTAGTAGGCGTAGTTGGGATACTGGTAGGCGTAGTAGAGGCTGCTGATCTTGTGCATCTCGATGCTGTTCATGATCAACCCCAGCACGCGAGCCTCCTCGAGCATGTCCAGCGAGTAGCGGATGAGCGGTTTGGGCGTGTGATTGACCCGCGCCACGTACACCACCACCCCCAGCCCGTGCGTGGCCAGGATGACCGTGTCCGTCACCCTCAGCACCGGCGACGTGTCGCACAGGATGTAGTCGTAGTCGTCCTGGATATCGACGAACATGCTGACGAGATCGGCGGACTGCAGCAATTCGGCGGAATCCTCGACGGAACTTCCGGTCGGCCCCAGGTGCAGGTTCTCGACCCGCGCGGGCACGATGATCTCCTTCAGGGACCGCCCCTCGCGCAGCGCGTCGGCGATTCCCGGCTCCCTGTCAACCCCGAGGGACCGGTGCAACCTCCCCCGCCGCAGGTCCAGGTCCAGCAGCAGGACCTTCTTGTTCATCTGCGCCATGACGATTGCCAGGTTCAGCGCGGTCAGCGTCTTGCCTTCGCGCGAATCCGCGCTGGTTATCAGCACGATCTTCTCGTTCGCCTTCTCCAGCGCCGCAATGAGCATGGTGCGCAGGGCCCGGTAGGCCTCCACCGCGCCGCTGGAGTGCTCCTCGGTCACGATGGGCCGGATGGACGTCTCCAGGCCGCTGTGGACCCAGTACGGCACGCCGCCGAGGAACGGCACGCCGATCTCCTGTTCGACGTCCTTGATGGTCTGGACCTTGTTGTCCAGGAACTGCAACCCGATGGCCAGGCCGAATCCCGATCCGAGCCCCAGGGTCAGCGCGACAAGCAGGATCTTGACCGGATCGGGCCACAGCGGCTTCGAATCGACCGTCGCCGGCTGAATAATTCCGAACTGCTCGGATTTCAGCTCCTCGGACACGCGCATCGTGTGCAGCCGCGAGTAGAGCGTGTCGTAGTTCTTCTCAAAGCGGTCCACGACGCCCGCGATGCGGCTCATTTCGGCCTGGCGCTTGGCGGCCAGGAGATCCTTGGCCTGCCACTTGTATTCCGCCGCTTCGATGGCTTCGAGTTGAACTTCGAGGGCTTTCTTGCGGTCGCGCATGCGCCGCAGCTCGATTTCCTTGCCGACGGCCAACTGGCGCTCGATGTCCTGGATCTCCGCGCGTACGGCCTGCAGGCGGGGGTGCTCGGGCAGAAGGTTCTGGGCCATCTCTTTCTCTCTGTCCACGAGTTGCGTATATCTCACCCGCATATCCTGCCAGCCGGAACCTTCTTCAACAATCCGTTCGATATCCTTGTTCGCAAGCGGTTCCTCGGGCAACCCCGGATTGGGAGCCGGCCGTTCGGCATCCTTCTGCTCCTTATCGGCGGGCCTCCGGACAATCGCCCCCACGGCCCCGGTTTCGCGCGTAAGACGGTTGATCTCGTTGATGACAACCGCATCTTCCTTCTGCGCGGCCTCGTACTGCGCGTCCAGCATCATGGTTTCGGTGGCGATCTGGTTGCGCCGCCCCATCAGCGCGGTCAGGTAAGCTTCCTCGGTATCGCCGCGCGCCTCCACGCGGGCGATGTCGTGCAGACGCTGGTACTCGATCAAGTCGTTCTCGGCCTGGTCGATCTTCTCTTCGAGCCGTACGAGCTCGTTCTCCAGCATCTCGGTGGCCGAACGCGCCGACTGATTCTGTATGGACTTCCATTCCTTCTCGTGCTCTTCAATAAGGCGGGCAAGGAAGGCCGCGCCGTAGCCGGGCACCGGCGTCGTCACCGAAACATCGAGGCCCGGAAACAATGCGCGGGCGCCGCGCGCCGTAACGGGCAGCATCATCGCCAGGCGGCCGCCCATGATCCGGCCCCATTCGCCCTCGAGCTGCTCCGCAACGCGTCCCCGCAGCTGATCGCTCTGCATCAGCATGGCGTGCGCATGCAGACTCCAGCCTCCCTGCTCGCCGGGAATGGTCAACTGGGGGTCGCGATAGACCATGATCTGGCAGTGGGCCTGGTATTGCCTGGGCGCCACCTGGACATAGACCAGCCCGCCGAGCAGGGCGTAGAGGAAGCAGACCACGATGATCTGCCATCGGAAGAAAAGCATCCCGACGTAGACGCGCAGGTCGATCTTTTTGACTTCCTGTTCGCCGGGAACTGCCATCGCGATTGCTCCCTGGACACGGACGACACCATCTCGGGCGTCTTCCAGACAGAGCAATACTATACCATCCGCTTGCGCGCCTGTAAAGCGCACCGGCGAGAGAGGTGTTGGCTTTTTCAAAGGGGCGGAATACAATTCCCCGGCATGGCGCAAGATGAAGCCGGGGAACGGCGCCGCCGTCCAAGCGGCAAGGGATCCGCTCAAGCGCCCCGCGAGAGGCGCGCCGTTCCGGAAGGCAAGGACATGACCGACAATCTCAAGGAGCTGGCCGCGCGGCTGGCCGCGTTCGGATCGCCCCGGGTGGCGCTGGTCGGCGACTTCATGCTCGACCGCTACGTGTACGGCGACGTCGAACGCATCAGCCCGGAAGCGCCGGTGCCGGTCCTCAGGGTCAACAGCCGCGAGGTTCGCGCCGGCGGCGCGGGCAGCGTGGCCGCCGCCCTCCAGGCGCTGGGAGCGCGCACCCTGTGCCTGGGCGCCACGGGTCAGGACGCGGACGGGAAAGAACTGCGCGAACTCCTCGCCGCCACGGGCGCGGACGTCTCGGGCCTGGTTCCATGCCCGGACCGCTGCACAACGGTGAAAACCCGCCTCGTGGGCCTCGCGCAGCAAAAGAGCCCCCATCAGATGCTGCGCGTGGACGACGAGCCGCCGCCGGCCGCGGACCGCGACTGGCCCGACGCCCTGCGCGCGGCGTGGCGGAAAGCGCTGCGCGCGGCGGACATTGTGGCGGTCCAGGACCACAACAAGGGGCTTGTCACCGACCGGACCTGCCGCGCGCTGCTCTCGGACGCGCGCGCCGCGCGGGTCCGCGCGATCGTGGACCCGGCGCGCGTTTCCGATTACGGGCGCTATCGCGGCGCCGCGGCCCTGCTTCCCAACCGCTGGGAAACGGCGCTGGCGTCGGGCATGACGCTGTCCGACGAGGCGTCCCTGCGCCGCGCCGCGACGCGCCTCATGGAAGCCGCGGAAGCGGAAGCCGTGCTCGTCAAGCTTGACCGTGACGGCATGTACCTCCTGGAACGCGGCTCCCCCGGCCGCGCAATCGGAACCCGGCCCCGCGCGGTCTACGACTCCACCGGCGCGGGCGACGCGACCCTGGCCATGTTCGTCACGGCCATGGCCGGGGGATGTTCATTCCGCGAAGCCGCCGTCCTGGCCAACGTGGCCGGCGGCCTGGAAGTCGAGCAGTTCGGCGTCGTCCCCATCCCGCGCGCGCAGGCCGTCGCCGAGGTGGAACGCATGGCCGGTCTGCGCGGAAGCAAGGTCCTCGACCGCCAGACCCTGCGCGCCGAGATCGAGCGGCGGCGGCGCGCCGGCCAGACCGTGGTCTTCACCAACGGCTGCTTCGATCTGCTGCACACGGGCCACCTCATGCACCTGCGTCAGGCCGCGGAGCTGGGTTCGTGTCTGGTGGTGGCCCTGAACTCCGACGAAAGCGTCCGCCGGCTGAAAGGACCGCCCCGCCCGCTGATCGCACAGAACGAACGGGCCGAGATCCTGGCCGCGCTGGAATGCGTGGATTACGTCACGGTCTTCGACGAAGACACGCCCGTCGCGCTTCTGGAAACGCTCAGGCCCGACGTGCTGGTCAAAGGCGGCGAGACCGAGAATATCGTAGGCGCCGAGGTTGTCACGGCGTACGGGGGCAAGGTGCAGCGGCTCCGCCGGTTGGATGCCGTCAGCACGGGCGACATCATCGACCGCATTGCCGGGCAGGCGTAGCCCGCCTTGTTCATGAAAGGCCGCGCTAGGCGACGGCATTCGAGGACCGGCGACGTCCGGCCGGATCGGGACTCCGGTTATCCGCCCATAAGGTAACCCCGCACGTAGTCGCGAACCCCTTCCTCCAGGGAATGGAACTCCCGCGCGTATCCCGCCCGGCGCAGCTTCTCCATCTCCGCCCGCGTGTGATACTGGTACTGGCCGCGCAACCCTTCCGGCATCTCCACGTACTCGATGCGCGGCGGCAGGCCCATGGCGTCGAACACCGCCCTTGCCAGGTCGTTCCACGTCCGCGCCCTTCCCGTTCCGCAGTTGAACAGGCCTGACACCCCGGGATGCTCCTGAAACCACAGCGTCACGTCCACCGCGTCCTTCACGTAGACGAAATCCCGGTCCTGTTCGCCGTCGGCGTACTCCGGTTTGTGCGACCTGAAGAGCCGCACGCGGCCCGTTTCGCCTATTTCCCTGAACGCCTTGAGCACCACCGAGCACATGTCGCCCTTGTGGGATTCGCGCGGGCCAAAGACGTTGAAGTACTTCAACGCGACGATCCGGTCGAACAGCCCGCCCTGAAGCGCCCACACGTCGAACGCGTGCTTCGACCGCCCGTATGCGTTCATCGGCCGCAGCCTCAGCGTCGTCTCGTCACGGTCGGAATAGCCCATGCGGCCGTCGCCGTAGGTCGCGGCGCTGGACGCCGCAATGAAACGCGCCCCCTTGCGCAAGGACCATTCGCAGAGCTGCCGGCTGTAAAGGCAGTTGTTGTCCATCAGAAAAGCGGCGTCGGACTCGGTCGTCCGGCTGCACGCGCCGAGATGGAAGACCACTTCGGGCGCGGAGATCTTCCCGCCAAGCACCCCCGCACGGAACGGATCCTTCTCCGCGAAGTCCGCGAAGCGAAGACCTTCCAGGTTGCGCTGCCGCGGACCGGTCAGGGGCTCGTCGACGATCAGGATGTCGGCCCGGCCGCGCTCGTTGAGCGCCCGCACCAGATTGCACCCGATAAAGCCCGCTCCCCCCGTGACGATTATGCCGGCCACGTCAGACCTCCGCGGGCTCAGAGCCGTAGGCGGCGACAATTCTCCTGATCAGTTCGCTCGTGGAACGGCCTTCGAAGATCGGCGCCAGCGCCACGCGCCCGCCCCCCTTCTCGACCGCTTCCCGCCCGCTGACGAAGTGCGCCCAGTCCGCCCCCTTGACCAGCACGTCAGGCGTGAGCTCCGCGAGCAGGGCCGCCGGCTCGTCCTCGTCAAAGACCACGACGTAATCCACGGCCTCCAGCCCCGCAAGCATCACGGCCCGGTCGCGCTCGCCGACGAGCGGCCGCTTCGCGCCCTTGATCCGCCGCACCGAACGGTCGGAGTTGAGGCCCACGATCAACACGTCCGCCTGTCCCCTTGCCCAACCGAGCGACTTGACGTGACCGGCGTGAAGCAGGTCGAAACAGCCGTTTGTGAAGGCCACCTTGAGTCCGCGTTGCCGCAGCGCTTCCCGTTCGGCCCGCATTGCCTCACGCGGCAGAATCTTGTCCTCCGGCGAAGTCACCGCGACATGTCCCCTTCCCGCGCGCCCGCCGCCGATGAGGCCCGGTCGCCCGTCAGGATTCCACGCCCGCCTCACGCAGGCACGGCAGAACCCGATCCCTGTCCGAGAGCACGGGCGCCTCCACCGGCCAGGCAATGCCGAGGTCCGGATCGTTCCAGCGGAGGCCGCGCTCGTGCGCGGCCGAGTACGGGGCGCTCACCTTGTACATCACGTCGGCGCCGCGGCTGA
>VGWJ01000084.1 GCA_016873635.1 Lentisphaerota bacterium | reverse complement strand
GCCGGCCAGCGGATAGTTCCCCGGGTCCGTCGTCGGCAAGCCGTCTCCATCCACGATCCAGCCCTCCGGCAGCGGCTTGCCGAGCTGGCGCAGGGCGTAGATCTTGCTCGCGGCCACCACGCTGGTGGCGATGTCGAGCATGACCGGATGTTCACGGCCCGCCGGCACGGCGTACGCAATCGGGTTGGTGCCAAGCACCGATCCGCGCGAGCCCGGCGCGGCCACGCCCGGGTCCACGTTGGTGAAGCTCATCCCGATCATGTCGTGCCGGGTTGCCAGCCAGGCGTAGTAACCCGCCGCGCCGAAGTGGCCGCTGTTGTTCACCGTGGCGATGGCGATGCCGGTGTTCTTCGCCTTGGCGATGGCCGTCTCCATGGCCCGCACCGAGGTCGGCATGGGCATGCTCGCGTGTCCGTCGAACCGCGCCCAGCCCGGCCCTTCGCCGACCAGCTCCGCCCGCGCCTTGATGTCCATCCGGCCGTCGCGGAAGTTCTTGATCAGGTTCCGCAGTTGCTTCGTGCCGTGCGTGTGCGTGCCCCAGGTGTCGGTCGTCACCAGCACCTCGGCGGTCAGGCGCGCGTCCGCCTCGTTCATGCCGGCACGGCGCATGGCCTCCACGCAAAACGCCTCCAGCGCCTCGCGCGACACGCGGGCGTCGCCTGCGTTGTGGCTCATTTTTCCTTGGGTGAAAAGCACGCAACGCTTCGGTGTCGTCAGTCGCACCTCTTCACCCCCGGCATCGGCACGCCCGTCTCACGAGCGATCTCTTCCAGGGACGCCACGGTCTCCTTGAACAGCGGCACGCCGGACTTCCGAACCCCGGCTTCGTGCTCGAATTCCTTCTGCCCGGCAAAGTACACACGCTCCGCACCCTCGGCCGGCGGGCTGAGCCGCAAGTCCCGGAGCATCTTGTCCATATCTCTCCGGAACGCCTTGGGCTCACGGAACGCGCCGATCTTGATCGCCCCGAAGAAGTGGCTGACGCGGGCGGAACTGGTGGCGGTGTCGCTGACCTGCGGGCCGAACGGCGCGCCGCAGAGCACGCTGCACAGGATGTCCACCATCACGGCCAGCCCGTAGCCCTTGTACCCGCCAGAATCCTCGCCCTCGCCGCCGAGCGGGAAGATGCCGCCCCCGCGCCGGTGGAGCAGGTTGTCGATCATCGCATGCGCGTCGGCCGTGGGGCGGCCGTCCAGCCCGGCGGCCCAGCCGTGCGGCAACGGCTTGCCGAGGCGGTCATACACCTCGATCTTGCCGCGGGTGACCACCGTCGTGGACATGTCGAGCACGAACGCGCGCTCCTCGTCCGCCGGCGCCGCGAAGGCCAGCGGGTTGGTGCCGTACATCACCCGCCGGCCGAACGTCGGCAATCCAAGCGCCGCCGTATTGGTCGCGGCGATGCCGAGCATGTCGTGCTCCAGCGCCTGCATGGCGTAGTAGCCGGCAATGCCGAAATGATTCGAGTCGCGTATGCACCCGAAGGCCGAGCCGTTGGTTTCGGCCTTCCGGATGATGCGGTTCATCGTGTCCACGCTGATGGCAAAACCCATGCCGCCGCACGCGTCCACAACCAGCGAACCCGGCGTGTCGGCCACTATCTCCGGCTTCGCGTCCACCAGCATCAGGCCGGTCTTCAGCCCGTTGACATAGCGCCACAGCCGCCCGATTCCGTGCGACGGAATCCCGCGCACATCCGCCGCCACCATCACCTCCGCGGATTGTGCGGCCTGCTCCCGGTTCAAGCCGCAGGCAATGAACACGTCGCGGGCAAAGAATTCCAGGGCCCGTGTTTCGAAGTGCACATGTGTTGATTGCCTGTTCATTTCCATCTGCCTCGTCGCTCCCGTGGACATTCCGCCATCCACCGGCGGATTCCGTCCCGTGGCGTACGAACTGGCGCCCGAGACGAGGAACAACAGGGCGACGTCGATCTCATCGTTTTCATGCCGGCCTCTCGATCCGCCGGCGCACCGCCTCCAGGAACCGCGCCGCGGGGGCGCCGTCCACAAGGCGGTGATCGAAGGTCAGGCTGAGCCACAGGCGGTGGCCGATCGCCAGCTTCTTCCCGCTCACCACCGGCTCTTCCGCGATCCGGCCCACGCCGAGCACCGCGCACTCGGGCCAGTTGACGATCGGCGTGAAGGCGTCGATGCCCGCCATGCCCAGGTTGGTGATCGTGAACGTGCCGCCGCTCATCTCCTCCGGCGTGAGGCGGCGCGCCTTGGCCCGCTCCGCGAGGTCGCGGGTCAGGTCCGCCAGTTTCCGGAGTTCATACTTCGGCGCGTCGTGCACGACCGGCACGACCAGCCCGGCTTCCGTATCCACGGCAAACCCGATATTTACGGAATCCGGATAGCGGATGTGGTCGTCCTCCCAGCGGGCATTGAGCGCCGGGTGCTCCAGCAGGGCCTGCGCCACTTCCCGCATGACGATGTCGCCGTAGGCCGGAACGTTCTTCCTCCCTTTGGCCTTGGCCTTCAGCCCCTCGCGCAGGGCGACCAGCGCGCCGGCGTCAACCCGCGTGGTCAGCGTTACCGGCGCGGTGATCGTTTTGCTCCGGTGCATGCGGTCGGCGACGGTCCGGCGCAGCGTCGTGATCTTCTCGTCGCGGCCCGAAATCGGCGGAACGGCAGGCGGGGTCGGCGCCGAAGCCGCCGCGGTCGGTACGGTCTTCCCCCGAATCGCCGCCACAACGTCACGCTCCCGGATGCGTCCCCCCCGGCCCGTGCCCTGCACGGCCCGCAGGTCCACGCCTGCCTGCGCGGCGCGCCGCGCCGCGCGCGGTGAAACGGACCGGCCCGCCGGGGCCGACGGAACAACCGGCGCCGGAATCAGCGCTGGCGCCGCCGACTTGGCCGCGGGCGCGGGGGCCGCGGCGACTTCCGACTTCGGAGCCGGCTTGCCTGCCGGCGTCCCCGTCGGCGTCTCCTCGCCCGGCGCCACCAGGAAGGCCAGTACGTCGGCCACCTGGACCTTGTCGTCTTTCTTCGGCGAGTTCGGCGTCAACCGCAGAATGCCGGCATCCAGCGATTCGATCTCCTGCACCGCCTTGTCTGTCTCGACCGAGAACAGCGGATCGCCGGCTTTCACCTCGTCGCCGTCCTTTTTCAGCCATTCCACGAAAACCGCTTCTTCCATGGACCAGCCTTGCCTGGGCAATGTCACTTCAATGGCCATATTCTACTCCTCCATCAATTCCCTCACGGCCCGCGCGATCGCATCCCCATCCGGCACAAGCCGCTTCTCCAGCGGCGGACTGTAGGGCACCGGCGCGAAAGCGCCGTGGAGTCGGCGGATGGGCGCGTCCAGGTCGTCGAACCCTTCCGAGGCGACCGCCGCGGCGATTTCGCTGGCGACGCTGTACGGCGCGAAATCCTCGTCCACGACCAGCAACCGCCCGGTTTTGCGCACCGACGCCAGGATCGTCGCCGTATCAAGCGGCGCGATGGTGCGCGGATCAATCAACTCGATTCCGATCCCCTCGGTCGCCAGCGCCTCGGCCGCCTTTTTCGCGTGGTGCGCCATCATCGCGAGCGCCACCACGGTCACGTCGCGCCCCTCGCGCACCACCGCCGCCTTGCCGAACTCAATTTCGTAATCCGATTCCGGCACAGGGCACTTGAACCCGATGAGTTCCCGATGTTCGAGGAACAAAACGGGATCGTTGCCGCGCAGCGCGCGCATGAACAGGCCCTTGGCGTCGTAGGCGTTGGACGGCATGGCCACCTTCAAGCCCGGGAAATGCGCGAACATCGAGCCGTAGTTGCCCGAGTGGTGCGTCGCCGCGGAATGGCCGATGCCGATGCAGCCGCGCAGAACCACCGGCATCGCCAGCCGGCCGTTGCTCATGAAACGCATCTTGGCGATCTGGTTGATGATCTCGCCCGCCCCGTCGAGGACGAAGTCGGCGAACATGAAGTCGATCACCGGCCGCGCGCCGGCCATCGCGGCGCCGCAGGCCAGGCCCACGAACCCGCGCTCGCAGATCGGCGTGTCGCATAGCCGCACCGCGCCGTATTTCTGGAACAGGCCGGCGGTCGTGGCGAAGTTGCCGCCGCGCACGCCGATGCCTTCGCCCATGACGAAGATGCCCGGCTTGCGCGCCATTTCGGCCTCCAGCGCCTCGAGCGTGCCGCGGATGAAGTTGATTTCCCGCGTTCCGGCGGGCAGTTCCGGCGCCGGCGGCGGCGGATTTTCGTCGCACACGTGAAGCACCGCGGTTTCCGGCCCGGGCCAGGGATCGGACTCGGCCTGCTTGAGCGCCTCCGCCGCCGTGTCGCCGATTTCCTTCTCGATGGCCGCGATTTCCTTCTCCGTGGCCGTGCCGTCGGCAAGCAGGCGCTTGCGAAAAGCCCGGATCGGACAGCGCGCCTTCCACTCCTCCACTTCCTCCCGCGTGCGGTAGGTGTAGTCGCCCATGCCTTCGGCGTGCGGCCGCGTGCGGTAGGTCTTGCACTCGATCAGCGTCGGGCCCTTTCCGGCGCGCGCACGCTCCACGGCTTCCGCCGCGGCGGCGGAAACCGCAAGAACATCGTTTCCGTCCACAGCCACGCCGGGAATGTTGTAGGCCGTCGCATGCGACGCGATGTCGGGATTCCCAGCCGCGTAATTGATCGGCACTTCCGTCGCGTACTGGTTGTTCTCGCAGACGAACAGCACCGGCAGTTTCCAGATGGCGGCCATGTTCAGGCCCTCGTGGAACGCGCCATTGTTCGAGGCGCCGTCGCCGAAGAACGCCGCGGCCACTCGCCCATCCTTGAGCACCTTGGCGGCGTACCCGGCGCCCGTCGCCTGCAGAATGCAAGGCCCGACGATGCCGCTGGTGCCCAGAAGTCCGATCTCCGGGGCAAACAGGTGCATGCTCCCCCCGCGGCCGCTGGAGCAACCGGTGGCGCGCCCCAGGAGCTCGGCGATCAGCGCGCGCGGTTCCAGGCCCTTGGCCAGCGCGTGGCCGTGCCCGCGGTGCGTGCTGAAAATCGGGTCCCGCGGACGCAGGTGCGCGCAGACGCCGGCGGCGACCGCCTCCTCGCCGATGTACGTGTGGCACGCCCCGTGGATCAGCC
Source organism: Lentisphaerota bacterium (assembly GCA_016873635.1). Lineage (GTDB taxonomy): Bacteria > Verrucomicrobiota > Kiritimatiellia > UBA8416 > VGWJ01 > VGWJ01. The sequence goes on along the minus strand of VGWJ01000084.1, from coordinate 3,772 downwards.
CGCGCTGGTGCGCCCGCAAGAGCTGCTCCTCCGTCATCCGGATCGTCAGCATCGTCCGGTAGAGCGCGAGCGCATGGTCACGGCCAATGGTGACCGCTTCCCTCTGTTTACGTAGCTTGGTTGTCATTGCGTTAATGCCCCGTAACATGTGTCAGGTTCAGAGGAGCTTTATCGCGAACTTCGTCGATCCGCCGCGGCGGACTCCCGACGAAGCTCGCGACAAAGATTGAGGAACGCTTCTCATGGCTTGTTCCGTCTGGCGGCTTTGCGCCAGAGGCCCCACTCCCCTGAGTACCCTTAACCGAACTGCTTACACGATCCGGCCCACCTCAAGCCATCCATCAAGAGAAAATCCCCCGCTAATCCCGGTAGCGCCAACTCTTACTTGCTCTCTCATCTTCAATTTTCAATTTTCAGTTTTCAATCTTCAATCCCCTAGAAGTCCCTCGAATACCCCGCCGTCCATCCGCCGTCAACGGTCACCACCGCGCCGGTCATGTACTCGTTCTCCGGCGCCACCAGAAACAGCGCGGCGTTGGCGATGTCCGTGACCTTGCCGAAGCGGTGTAGCGGGATGTGCGACAACATCGCCTCCATCCGGGCCTTCATAATGGGATTGTTTCCGGTGAAGAGCCCTTGCGGACCTTCAATCGGAATCGAGCCCGGAGCGATGGCGTTGACCAGCACGCCGCGCTCGGCGAATTCCATCGCCATGGCCTTGGTCAGGTTCACCACGCCGGCCTTGGCGGCGACAAAGGCGCACTGCAACCGCGCCGGCACCAGGCCGAAGACTGAGGCGATGTTAACGATGCGCCCGCCGCCGCGCGCAAACAGCAACGGAACGAACGCCTTCGTGACCCGGTAGCAGCCGGTCATGTCCGTGTTCACGATCCAGTCCCACTCTTCCTGCGGGAACTGATCCAGCGTGACGCGATGCTTCATCGTGTTCACGCCGGCGTTGTTGATCAGGATATCGAGTCCGCCGAACGTCGCGCGGACCCATTGCACCGCCGCCCCGATGTCCGCCGCGCTGGTGACATCCAGCCGCCGCGCGACGCAGCCGGCCCTGGCGGCCGCGCCCTGCCTGGCGCCTTCCTCGACGATGTCTGTGTACGCCACCCGCGCGCCGTTATCGGCCAGCATATCGGCAATCGCCTTTCCGATCCCCCGCGCCGCGCCGGTGACCAATGCCGTTTTCCCGTTCAGATCTACTTTCATAATGCTCCTCTTCCGCTTGACCACCCAACAATGGCCGCGTAGTTTACCGAACCGGCAAACGATTACGGGCGACGATTCCTGAGTTCCTGATTCGTTCCGCGGTTGTTTCTCTTCCGTTTGATCCGCCAGCAGCCGGCGGTGGGGTCGCCGAGCAGTTACACGGCCCCGACGGTGACACCCAGAAGGTCGGCCGCGGCCTTGCGCACCGCATAGGCCGCCGGCGCACAAGCCGCGATGACGACTGGCCGATTCATCCTGCTATCCTCATGGAAACTCGAATCCCCGCACGGCAAAGACCTGCGGTTGACCGACCGCGCCGGTCCAATCCGACGTAAAGAAGATCGTCTTCAGATCCGGAGCCAGTTCCGGGCAATTCTCCGTGTGAGCGCCATTCCACGAACTGCGCGGATGGAGCAGATACTTCGTCTTGATGGAAACGTCCTCCGTTCCGTTCTCGATCACCGTGCCGAGATACAGGAAGGCGGCCGGGCCCATGAGACAAGGCGTGCCGCGGCCCGCCCACCCCTCGGTGTCGCACACCACGTGCGTTCCGTCCCTGTGCCAGGACATGTGGCAGACGTCGGGCCGGGTGAATTTCCGGGTCAGCTCGACCCGGCGCGCACCGGGTATATGCCTGGGACTGGTCCACAGCGCCGGATCGCAGACGACGGGCGCGGTGCACATGATCGTGCCGCGCCAGTGGGGCGAGGTGTCGAAACGTCCCGCATGGGTCACCAGTTCGTAACGCCCGCCGCGCCAGTAACTGTGGTCCACGGACTCCCCCTCGCCGCCGATGGGGAAGATCCCGATCCGCGCGCCGGATTCGTCAACGACGAACAACTGCAGGCGATGCACGTCGCTGTACCACTTCTCGGAGTAGTTGCCGTCCTTGTCCCAGTGCTGGCTTCGATTCGAGCGGCCCATCAGCAGGTGGCCGAGGTGCGCCGGGTCGTCGCCGCGGAAGTAGGTTCCCCCAACCCGCCAGTCGTACGGTTCCCATTCGAACCCCCGGATCGCGAGCGTCTCCAAGTTGATGAAGACCGGCGCGAAGTGAGGCTCGCCGTTCGCGGTGCGGAAGTTGAAACCCGCGCACAGCATCTTGCCGTCAGCGCGAAGCGATCCCCCGCACATCGCGTTGGCGGGACGTTTCCCGATTCCTTCGACCGGAGCGTCGAACACGGTCAAGACATCCGACTTGCAGGTTCTCAGCTCAACGCGCTTGAAGACGACGCCGGGCCGGGCCGCCTCCCCCGCGGGATTCGAGAAATAGTAGAGGTGCCGTCCGTCGCGGCTCAGGATCGGTATGCACGGATTCGCGTCGTCCGTGAGCCCGCGCAGCGCAAAACCGTCGTTGACCTCGCACATCACATATTGCACACGCCCGCTCATCGGGCCCGCGGTCCACTGGCGCTTGAAGAAGAACCGACTGCCGTCCGGGGAGAAGAAACCGCCGCGCGTACTGCAGGCGACCTCCGGATCGGCCGTCACCTTGAACACCTCCAGATTCGGGTCGGTGATCACCGAGAGCATCTCGGGGAAGGGTTTGGCTTCCCCGAAACGTTCGCCGACGACTTGCTGTTGTTCGCTCATCTGACGTCAACCGGGTATCGCCCCCTACACCCCCGGCACGTAGCCCTGTCCGAACTGCGCGGTCATGGGCTGCTTGAAGTCCCCGCCGAAGTGCATCAACGCCGTGGTGCCGCCGTCGGCCACCAGGGTCTGGCCGACGATATACCGCGCCGACGAGGATGCCAGGAAGACGGCGATCTCGCCGACATCACGCGGCGTGCCGGCGAACCCGCTGGGAATACACTTGCCGAACTCGCGGATGGACTTCTCCATGTCCACGCCCGGCATGGACTTGAAGTGGCTGGGGATCGGCACCGCGCCGGGCGCAAGGCCCACCACCCGGATCCCGCGCGGCGCCAGCTCGATGGCCAGGTTCCGCGTGAACGTCACGATGGCGCCGCGGGTGCCGGCATAGACCGTGTGCTCGATGTACGCCCGGAACGCGTGAATCGAGGCGATGTTGATGATGACGCCCTTGCTCTTCTCAAGATCAGGCACCAGCGCCTGGCTCATGAAGTAGGGCGCGCGCACGTTCACGGCGTAGAGCGTGTCAAACTGCTCGACCGTGGTCTTCTCGAACGGCCGGTTCATGGTGATCCCGGCGTTGTTCACCAGCACGTCCAGCCCGCCCAGAAAAGCGACCGCCTCGCGCGCCAGCGTCCGGATCGGCGCCGTCTCGCGGAAATCGGCCTTGAACGCGGCGGCCCTGCCGCCGGCTTCCACGATCTGCTTGACCGTCGCCTCGGCGCCCTTGGCGCTGTGCGAGTAGTGGACGGCCACGGCCGCCCCCTGCCGTGCGAACTCCAGCGCGATGCCCTGACCCAGTCCGGTTCCGGAACCCGTCACCAAGACCCGCTTGTTCTTCATGTCGCTCATGCTTTCACCCCTGGAAACGAATCCGTCACTCGTGGGTAGCCAAATGCCCCGCCAACATTCCTTTGCTCACATTTTCAATTGTCGATTTTCAATTTTCAATTCTCGATCC
>VGWJ01000083.1 GCA_016873635.1 Lentisphaerota bacterium | reverse complement strand
TTTACAACCTGCTCTTTCTCCTTTCGCCGCTGCGGCCCTGCCGCGTGACTCCGTCGGGCTTCTCCGAGCATCCGGTCGTGCAGCGGGTCAACCCGGCCCGCCGCCTCCAGCGGGCCGACTTCCTGAGCGGGGCGCTCTTCTCTTTCGCGGGCGCCGTGGCGCGCGGCCGCCCTTTCGCGGAAGACTACGCGACAGGGTATTGCCAGGGGGAGGACAAGGACTACACGCTTCCTCTGTCGCGCACCCACAACCTGTACATCGAACCGCGGGCGCGATTGCGGCACTACAACTCGCCGGTCGAGCGGATGGACAAGCGCCGGCGGGGGTGCGAATACGTCATGTCGGTCCACAGGATCTTCAGCGACTGCGTGCGCGGGCCGGCGCTGCAGGAAGTTCTTTTCTGGTACTCCCTGCTCGGCCTGCTGCTCAAGCGGACGGCCGTGGCGGCCGTCACCATGGACCGCGGGGAGTGGCTGCGCGTGAGGGGCATGCTCGACGCGGGCGCGCGGATCTGCCGGCGCGGGACGGACCGGAGATGAGGGCGGACGCGATGAAAGAGCCGCGCGGCGGGCCGCCGTGCATCATCGTGGGCGGGAGGGAGTGCGGAGGCATGCTGGCCGTCATGCGGTCGCTGGGGCGGCGCGGAATACCCGTGCACGTCCTCGCGCCGGCCGAGGCGCTGCCCGTATACGCGGCCAGCCGTTTCTGCCGCGGGGCGCGCCCCCTTCCGGGCGGAGATGACGTCCGGTCTTTCCGCGCGGTCCTGCTGGAGGTCCTCGAACGGATCCGCTCCGCCGCGCCCCCTCTCGTCCTGCCCATGAACGATGCCGCCTGCGAACTGGCGGACCGCTGCCGCCCGGAGCTGGAGGCAAGATGCCGCCTGATGCTTGCCGACAGCGTTCCCCTCCGGAAGATGCTGCACAAAGAACAGGCCCACGTCGCGGCCCGCGCCTGCGGCCTGACGGTCCCGGAGACGCTGGCGGTGAGCTGCGAGGCCGATCTGCGGCGGGCGGCCGGGACCTTTCCCATGCCGGTCATTCTCAAGCCGAACTCCTGGGAGGAGAGGGGCGCGCTGCCCGATTTCAAGACCGAGCGCTGCGCCCGGCCGGAGGACGTGCTGGAGCGGGGGCGGTATCTGCTCGCGCGGGGAGTGCGTCTCATTGCGCAGCAGTATGTTGCCGGCGGGGACGGCGCGGTCGAAGTGTACATGTTCTATCGTTCGCGGGACGGCCGGGTGCTCCATGGCTGCACCGGCCGCAAGATACGCCAGCATCCGCCCGGCGCCGGGGTGATGGCCGCGGGCGAGACCGTGCCGCTGCCGGACATTGAGGCGCTCAGCCGGCTGCTGTTGCTCGGGCTGGATTACCGCGGGCTGGGCGGCATTGAGTACAAGCGCCTGGGGGGGGCATGCTACTTCATCGAAATGAGCGTGCGTCTGGAGGCGTTTCATGCCCTGGCGGCCCGGGCCGGAATCGACCTGGCCTGGCTGGCCTACGCGGATTGGGCGTACGGCGCGTGTCCCGCGGCCGTGACGCAGAAGCCGGCCTACTGGCTGGCCGGCGCCGCGTATCTCAGGCAACTGCTGCGGCCGGCGACGTCCGCGGCGGTCCTGCGCGAATGGGTGCGCATCGTCCTGTCGGGGCGGTGCCAGTTTGCCGTCGCGTCGCTTCGCGATCCGCTGCCGTCCCTGCGCCATGCGGCGTATCTGATCCGCCGCAAGGCGCGGCGCGGCGCCGGCGTGTCCGGCGGCCGCTGATCAGGTGGGAGAATGCGCATGCTTGCGGTTGTCGCCAGGGTGGTGCTCCCCTTCGCCCGTCCATGCGGGCGGCGCGGCATTATCATCAACAACCACAACCAGACTGCCCGGCAGATGCGCGTGCAGATCGACGCCCTGGGAAGGTATTTCACATTCGTGGATCACGAAGGAATGGTGCGGGCGCTGGGGTCCCGCGGGCGCGGCAAGCCCTTCTGCCTGCTCACGTTCGACGACGGCAAGCGCGTGAACATCCTCGAGGCCGCGCCCGAGCTGCGCCGGCGGGGCGTGCCGGCCGTCTTCTACGTGGTCAGCGACGCCGCCGGCCGCGGAACGCCGCTGTGGATCGATCTGGCGAATGCCCTGGAGGAGAACGTGGAAGGCCTCCCCGCGGAATTGCGGGTCGCCACCCTGAAGGAGTTGCCCCACGACGAGGCGGTGCGTCGCGTCACGGCGGCCTGCGCATGTTACCAGATATCGCCCGACCAGGCGGATCCGGCCGTTCAGCCCATGAGCTGGGACGAAATCCGCAGCCTGCATGCGCAGGGCTTCACGATCGGCGCCCACGGCCGGCGGCACGGCATTCTGACGGAAATGCCGGAAGAGGCCGCGCGAGACGAGATCCGCGAATCCACGCGGGCCGTCAGCGAGGCGCTGGGCGTCCCGTGCCCTTCGTTCGCATTTCCGAATGGAAACGGAACAGAGCGTCTGGCGCGCTACGCTCTGGAATGCGGCGTGACCACCGTCATGACCACCGAGCCGCGCTGGGTGGGGGCGTCCGCGCGGCCGGCGTGGCTGCCCCGCGTCCAGTTGTACGCCAAGTACGACGCCGGGCGGGTGATCGCCAAGGTGCTGGCGGCGCTGCCCGGCCTGTTCCTGCGCGATCCCGGCCGGCCGCGGCCCGAAAAATTCTAGAACGGGAGGTTAGATCCGGCGGATCGTTCGGGCAGGCACGCCTGCCGCCACGCACCGTTCGGGCACGTCCCGCGTGACCACCGCGCCGGCCGCCACGACGGACATCGGGCCCACCGTCACGCCGGGCAGCAGAATCGCGCCCGTCCCGATCCAACAGTTCTCGCGGATTGTCACGGGCTTCCTCACCGGCGGGAAAATGCCGCCCAGCGCGTTGTGCCTGGCGTTCGGATTGGAACTGGTGAGGATCTTCACGAAGGGGGAGATGGCCGTGTTGCGGCCGACGCGTATTTCATCGCGCGCCAGGAAGTAGACTTGCGGCTGGATCTCGACGCAGTCTTCCAGCGTTATCTTGCGGGGATAGCACGCCACCGCGACGCCGCGGCCGAGCGTTACGCCCCGGCCGATCTTCATTCCGGCCCACCGGTAGAACCGGAGACGGCACCGGCCGAAGGGGGAGAGCTCTCCCAGCGCGGCGCAGAGGCGTTCGCGGCAGGTCAGCGGCTCGTTCCATCCGCTCCAGACGTTTTCTTCCGGTCCGGTCATTGCACGCAACCCGCCGACAAGTCGGCGCGGCAATTCGGCGCGCCGGCCGCAGCCCGGAGTTGACGCGATCCGCGCGCGCCATTAAGTTTCAGCCTAGCGATGCGACATCGTAACGGCAATCTCATTCTGGCGGTCCGGCCATGGCCAATCACAAACGAATCGGCCTGCTGACAAGCTCCCTGGCGATCGGGGGCGCGGAGCGGATGGCGCTCCGCCTGCTCGACCTGCTCGCGCGGCGGGCCGATGCGCACCTGTTGACCATCGACGGCACCCGGCAAATGGATCTGCACCCCGATCCGCGGCGCGATCGCGACCTGCAGTCCCGCCTGGTCCGGCTCAGCCGCTCCGACATCAACGCGGGCACCGCCCTGAAGATCATCCGCGCGCCGCGCCAGTACCTGGCGCTGCAGCGGGCGGAGGCGCGGCTCGGACTGGACGTTGTGATCAGCTTTGAAGACCGGGCCAACATTTTCAACATGCTTTCCGCGCGCGTGCGCAGCCGCGTGATCTCGGTGCGTCACCCGATGATATCGCTGGGCGCGCTGAAGTCGCCGGTCAAGCGCTTCCTCGTGAAGCGGCTTTTCGCGGTCGGGCTGCGCCGCGTTGCCGTGGCCAACTTCAATTCGCGCGAGGCCATGCTGGAATTCAGGCGGCACTTCCCGCTTCCCGACGAACGTCTTTCCGTCATCCCCAACTTCTGCGACCACGCGCAGCTTGCCGCGGAAGCCTCGGAGAACCCGCTCCCCGCCGAATGCGAGGCCCTGTTCGGGAGACGGACGGTGCTGGCCTGCGGCCGCCTGCGCCCCGTCAAGGGCTTCGGGCACCTCATTCGCGCCTTCGGACGCGTGCGGGAGCGGCGCCCGGATGCGCGGCTGGTGATTGTCGGCGACGGCCCGTGTCGGCCGGAGCTGGAGCGGCTCGCCGGCGCCCTCGGGCTGTCCGGCGCCGTCGCGTTTGCCGGTTTCCGGAAAAGCCCCCCGGCGTGGATCGCCCGGGCGGACGTGCTGGCCCTGACGTCGCTGTCGGAGGGCTTCCCCAACGTGCTCCTGGAGGCCATGGCCCTCAAGACGCCCGTCGTCGCCGCCGACTGCATAGCGGGGCCGCGGGAAATCCTGGCGCCGGCCGGCGATTGCCGGCACAAGACGCGCGTCGCCGAATTCGCCGCGTACGGCGTGCTGACGCCGCCCATGCGCGGCGCGACACCCGCGGCCGGCGACCCGCTGGACGCTTCCGAGGAAGCCTTGGCCGACGTCCTCGTCCGGCTGCTCGCGGAGGACCGCTTGCGCGAGGAATACCGCGCGCGCGCCCATGAACGGTCGCTCGATTTCGCGGCCGATCGCGTGGAACGGCAGTGGCTCGAACTGATCGAGAGGATCGGGCGCGGCTGAATCAGCCCCGGCGCTGACGCATCAGCGAGAAGAAACGGTCCTGGTACTCCTCGAACAGGCCGGCGCGGTGAAGCATCCCGCCGAGCGCCTTGATCTGCGACGGGTCGCGCGCCGCGCGTTCGAAGGCCCGCTCGATGTCGTCGCGCACCGCGCGCGGCACGCCGCCGGCGTCGTCGAACATGCGCCGCCGCTCGAGGTCGCGCACGTTCGGGCCCACCGAATGGCGGATCACTTCCCAGAACAGCTTGACCAGGCACACGTCCCAGGGCTCATCCACGCCGACCACGACGGCGCTGAGCGGGTCATTCCGGCCGCGGACCTCGTTCTCCACCCGCTCCGCCACCGCCGCCGCCGGCTCCGATATCAGGTGTTCGCTGTACAGCTCCTTGCGCAGACGGTAGCCGTACTGCAGGATGCGCACCTCGGTTTCATGCTCCTTCAGCCAGTCCACGTAGTTGCGCGCCTCGTCGCCGAAACCTTCGAGGATGGTCCTGGAATAGGCCTCGGGGGTGATGATCTGGGGGCGGTTGGCCTGGATACGGCCTTCGCGCACGCGCGTCTGGTTGACGGTGTCCATGAGCGCGCTCACGAGATGATAGTGCAGAACCGTCGTGCCGAAGGTTTCGAGGTGGCGCGACGGCATCAGCGCGATGCGCGTGTTGTTCACCGCGTACCAGAAATCGAAGGCTTTCTTCTGCTTGTCCATTTCAAAGGTATGATAACAGATTCGCGCCGCGCCCGCAACTGCGGGAAAAAACGCGGGAAAAACGCGCCGGGCTCTCCGCTCAGGCGCCGCCGCGGCTGTCCGTGCTCAGCTCGATCGTCACCGGGCCGTCGTTGGCGATATCCACCTGCATCATGGCGCCGAACCGGCCCGTGGCCACGCGCGCCGGGCCGAGGGCGGCGCGCAAGCCGGCGACGTACGCCTCGTACAGACGCGCGGCCTCTTCGGGCGCGGCCGCGCCGACAAAGCTCGGACGGTTGCCCTTGCGCGTGTCCGCGTACAGGGTGAACTGGGAAATGACCAGCACGGCGCCGCCGACGTCGTCCAGGGCCAGGTTCATGCGGCCGCCGGCGTCGGCAAACACGCGCAGGTTGACCGTGCGGTGGGCGAGGTAGCGCGCGTCGTCTTCGGTGTCGCCCTGCCGGACGCCCAGCAGGACCACGAAACCGCGGCCGACGCTGCCGGCGACCGCGCCGTCGATCGTGACCGCGCCGCGGGTCACGCGCTGGACCAGGGCTTTCACGGCCGGACAGCCTAGCAGCCGGACCCGCGCGGGGCAAGGGACGAAGAAGTTCACTTGGACATCCGCCGCTTCTTGCCCGATAGTGCGTCTTCATGAGCGAGCGCGACAGCCGTCATCGCGCCTTTCTGCTGCTGGGCCCCACGGGCGCCGGCAAGACGCCGCTGGGGGACCTGCTGGCGCGCCGCGGGTTCGCCGGCCGGCGCTGCTTTCACTTCGATTTCGGCGCGCAGCTTCGCGCGGTCGGGGCCTCCGGCGCGCCGCCGGCCGGGTTTCCGGCCGCCGACGTCGCCGTGGTGCGGCGCGCGCTGGCCGAAGGGCGGCTTCTGGAGAACGACACCTTCCACGTGGCGGAGCGCATCCTGCGGGCCTTCATCGCCGCCTGCGGCGCGCGGCCGGAAGACGCCATCGTCATGAACGGCTTGCCGCGCCACGCCGGCCAGGCGGCCGGCGTGGATCGTCTCCTGCGCGTGGAGACGGTTGTCCTGCTGGACTGCGGCCCGGACGTGGCCGCGGCCCGCATCGCGCTGGACAGCGGGGGCGACCGCGGGGGGCGGACGGACGATTCGCCCGCCGGGATCGGACGCAGGATCGCCCTCTTTCAGGCCCGCACGCCTCCCCTGCTTGACCACTACAGGGCCAAAGGAGTAAGGATAATCCCCATTTCCGTGACGGTTCCCATGAAGGCGGAGGATATGCTGGCCGTTCTTGAGACGGCGGGCGGAAGACAGTCATGCCCCTGCGCGTAAACGGCGTTGAAATCGACGAGGCGGCGGTCAGGTACGAGCTCGACCGCCTGGTACGCTTCTATTCCGGGCACATGTCGGAGAGCGAAGTCCGCGCGCAGATGCCGCTGTTGCGCCGGAAGGCCTGCGAGCAGGCCATCGGCGCGCGCCTGCTGATCGACGAAGCGAACGAACTGGGCATACGGGCGCCTTCCGGGGAAATCGACGAACGCCTCCGCGAGACGATCCGGAAGGCGGGCGGCGAGAAGAAATTCGCGGCCATGCTGCGCGGGCAGAAGATCAGCCGCGAGCAGGTGGTCGCCGGCATCGCGCAGGGGCTGCGCGTCGACAAGCTGGTCGCCAGGCTCACGGCGAATGTCGCCGAGCCGACGGAGGACGACATCCGCGTTCATTTCGAAGTCCACCGCCGCGAATACCGGCGGCCGGAGCGGGCGCAGGCCCAGCACATTCTCATCCGGCCGGCATCCGCCGGCGAAGCCGACCGCGAGACCGCGCGGTCCAGGCTCGAGGAAATCCGGGCGCGCATCGCCGGCGGGGCCGGGTTCGCGGACCAGGCCGCGGCGCATTCGGAGTGCGCGAGCGGGCGCGCCGCGGGGGGAAGCCTGGGCTGGTTCAGCCGCGGCATGACGCTGCCCGAGATCGACAGCGCCGTTTTCTCCATGGCCGTGGGCGGGGTGAGCGCCGTCATCGAGAGCCCGCTCGGTTTTCACATCGTCCGCAAGACGGGCGAGGAAGCGGGCGGGGACGTGGCGCTCGGCGACGTGCGCGAAAGAATACGCGACTTCCTGTGTCACGTGCGCCGGGGCGAGGCCATCGCGGCGCACGTTGCGGAGCTGAAGAAGAGCGCCGTGATCGAGGAGACCGACTGATGCTGGCCGTGGATCTGCACACTCACAGTCTCTTCAGCGAGTGCGGGCTGCACACGGTGGTGGAAATGCTGGGCGAGGCTTCCCGCCGCGGCCTGGCGGCGCTGGCGATCACCGATCACGGGCCGGCCATGCGCGGGCGCTGTCCGTCGCCCTTCTACGAGCGGCTGCGCGATCCGGTTCCCGGCGTGCGGCTGCTCAAGGGCATGGAGGCCAACGTGGTGGACGAAGGCGGGAAGATCGACGCACCGGGCCATGCGATCGGATGGCTCGACGTGGTTCTGGTTGGGTTGCACGTGCGGTTCCAGCGCGGGGACGATTCGGCGGACTGGACGGATCCTCTGGTCCGGGCCATGGTTCGCAACCCCTGCATCGATGTCGTGGTTCATCCGTACGACCCCGCGTTTCCCTTGGACCTGGAGCGCGTGGCCGCGGCGGCGCGCGAGCAGGGCGTGGCGCTGGAGCTGAACAACTCGAAGCTGGCGCTGGGGCGCGTGCCGGCCGAGACCGCGCTGCGTTTCCTGGAGATCTGCCGGCGGGCCGGGTGTTGCGTCGCGCTGTGCAGCGACGCGCACGCGCTGAACGAGGTGGGCAATGACGCCGCGCTGAGACCGCTGCTGAAGAGCGCCGGGTTTCCGGAGGAACTGATCATCAACCGCTCCGCGGAGGCGGCTTTCGCGTTCTTGGATGCGCGGCGGGCGCGCAAGCTGATCCCGCCGGAAAAGCCGTAGCCCATGACTGATTCTCCCGAGGTCACAACGCCTTGGCCCTGAATGCCTGATGACGAAACACCCAAGCACGAATGAATTCCGAATGACGAAATCCGGGAATGAGATGATCCCCGGCAGGCAAGCATCGGCGCCGAACATGGCAGGCGTGTTCTTTCCCAACGGATTGAGGGGCCTGTGACAGACCGGTTTGTTTTCGTCCTTCGAGCTTCCTTCGGACTTGCGTATTTCGTCATTCGTCATTTGAATCCGCAACGACATATGCGGATAGACGAATCGGCCCTGGCCCCAGCCGCGCCCGCTCGCGTGCAGGTCTTGACTGCGGCCCGTGCCGCGGCTACCTTAGCGCCCGTCGTCCGGTGCCTTGTCTCGGCATCCGTCATTCAAGGTCCGGCATTTCCTTTCGGGGCGTGGCGCAGACTGGTAGCGCGCTTGCTTGGGGTGCAAGAGGTCACGGGTTCAAATCCCGTCGCCCCGACCATGCTTCGCTCGGAGCCCTGCGACGAGCGAAGCATGCCCGGCGAAGCCCTTGGCGAAGTCGGAAGCGTCTGCGCGAAGTCGGGTCCCGCCTTCGGCTCCCCGATGCTCAGAATCCCAATCCCGGCGCGCGCGTCTTCTCTTCCTTCCGATTCCGAGTCTGCCGCCGCAAAGCCGGTTGCGCCCCGGAAGCGCCGTAGCCTCTGCTTCCGCCGTGGCGCTTCGCGCTATGGCGGGACAAGCAGGCGCTGAGGGGCGCAACCGGCGAAGCGGCGGAAATCTGAGAGGCA
>VGWJ01000082.1 GCA_016873635.1 Lentisphaerota bacterium | reverse complement strand
TCCGAGGCAAGGCAGCGCCAGCAGGGACGAAAGGAAGCTGCCGCTGCTGTTGTTCATGAATCCGCGCTAGCGCCGGTAGAATTCCCTGATCGCGTCCGCCACGCAGCGAATCTGCCCCTCGGTCAGCTCCGCGAACATGGGCAGCGATATGATCTCCTGCGCGGCCCTCTCGGCCACCGGGAAGTCGCCCGCCTTGTACCCGAGGTGCCGGTAGGCCGGCATGAGATGAATAGGCGTGGGATAGTGCAGACCGCAGGAAACACCGCGCTCGTGCAGAAACGCGCTGAGATCGTCCCGCCGTTGGGCCCGCACGACGTACAGGTGGAATACGTGCCCGAACTCCGCGGACCTGTCGAAAGGCGGGGGCTGAACCTCCGCGATGCCGGCCAGGGCCTCTTCGTACAACGCGGCATTGCGCGCGCGGGCCCGCGACCAGTCCGCGAGATGCCCGAGCTTGACGTTCAGAATCGCCGCCTGGATCGTGTCCAGGCGGCTGTTGACGCCGGGCACGTCGTGCACGTTCTTCACGCGCTGTCCGTAGTTGCGCAGCAGGCGCAGCCGCTCGTCCAGCGACCCGTCATTCGTGGTGACGGCCCCGCCGTCGCCGTAGGCGCCCAGGTTCTTGCCCGGATAGAAGCTGAAACAGCCGGCCGCCCCCATCGATCCGCAGCGCCTGCCCCCGATCGAGGCGCCATGGGCCTGGCACGCGTCTTCGACCACCGCCAGACCGTGCTCCGCCGCGATGGGAGCGATCTCGGCCATGAGCGCCGGCTGTCCGAAAAGATGCACCGGAATGATCGCCTTCGTGCGCTCCGTGACGCTGCCTTCAATCAGGGACGGGTCAATATTGAAGGTGTCGGGCCTCACATCCACGAATACCGGAATGCCGCCCACCTCGCTGACCGCCACCGCCGTGGCAATGAAGGTATTGGGCGGCAGCAGAACTTCGTCGCCCGGACCAACGCCCAGTGCCCGCAAGGCCAGATGGAGCGCATCCGTCCCGTTGGCGACCGAGACGCAATGCTTCGTGCCGACGAAAGCCGCAAAGGCTTTCTCGAACTCGCCGACAGCGCCGCCCAGGATGAAGTCGCACCTTTCCAGGACCCCGCGCACCGCCGCGTCGATTTCCGGGCGGATCCCCGCGTACTGGGCCTTGAGATCAACGAATGGAACATTCATGCCCTCACCCTTCTCTCGCGCATACCGCGCAAGCACCTGCGGAACGCCGCCGCTTCCGGTTATCTTCCCACATTGCGGACGGCGCAAACAACCCAAATCCGCGCCCAAATGCAACCCCTCAGCGATTGAGTGCCGCGCCTCAGCGCAGGTTCTCTTCGGTGTAGAGCGAGAGCTCGACCATGCGCTCCAGAAGGGAGGGCGCGGGGATTCCCGGGAAATTGCGCAGGACAAGCTCCTTGGTGAAGAGCCGGCAGATGTACCGCAGCTTGCGCGAGGCATTGCGCGCGGCAAACACGAAATCGCGATGGCCGTTGTTGATCACAACGATGTTGCGATCCGCGTCGTAGCGCGACCGCCACAGTTCGCCCGGCGCGCGGTGGAACGTGTATCCCGGCAGACCCTTGCGGTTTTCGCGCCCGGCTTTGGCGCCTTCCACCTCCAGCGAATCCGTCACCGTGACCAGCGCCTCGCCCCGGCACTCGCAGCCCGCCTGGCGCGCGGCCACCTCGATGCGCGTCAGTCCCGGTTCGGCCGGCGCAACGAAAGTCGCACATTCTCCGGTCGCGTTAGGAAGCGTACCCTCCCCCTCCGCCACCCGCCAGACGTACTCCAGATCGCGCTCCACGAGCCTTCCGCGCCGGTCGCGCGGTATCGCGCGAAACGACTTCTGGCCGCCAACCGGCACCACCGCCGACGCCGGGGAAACGCGAACGCTGTGCAGCGGTCCCTCGTACTCGAAGAACTGCTTCTGCGACGGTTCCACCACCGCCTCTTCGCCGGAATCCTCTTCCGCGCCGGCGCCGCTCGCGGCGCTTTCCCCGTCCCCCGCCGCGGCGGCAGCCCCGGCGGACGTCGCGGCCGCCGCCCCGCTCCGCTTCACGCCCGCCCGCACGTCAAACCAGTCGTACTCGTCCGCCGGCAGGGCCAGCAATGCGTCCCGGATGGCTTTCTGCACGGATTTCAGGATCCGTCTGCTGGCGCGCTGCTCTTCGGCCTCGCGCTGCTCCTCGATCAGACTCTTCAGGCGCTCCGCGACCGGCTCCATTGCCCGCGCGAACTCCAGGTAGGCTTCGTCGTGAATCACGCCGTCGCGCGTGCCGGGCGTCAGCCTCAGAAACGGCGCGTCCACGATTCCCTCCAGGCACCCGGAAGTCCACGGTTCCGCCGCGAAATCGTCCAGCGCGGTCAGCGACTTCAGCACCCGGGTTCCCGAGCGACTCAAGCCCACCGTGTTCTCCACGCCCTGATCCGCAAGGTAGAGCTCCACGTAGACATCGCCCAGCGGCGTCGTAACCGCCGGCAGATCGTGCAGCAGACGCCCCGTGAACTGCCGCGGTTCAACCGTGAACTGCCTGCGCGCCTGCCGGTCCACGACCTCGATCTTCACGCCGCTGGACTTGATGCGGTCGCGCAATTCCGAGGCCAGGTACCACTGTATCTTTTCGCCGCTGAGCTGCCGGATCCCGGGCAGCAGCGGCGCAACGCTCACCTCGGTGCCGCGCGCCGGAAACAGCAGGCGGCGCCTGCGCACGGTGTAGCCGGGATGCTCCTTGGCCAGGTGCATCTCGTAGGTATGCTCGTCCGCGCCGGCCGAGGTGATGACCAGTTCCTTGCCCAACGTCCAGAAGCTCAGCAGGCCGATTCCGAACTCGCCCTGAATGCCTTCCGCGCCCTGCTCGCGCATGCGCCGCTTGATGGAGTCGCAGATGTGGGTGGCCACGAACTTGAAATCCGGAAGCCCTACCTCATCGCGCGGGATGCCGTCGCCGTCGTCGCTTATCCGCAGGAACGCCCGGCCGCCCTCGCGCCCGCGCACGATGACGATGTTGCGGGCATGCGCGTCTATGCTGTTCTCCACCAGCTCGGCCAGCGCCTTCATCGGGTTGTTCTGCGAAAGCGCGATGATCGTAATCGCGTTCCACATGTCGCCGATGCGGAGCTTGCCCTTTTCCTCCGCCTGCGCCGCCTTTTGCCGCCGTGCCATAGCCGGACCTTCCCTTCAGCACTCGGGCGGTAAATCTCACATCTTTCCGCACGCCGATCAAGCGCGGCGTCATGCTCCTTTGCGCCGCAACAGGTTACGCTGCGCCTCCGCCGGCCGCCGAAAAAAAGTTTCACTTTTTTCCGGAAGAACGCCGGTCGCAAACCTTTAAGGATATTGGAGGCCGGTGTAGCGCGCGCGACGCGCAACGGCACACAACCCGCAACACGAAAGGAGGCGACACATGGCATCCATGAACCGCGTGTTTCTGATCGGGAATCTGACCAGGGATCCCGAGGTCCGGCAGACCCCCTCCGGAACGCCCGTGGCCGATCTGCGCATGGGCGTGAATGAGAAGTTCAAGAGCCGCGACGGGCAGGCGTCGGAAACGCACTGTTTTGTCGACGTGGTCGCCTGGGATTCGCAGGCGCAGAACTGCGGCCAATACCTGGGCAAGGGCTCCCTGATCGCCGTCGAGGGCAAGCTGCAGTTCGAGGAGTGGCAGACCGACGCGGGCGAGAAGCGCAGCAGGCTGCGCGTGCGCGCCCAGCGCATCCAGTTCCTGGGGCGCCCCAGGAACGGCCAGAACGGAAACGGGTCTCCGGCCACGCCGCCGGACGGCGATAACGCCGACGATATGCCGTTCTGAAGGAGGAACCATGACCGCAAACGAGAACAGCGCAAACGCACCCGACGCCGCCCGCAACGGGCGGCTGACCTTCTACCACCCCACGAGCGGCGGAACGGGTTCGGCCGCGAGGTTCGAGCTGCGGCTTAACCGCGCCGGCGAGCAGGGGTATGACTGTATGTTCCTGGAGCTGGCCCGCCAGGCCGCGCCGGCGTCGGGCACGGGCAGCGCTCGTCAGGCCGCGCGTTTCGACTGGCAGCGCAAAATCACCGCCAAGCTGGGTTTTGGCGACATGTGCGAGTTTCTCGCGGTTCTGGAGGCCAGGAAAGACTCCGCGGGAGGAGAACGCGGCATCTACCATGCGAGCAAGGGGGCCAACACGATCATTGCTTTCCGGAAACGCAATGACCAGCCCGGCTTCCTGCTCGGCCTGTCGCGCAAGAACGGCGCCAGCGATCAGCCGGAGAAAGCCCATGTCGTTCTGAGCGATATGGAGGCCCTCGGCCTGGGCCACGTTCTGCGACAGGCCCTGTTTCACGTGGCTTTCCATGACAGCCTGGCGGCACAGGCATCACGCTGACAGGGGGCATTTTCAGATGATTCCGGAGGATCGGGCGTCCGCCTGCGCCAAGGGACGGACAAGCCGTCCCGACCGTCTCGGGGCGATTCTCTTGCTGCTTTCGAGGCCCTAAAAACACAATATATTGTGGTTGCCGCCCCCTGGAACCCATGCTATAGAGTCGGCCACTGAATGGGCGCGGCCCTTCGGGGAGGTCCGGATGTACTTGAAATCGCTTGAGATGTCGGGTTTCAAGAGCTTTGCCGACAAGACTGTCCTCACTTTTGAGCCCGGCATGACCTGTATCGTGGGCCCCAACGGCTGCGGAAAGAGCAACGTTTCCGACGCCGTTCGCTGGGTGCTGGGCGAACAAAGCGCCAAGGCCCTCCGCGGGTCAAAGATGGAAGACTGCATATTCAACGGCACCGACGACCGCAAGCCCCTCGGAATGGCGGAGGTCGGCATCACCTTCGCCGATTGCGAGCAGTCCCTCGGCACCGAGTACAACGAGGTCACGATCACGCGCCGCGTCTTCCGGTCGGGCGAAGGCCAGTACTTCCTTAACAAGACCCCCTGCCGCCTGAAGGATGTGCAACGGCTCTTCATGGACACGGGCATCGGCACGGACTCCTACTCCCTCATGGAACAGGGCCGCATAGACCAGATCCTCAGTTCCCGGCCGGAAGACCGCCGCACGGTGTTTGAAGAGGCCAGCGGCATCACCAAGTTCAAGACCGACAAGAAAGAAGCGTTGCGCAAGCTGGAACACACCGAAGCCAACCTGCTGCGCCTTTCGGACGTGATCCGCGAGGTGCACCGTCAGATCGGGTCCCTGCAGCGGCAGGCCGGCAAAGCGCGGCGCTACAAGGAATTCCGCGAGGAACTGCGCCTGCTGGATATCTTCGCCACCAATTGCCGCCTGGGCGCGATGGACGGGGATATCCGCGGCATCGAGGCCGAGATCGAAAATGTCAACGGCAAGATCGCGGCCGCGAACCGTGAGATCATGGAGATGGAAGAAGGCAGCGCCGCCCTGCGCCAGAGCGTGGTCCAGACGGAGCACGAGATCGGAACCACCCTTGAACTGGCCGTTCAGGCGCAGAGCAGGCTCGATCACACGCGCGAGCTGATCGGCCTGAACCGGCAGCGCATCGAAGAATACCGCGCGCTCTCCGACCGCGGCACGCGGGAAATCGAGGAGACCGCTCGCCAGGTAGCCGAAAAACGCCGCGATCTGCGGCAGATGGACGCCCAGATGGCCGAAGCCCGAAGCGAGCTCGCCGCGGCGGAGGGACAGTTGGCCGATTGCAGCCTGGACCACGAAGCCGGACGGAAGCGCGTGGAGTCTCTGCGCGATCGACTGCGACGTCTCAGGGACGATTCGGTCGAGACCGAGAGTCTGCTGACGCGCCTCCAGAATCAACTCGTGGAGCTGGATTCGCGCGGGCGCAACGCGGCCATCGGCCGCGAGCGCCTGGCCGCCGAGAAGGCGCAGCTCTCGCGTGACGTGCATGCCTTCGAAAAGAGACATGCCGAGACGGCCGGCGCCCTGGCGCGCCTGGCCGAGGAAGCCGCCGGGCAACAGGCCCGCCTCGATGCGACGACCGCCGAGCGCGAGGCGAATCTGCGCGACATCGCGTCCGCGCAACGCGACCTTGCCGACATTGACGCCCGCGAGGCCGCGACGGAAGCGCGGATCGATCTGCTTGGGCGCAGCCGGGCCGCTTCCCCCGAATTGCCCGCGGCCCTGCGCGCCGCAATCGATCGGGCCGGATCCGCCGCCGGCAGCGGCGCCGTGCCGGGCGTGCTGAGCTCGCTGCTGAACGTCGATTCCGACTACGCCGTGGCGGCCGACGCCGTGCTGCGGGCGGCGGCCGATGCGGTGCTGGTCAGGGACTCAAGCCTTGCGCTCGAGCTGTTGGGGCGCGCCGCCGCGGCCCGCGACGGATCCGTGCGCATGGTGGCGCTTGACAGGGTCGGAGCTCCGCGCCCGGCCCCGACCGGCCACCGCCTCCTCGCGCACGTGCGCTGTCCCGACGCGATCCGCCCCGTTCTGGAAGTGCTCATCGGGCACGTGCTGGTGGCCGACGACATCGACCGCATCCCTTCCCCCGTGCCTCCCGGAACGGCGTATGTCACGCGTGACGGCGTCGTCATGGGAGGCGACGGATGGATGGAGCTTTGGGATCCGGCTCCCGGACAGGTTGCGCCCCTCACGTGGGACGCCATGCTCGCGCAGTCCCGCGAAGAACTTCAGGCATTGCGCCTTGCCCGGTCCGGCTGCGCGCAGCGCATTTCCGCCTCCCAATCCGCTGCCGCGACGCTGGAGGAATCCCTCCGCGCCGCCCGGCAGGAGCGCGACGCCTCCGCCCGCGCTCTGGCCCACAAAGAGGGAGAAAGCCTGGTTGTCGAGAAGGAAGCCTCCGATGCGCGCGTGCGGCTCGATACCGTCTCCTGGGAACTGGCGGAAATCGAGTCGCGCAAGGACTCCGGAGAGTCCGAGCGCGGCCGGACCACGCGCGAGATCGAGGGCCTGCGCGGGCAGCGCGAGGCCATTACCGCGCAGAGCGGTCAAGCGGCCGGCGATCTGCAGAAGGCCGAATCCGAGCTTTCAGCGCTGCTGGCGCAGCTGACCGAACGCCGCATCCGCGTGGCTGAGCTCCGCCAGAAGGCGGAGAACGTCGCCGGCCTGCACGAAGCGGCGCGTTCCAGGATCATGGAGCTGGAAACGTCGTCGCAAGGCCGCTCGCAGGATCTCGTCTCCTACAAGGATCGCATCCGCGCCCTGGAGGAGGCGATCGCGTCCTCCGAGTCCAGTCTCGCCGAGCTCGATGCGACCGCCGGCGCGCACCAGGCCAAGGCCGGCAACCTGCGCCGGAACCGCCAGAAGCAGTCCGATGAGCTCGAGAAGCTGGACCGCTACCTGTCCCAGCGCCGCGCGGCCCACGAAGAGCTGCGCAACCTCAAGTCCGGCCTGCAGGTGCGCATCGCCGAAACCAGGGTGCGGCGGCAGAACCACTCGGACCGGGTTATGTCGGAATACGGCATGACCGACGAGCAGATGGCGCAGGCGCCTGAGCCGCCCTGGCCGGAAGGCCGCAGGCCGTCCCTCGAGGCGGTCGAGACCATGGTGGCCGAACTGCGCACGAAGATCGAGGCCATGGGGCCGGTCAACCTGGTGGCCATCGAGGAATACAAGGAGCTCGAAGAGCGCCACAACTTCCTCACCGCGCAGGAGATGGATCTTGTCAATTCCAAGGAGCAGCTCAAGGAGATGATCCGCAAGATCAACCGCACAACAACGGAGATGTTCCGCGCCACTTTCGACCAGGCCAACGCCAACTTCCAGGCCATGTTCCAGAAGCTGTTCAACGGCGGATCGGCCCGGCTGGTCCTCGTGAACGAAGAAGACGTGCTGGAGTGCGGGATCGAGATCATCGCGCGTCCCCCGGGCAAACGCCTGCAGAACGTCTCGCTCCTCTCCGGCGGCGAGCGCACCCTGACGGCCGTGGCCCTGCTCTTCGCCATCTACATGATCAAGCCCAGCCCGTTCTGCATGCTGGACGAGCTGGACGCGGCGCTGGACGATTCCAACATCATCCGGTTCGTCAAGTCGCTCAAGGATTTCATGGAGCAGTCCCAGTTCGTGGTTATTACGCACAACCGCCAGACCATCGCGGCGGGCCGCACCCTGTACGGCGTGACCATGGCGGAAAAGGGCGTTTCGAGCATCGTTTCCATGAAGTTCAAGGACTACAAGGGCGAAGGCGCGCCCGCCCGGACGCCGGCTCCTTCACCCGACCCGGCGCCGGAGCCCGCCAAGACGTGATGCGTTCTCATCCTGCCGCGGCGGACGCGTCGGAAGCGTCGCGCATATCGTCCGCCGACCTCCTGGCGTGCGCCACCGCCGCCGCGCGCGCGGCCGGCGAATACGCCCTGGCGCACAGGGACAGGCGCGGCGCGACCATCCGCGTCGCGCGGCACGACCTCAAGCTCCGCATGGACGTGGAGTGCCAGGCGGAGGCAATTCGCGTGATTCAGTCGGCCTATCCGGACCACGCCGTTCTCGGCGAGGAGAGCGCGGACGCGCCGGTCGCGGCCGGTCACGCATTGCTCTGGATCGTTGATCCGCTGGACGGAACAATCAACTATTCGCACGGTCTTCCGTTCTGGTGCGCCTCGGTCGCGGTGCGCCGGGGCGACGCGATCGTCGCCGGCGCCGTGCACGCCCCCGTCATGCGCGAGACCTACACGGCCGCCTGCGACGGACCGGCCCTCTGCAACGGAGCGCCGATTCGCGTGTCCGGAGTGTCCGATCTCGCGCGGGCGCTCGTGAACACGGGAATCGACCGCCATTCCGACACCGGCGTTCCTTCCATGGAAATCTTCCGCCGCATTGCCGGCGCCGTCCAGCGCCCCCGCCTGACCGGCAGTGCCGCCCTTGACATATGCCACGTGGCGTGCGGAAGGGTCGAAGGCTACTTCGAATCGGGCGTTTTCCTGTGGGACGTGGCGGCCGGCGGACTGATCGTCGAACGGGCGGGGGGCAAGACCGAGTTGCTGGCCAGCCAGGGCCCCGCCCCGCATCGCGTCATGTTCATGGCCACGAACGGCCTGATCCATGACGCGCTGCGGCAGCTCATCCTTTCGCCGGCGCAGGCTTGAACCGTCCGCGCTTGCGCGCGGCCGGCCGCCTGCCGGCAACCTACAACTGCGCGCTGGAGATGTCCGCGTCCTCCCCCTCCCCGCCCGGCTCGCCGT
>VGWJ01000081.1 GCA_016873635.1 Lentisphaerota bacterium | reverse complement strand
CGAGTACTTCCTGTACACGATCGAGGGTACGGAGACGATTCCGACGGGCTGGTCGAAGCGGCTGCCGAGCTTCGAGGCGGCGGAAGTGCCCGTGGTCAACCTGTACAAGTACGAGGAGGAACGCTACGGGCCGGCGGTGGTGCGGTTCCTGAGCTTCAAGAACGACAAGCAGCACAAGCTGGGCGAGACGCCCATTCCGGACGGGATGCTGAAAGTCTACCGGCTGGCGGACGCGGCGGGACACCTGGCGTACGAGGGGCAGTCGGGCTTCAAGTACATCCCGGTGGACGAGGACGTGGAATTGAACCTGGGCGCGCCGGGCAACGTGGTGGTCGAGCCGAAGCTGATGAACTTCCGGACGGACAGCTACACCTTCGACGACCATGGCAACGTGAACGGCTGGGACGAGATCCGGGAGTTCCGGGTGGAGGTGAAGAACACGCGCGAGGTGCCGGTGAAGGTGGAGATCCGGCGGAACTTCCCGACGCAGTACTGGTCGCTGGAGAAGGACGGGGCGTTCGGCGCCTACGAGAAGGTGGACCTGGACACGGTGAAGTTCACGCTGCAGCCGGCGGCGGGAGCCAAGGAGACGTTCCGCTACGTGCTGACCACGCGCCACGGCCGGCGGGCGGAGTGAGCCCATAGCCGAGCACAAGGTGGCCCGCGACCTTCCGTCTATGCCCGGAAGCTCCGGCGCGACAAGCCGGGCGCGGGCGGGCGCGGGGGCAACAGGCAGGGATCATTCCCGGAAGAGCTTGAAGGCGATGTCGCGGGCGAAGGGCGGCACGGGCAGGCGCAGGTTTCCCGCTGAGGAAGCGGCTCGGACCGCGCCCACCGGAACGCCGGCGGACGTGTCCCAGAACTCCGCGCGGAACGTCCCGTTGGTCATGCCGTCCAGCCGCAACACCAGATTGGTCATGTCCGGCGTATCCGACGGGTCAAGGCTCTGGAAACGGGCGGCATCGTAGATCCACCCCGCGCCGCGCCGCTCGTTCTTGAACGTCAGGCAGCGCATGTTCGGGAGCGGGACGTCGTCGGCCAGCAGGACGGCCTGTCCCATGAGCAGACTGGGGTCCCGCCGGTCCTCGTTTTGCATGAAGCGGCTGAAGGCGGCATACAGCGGATAGAAGTCCTCTTCCTCGACCACCTGCCACCACCAGAACATCGGCGTGCCGCCCAACGGCAGAACGCCCGACGACCATAGCGCCGCATGCAGCCCCTGGCGCAGGTGCGCGACGCTGTGACCGAGGTGTGAACCACCGAACTCCGTGATCAGCACGGGCTTGTAGAACGGATTCGCGAACTGCGCGGTGCCGGTCAGAAGCGCGACGATGTGCAGCGGGTCGCCGCTGCCGTGATAGGCATCGCCCGCGATGACATCGATGTCCGGCAAGGTCAGCAGGTCCGGGTTCATGTGCGTGTAGTCGCCGCAGACGTGCGTGGAAACCAGGTGATCGAAGGGATCCGTCTCCTTGACGAAGGCGCTCATCTCGCGGTGCCAGGCCGCAACTTCAGGTTGCCGGTACAGGTCCCTGCTGGCGCCCACCAGGTCCAGCTCGCTCCAGAGTCCCCAGGCGAAAATGCGCCGGCTGTAGCCCCAGCGCGCGATCATGTAGCGCATCAGCTTGCGGAACGACGCCCTGGCGCGCTCGTCGGTAAAATACTCGTTGGGCGAAGACAGATACCCGCCGTTGCTCGCGTTGAAAGGATTGAACCGCCATTCGGGGTCGCTGAACGCGCTGAACTTGCCGTGGTTGTGAATGATCAGGTTCACGTATATTTCGTGACGTTCGGCCAGATCCATGACCTGGTCGAGCTCCCAGGCATGCTCCAGGTTGAATTCCCCCACACCGTGATAGCCGGGATGATTGGTGGACCATTCCAGTCCCAGGGACCACGGCGCGGTCCAGACCTCGGCCCAGTTTTCGCCGCTGCGCTGCATGTCGCGAAAATAGCGCGCGTACGCGTCCGAGCCCTCCGGCCAGCGCTTCCGCCAGGGAAAACGCGAATCCATGCGCGTGTCGAACGGCGAGCGGGTGTTGTGCCCGATCGGGAAGTAAAACGCTCCGTCGTCGAACTCGAAAAAACGCGGATCGGTCCGCGAAACGCGGACGAACCCGGGGGCCTGCGAAGGGACGACGTTAAACGCGCCCGGTCCCCAGCGCGCGGCGCCCGCGCGGTCCTCGACGACCAGCGTGTAGCGGTGCCGCCCCGTGACGTCGGGAGGATAGCGAATCCGCCAGTACGGCCGGCCCTGCGCCTCGATGCGCTCCCCGTTCTCGCCCGGCACGCGGAAGTAGCTCCGGGCATAAAAACCTTCGACGCGGTTGGTGCGGCCGTCGGGCGTTTCGACGTGCGCCCGCACGTGCACCTCGGAAGCGTCGAACGGATCGGCATAGCGGTCGGGCAGCTCGAAAGTCGCCTGGAAAAGGCCGTAGCGCGGCACGCTTACGGCGTTGGCCTGCACGGCGCGGATGGACGGCGGATCGCGGTAGGCGCGGCGCAGGCCGGCGACTTCGACCTCGGCGGTCACGCCCCGGGCGCTTCCGCGGCAGAGGATGCGGAACCCGACTTCGTCCGGCGCCGCGAGCGCGCGAAGATGCCAGGCGGCATGGTGGCCCACCGGGATCCAGGCCTCGGACGGGGACGCGAAGCTGACGCGGAAGCGGTTGGTGCGCGCCGGCTGCAGGTATCCCGGCAGTAGATTCTGGTACCAGCGGTAGTCCCAGTCTTTGACGTGGAAGAGCACCTGCGCGTTGGTAGGCGCGTGGGCGGGCCAGAACACGTCCATCTCCACGGCGCTCAGTTCAACCCAGCGCGAGGTGGGCGCGTGCAGATAGAAAGAGGTTTCACCCGGACAGGCGGCGGACACCGAGACACGCGCCGACGGCGCATTCGTGGCGCCGTCCGACACGCGCAGCGGAACGTGCTCGGACGACGCGCCGGCGGCCGCGGCGCGGCCGAGCAGCAGCGCGGCCAGCGCCGCGGCGGCAGGCGCGGGCCGGCGGTTGACGACATGCGCAACGGTCTTCACCGCGAAGAAGGCTTTCGGTTCCCGCTCATCGGTTTGCGGCTTGCGGGCCGGAATGCGGCGCGCATTGAGATTCCTCTTTCTTTCGGGCACCGTCGTCACCGCCGCCTTGCCGCCGCGTTACGGCGGTTCGCCCCCCGGCGGCGTCTGCGGCGCGGGACCCCCGCCCTTCCTTGACAGCTCGGCCCGCAGCGCGTCGTTTGCGGCGCGCAGCTCGCCCGATTTCCGGCGCTCCTCCGCCAGGGCGTCCCGCGCAAGCTTCTCCGCGGCGCGGGCCCCGACCAGCTGCGCGGCCAGTCCATCGGCATTGCGTGTGGCCTTGTCCAGCGCGTCGCTCAGCTCCGCGGCCCGGCTCGCGGCTTCGGCCAGTCGGGCCTCGGCCTCCGCGATCCGGCCGCTGAGCTTCTGCGTCCTTTCGTCGACGGCGGCGGTTCTCGAGGCGGCCTCTTCCAGCTCCCGTTCCTTGTCGCGCAGCGCCGCTTCGCGCGTCCGGCTCTCGGCCAGCAGGCTCTCGATCTGCCGCCGCAGGGGATCATGCGTTTCGCGTTCCTCCGCCAGCGACGCCTCGGCGCGCGCGGCGCGGTTGGACATCGCGGCCAGCGCCTCTCGCAGTTGAACGCAACGCTCTTCGAGGGCGCGCGTTTCGACGTCCAGGCCGTTGACGCGGTTGCGCAGCTCTTCCGCGCGGACGCGGTCCTCCGCGCGCGCCGTCCTGAGCCGCCGGCCTTCCACGGCCAGAACGGCGATGACGACGGCGGCGCAGAGCAACGCAAAGGCAAATCTCTTCTTCATGGCTCCCGGCTCCCTTCGGCGCCTCCGGCGATCCCCACCTCGGGCAGCACGCGCGGCGCCTGGATAATCTCGAACAGCCGCCACCCGTCCCAGTCTCCGTCGTACAGCGTGCTGCGGACGCCGTAGAAGAACATGCCGCCGTACTTCCAGTGAATGCTGTCCATGGCGCTGCGTCCCTCGGGCCGGTGCACGAGCACGTACAGCGCGTGTCCGCGGTAATCGCGCGCCTCCTTGTTGAACTCCAGGTTGAAATCAAAATCAAGCGAATGCCGGAAGGTTTCCGGGGGCCGCGGTCCGAGCAGCGCGAAGCTGTCGTAGCCGCAGGCGAACACTTTCACGAAAGGCGACTGTTTCTTCACGTGCCGCTCCAGGCGCGCCACCCACGCATCGCTCGCGGCCGCCGCGGCGGGACCGCGGCCTCGCGCGCCTTCCGCGGACGACGGCGGGCCCGTGATCCAGGCCGCCGCCGCCAGCGCCGCCGGAATGAAGCTGCGCGCCGCCCGCGACGCGTTCCGGAAACGACCGGAGTCCCAGGCCGGGTGGGCCAGCGCCAGCGCGCCGAACGGGAACAGGCACGGCAGGAGCGGATCGCGGCCCCACAGCCGGTCGGCGCCGGCCAGGCCCAGCGCCAGGACCGGCAGACCCAGGCCCAGCAGCGCGAGCGCCGCCCCCGAACGATGCCCGCGGCGCAGGGACACGGCCGCCAGCAGCGCGCAGACCGCGGCCGCGATCCAGTCCGCGGACCCGAACGGCGCCAGCGGGTTGCCCCCCGGCAGGCGCTCGCCGGCCATCCACAGCGAACGCAGGAAGTAGACGGGGTCGCCCATGATCAGCCAGTTCATCAGCACCCACAGGGCCGCCGCGTAGAAAGCCGGCAGCACGCCCAGAATCATCACCGCCTCGCGCCGCGCGCGGCTGAAGCCCGCGCGCGCGACGTCCAGCCCCAGCAGAAGCACGCCCAGCCCCGTCCACAGGATCAGATCCAGCCCCATCAGCGTGAGCAACGCGCCTCCCGCGCCGAAGTAGACCAGGTACCGCAGACGCCGCGCGTCGGCCCACTGCATCAGCCCGTGCGCGGCCAGCAGCGCCAGGAAAAGCGCCATCGTGCCCGTGCCGCCGCTGCAGCTCGCCCGGATGAACTCGGGATGGGCGGCCAGGGCGCCGGCGATCACGCAGCGCCCGGCGCCGAGCGGCGCGTCGCGCAGCATGCGCGCCAGCAGAAAAAGGTCCGCCGCCCCGAACACGGCGCTGAGGATCAGCGAGGCCACGGGATAGGTCTGGCTCCCCGTCAGGGCCGCCGCCGGCAGACGGGCCAGGAACGCCAGGGGGGGCCACCACACCGAACTGACCAGCGCCTGGCGGCCGACCGTGGTCTTGAGCAGCAACTGCCGGCAGACCGCTTCATAGATCACCGCGGTGTCCGTCAGCAGCTCCGGGCGGAACATGCCCGCCGCCACGAACGCGGCGGACAGCACGGCGCCCAGCCCCAGCAGAAAGGCGCTACGTTTGATTCCCCGTCGAAAGGCCATGCCGCGTTTTCTCCCAGTGGAACGGGTTGGAGAAGAACTGGAAACACGCCCGCCAGCCGCTGTAGCTCATCATCGTCCAGTACGCCGGCGCCAGCAGGGCGTACTTGACCAGGTCGTAGTAGCCGCGCTGGTAGCAGCCGATCGCGCCGATATAGGCAAAGGCGAAATTGCCGGCGAAGAGACACAGCGCGCCGCCCACGAACACCAGGCCCGGGAAAAGGTCCGCCAGGATCTCAAGCCGCAGCGTGAACCACAGCAGGGCCAGGAACCAGAACAAGGGGTTGATCAGGAAGCAGAACACGATGCCCCCGATCAGCATCTGAAAGTGCATGAAATTGGCGGGGCCCAGGTCGCGCAACAGGCGCCACGGCCGCCGCATGTGCACCAGGTACGTCTGTATGTACCCCTTGAGCCATCGCGTGCGCTGGCGGATCCAGAAGGGCAGGCTGCCGCAGGCCTCCTCCCAGGTGGTCGTGGCCAGCATGCGGGAGCGGTAGCCGGCGCGATAGATCCTCACGCCCAGGTCGCAGTCCTCGGTCACGTTGTAGGCGTCCCAACCCATGAGCTCCTCCAGCTTGCGGGTCACGAAGTGGTTGGAGGTGCCGCCCAGCGGGATCACCGCGTTCATGGCCGACAGCCCGGGCAGGGAGAGATCGAACCAGGCCGAGTACTCGGCCGTGAACCAGCGCGTCAGCAGGTTGAAACGCGGGTTGTAGAAGTTGAGGCGGCACTGCAGACAGATCACATCCGGCCCGGCGCGGCGGAAACCGGCCACCGCCTTGCGGAGCTGGTCGGGTTCCGGACGGTCCTCGGCGTCGTAGATGACCAGGTATTCGCCGCGCGCCTGCGCCAGGCCGATGTTGCAGGCCTTGGGTTTCGTGCGCGGGAAGGACTTGGGAACAACCGTAACGCGGAAGCCGCGCGGCAGCGTCAGCCGCGCCGCGGCCTCGCGCGTCGCGGCGTCGTCCTCCTCCAGCAGAAGCTGCACGTCCTTGCGGTGGTCCGGATAGTCCAGCGCCACCAGGCTTTGCACCAGGCCGGGCAGCGATTCGGGCTCGTGGTACAACGGAACCAGGATCGAGTAGACCGGCAGGTCCGCGTCCTTGAGCCCGGCCAGCTCGGCCGGCGCGATCCGGATCTCGGCGCGGCTCACGACGGAAAGCCGCACCAGCAGGAGCTTGTAAAAGGTAAACAGCAGGTAGAAGGCCGTCGCCAGCATGACGCAGCCCTGGGCCGTCTGCCAGGGGCGCAATACCGAGAGAGCCATCAGCGCCAGTGAAACGGCGATCATGACGATCTTCTGCCCCGGCAGAATGGGCACGGAGGCGCTGAGATCCGGCCGGCGGTGCGCAAGCGCCAGGGGATCCACGTTCATGCCGGATGACTTGTCCATCTTGCCGCGCCTGCCGTTAGCTTGCGTCAAGCCGTTCTTCGCGCTATTCCTGCAGCAATGCCCGCGCGATGAGCTGCGCGGTCAGATCCTGTCCGGCCCGGGTAAGCGCCGTTTCTTCGCCCGACAGCAGCTTTCCGCGCCGCCCTTCGAGGCCCTGAAACGCCGTGAACAGATCGGCCACCGGCACGCGCCGCGCTTCGGCCGCCCGGCGGATCGCGGCCGCCAGCGGGCGGATGCGATCCGGGTCGGGCCGGTACGGCGGAGGCGTGACCCACAGCACGGGTCGGCCCATCGTGGCCGATACCAGGTCGGTCAGCGCGGCGGCCTGCCGTTCGAACATGTCCGCTCCGGTCCGGTAGGGCATGTCGGAGAGTCCCACGCTCAGGATCACCACGTCGGTGTCGTCCTCCACGGCCTCGACCGCGCGCGTGAATTTGCGCAGCGGCGCGTACACGCCGGGCACGGCCTCCGGCGCGGGCAGCGTCACGCGCGTCACGAACGGACGGTCGGGGCCGTCCACGATGCGGCCCAGAATGCGGTCGAAGGGCGGTCCCCGGCCGTCTTCGTCCGCGCCGGGGACGGCCAGGAAATCGTCCAGGCACACCAGCGATCCGAAGGCCTCCGCGGTGGTGATGGCGGGCTGCGCGAAAACCCCGGCCTCGGCGAAGGGAACCAGCACGATGATGCGTCCTTCCCGGTCGAGAAGGTGATCGCCGCGCGCCGCCACGGGAAGCGATTCGAAAGGCGGCGACAGGAAACGGATCGCGCCGCGCTCGAGCACGGCGCCCGCGTGGGCCAGGGACCAGGTGATTTCCGCGACGTCGCCCGCGGCCATCTCGGGAAGCGACAGGAACTGCGCTTCCAGGCCGGGGAAGACGGCGGCGCGGCCCTCCGCGCTGACGCGCCCCGACGGCGCGCGCACCTGCCACATCGCGTCCAGGCCGATCCCGCCGGCCGGCGTGCCGGTCAAGCGCAGCCGCGGCGCCACGCGGTCACGGGGATAGCACGCGGAAGGAAGATCCAGGACTTCGCAGGCGAAGGCGTATTGATCGACGGGGACGCGGCGGCAGTCAACGCGCCGTTCGCGCTCCGCCTCGAAGCCGAGCGCGTCCCGGACGCGCAGGCGCACGCTGTGAACGGCCGGCGCGCTGAACACATGCCGCGGGTGCCGCGCCTCCGACTCCGCCGGGCCGCCGGCGGCCGCCGCCGCGCCGAACTCCCACGCGAAACGCACGTTGTCCGCGAGCCAGTTGCGGCTCTCGTCGCGGAACTGCACGGGCACGAAAGTCAGCGGCCGCCCGTAGAACGAATACGCGCGCTCGACCTTGTACGTGAAAAACGGATGCAGCGGGGTGTCCATGCGCTCCAGCCGCGCTTCCTGCGGCTCGCCGCCGGCGATGAGCTGCGCCGTTTCGATGGAGACGATCGCCGCGCGGCCCGGCCGCTGCCAGCCCAGGCGCATCGCAAACCAGTTCCGGGACATGTTGAGCATTTCGAGACGATGGACGCCGGCGCTCAGCCGGAACGGCGGGCCGACGCGCCAATCCCCGCCGCCGTGCTCGCCCGGCCATTCCACGGCCGGCTCGCCGTCCACGAGCAACACGCCGGCGTCGCGGCAGTCGAGGGCAAACCGGTATTCGCCGTCTTCGGGACAAAGCAGGTTGCTGACGGCGCGGACGATCCAGCTTCTCGAGGCGTTTTTCTTTTCGGCTTCGCTGCCCTCGCGGTCAAAGAGATCCGTCATGGGGTTCGAAACGGCGCGCAGTCTCTTGACGGGCGCGTCGGCGACGGCGCCGAGAAAGAGCAGGCCGGACGTCGTCGTCGGCACGTTCGGGCTCCCCTGGAACAGCACCGTCAACTCGATCGGCGCGGGGTCCTTCAGGTCCGGGCGCGCGCGCGGCCCCGGCGTATCCCCGCCGTAGTAGACGGCGACGGTCTCGTTCGTGGCGCCCTCCAGGCGCACCAGCACCGCCGCCCGGCCGGCGCCCTCGTGCACCACGCGGTATTCCAGCGGTCGCCCCGCGGCGTCCAGGGCCGCGGCCTTCAGCGGGGCGGCCGCGACGCCGCCCTCGAGCGGCAGCTCGGCCAGCACGCACTGCGCGTCCGCGCGCTCGAGCTTCATTACGGCGCGCCACGGATGCTCCGGGGCAAACCAGGCGGGCTGCGCATGCGCCAGGCCGCACAGCGCCAGGACATACACCGCCGCCGATGGTATTCGCCGATACATGCCGGCCCGACCCCCGTCCGCACCGGCGGGACGCGAACCGCATCCCCATGCCGGGCAGCGACTGAAACTTATGGATTTAGCACGCCCCGTGCCAACGGGGAACAGAAAACGGCGGACGGAAGCAATGTGCCAGGGCTGATCGGCGCCGATTCTTGCCTGCCGGGGATCATCCCATCCTCGGATTTCGTCATTCGGCATTCATTCGTGCTTGGGTGTTTCGTCATTAGACATTCAGGGCAAAGGTGTTGTGACCTCGAGAGAATCATTCATGGCAATGTGCCGGTCATGCGGCGTCGGGCTGGCAGGGCGGCGGCGCGGCGCTGCATACCGGCATATGCGTTCTGAACCGCGAAAATGCGTACGTCAGTGCACAAACGCGCCGGCCGCGCCGTCCGCCCGGAAACGGATTCCGCGGGTTGCGCCCCCGCGGGAAACGGATGGCACGTTTTGTGCAGCTCAACCGGTACGCTCCGGCAGGCGCAGACCTGCCCCCTCCGCGGTCAGGGGTTGCCGCCGCCAAAGCGGGGGCCGGCACGGACGGCATGGCGTCGGGCATGAGGAGCAGGCGCGCGGCGCGGCGGAACCCACCGCCCTGGCCGGCGCGTCCGCCGCATGACCGGCCGCATGCGACGGAACGCTTTTTCGGGTTTGCAGTACCGGGTTGACTGCCCTAGTCTGAGACTCACAGGCAAAGAGACAACGCAGGGCCGGCGTCCGAACGCCGGCTGGAGAGCAGGCCCCTATGACAGGAATCGCGCTTCCTCGCGCAAGGCGGCGCGCGCGGCGCGGCCGCCGGCCTGACCTGCCCGCCTTCACGCTTGTGGAGCTGCTCGTCGTCATCGCCATCATCGGCATCCTGGCCGGATTGCTCTTCCCCGCCATAGCCAAGGCGCGCG
>VGWJ01000080.1 GCA_016873635.1 Lentisphaerota bacterium | reverse complement strand
CACCGCCTCGGCCCGGCCAAGGCAGCGACCCCTCGCACCAAGGGCAAGAAACGGTCACAAAAGTGACGCAGGGGCGCCCGGCAAGACCGTCATCGGCAAGGAAGGTTTTTCAGCGGAATCAATTATCAAGGGTTGACCCCACTCTGCCCCTAGACTCTTCCCCGCAAAGGAGACACGACGCCACCAGGACCCCCCCCTCCACCGCTCCCCGCCCCGCGGGCCTGCACCCGGTCGTCCGGGCGACCGGCTTTGTCAGCTTCTTCACCGACATGGGGAGCGAAATCCTGTACCCCATCATGCCGGCGTTTCTCACGCTGCTGGGTGCCTCCCGCGCCACCATCGGCGCCTTCGAAGGGGAGCATATAGATTGTGTCCCTTAGTTTAGTTTGAGTTTGTCAGTTCTGGGGTTGCCTGTGTTTGGGATGACGTTTTCCGGCCAGGGATAGCTTCCCGGCTTGAGCACCAGATCCATCTCCAGTCCGCGCGGGCGGAGCACACCGACCCCGCGCTGCACCTCACCGGCCACCTCCCACTGCGCGTAGCCCAGCGCGGCCAAGATCGCGGCAGCGGTCGCCCCGCCCTCGATCAGCAACGACCGCACGCGGCCGCGCTGCAGAACCTGCCGCACCGCTTCCGCACAGTGCGCCGCCAGCCGGCGCGCCACCGCGCCGTCTGTCACCACGGGATGCCGAATGGCCAGGACCGCCAAACCGTTCCGACCCAACGCCGCGCTCAGATCAGAAGACCAGTTGCGGATGGCGGCCGAGGAATCGGCCACCGCCGTGAACAGAGCGTTAGGCATGTCGCAGATTACCCGCCCGGCCTGCTCCAAACGGTCCACCACGGCACGACTGCTCGCGGCGGTACTCCCGCACACCAGCAGACACGGCCCCGCTGGACACACCCAGTCCGCGCGCCGTTCCTGGCGGAGGCCCTGCCGCTGCAGCAGCGCCTCGAAGAAATCGCCGCCGCCGGCCGGCAAGACCGTCTCGTCAACCGTTCCAGCCCAGTGCTGCGGGTCCGCGGCAGAGGCAACGTCGCCGACAGCAATCTGATCCGTTTCGGCGCTCCTCGCCGCTTCGCCAGTCCGACACGGCCAGCCCGACGAACGCGCCAGCAGGTCCGATACACGATCCGTGGTCGCCGGCCACTCGGGATCGCGCGCAAAAGCCGTCTGCGACAAGGGCACCCCGGCGATCCGCAGGCAGCCCGCCTCAATCCTGCGCCCAAGCGACGGGTTGGCCGGGCAGAGCCGCACCGACCGCCTGCCAAGCCGCATCGCCAGTTCCGTACATTCAGCCCGCACCGGCCCGCGCAAGACGGAATCAACCTTCTTGTATACCCAGTCGGCGCCTCGCGTGTGCGTTGCCGCCAACGCCACGCTCTCTCGCGCTTCGGGCTCCGTCAGCGACCGGCTGTCCGTGTCCAGCACCAGCAGGTCGGCGCCCGGGGGAGTGGCGTTCAGATCGCGCTGCAGCGCGACCGTCAACCCGTAGCGCCAGCCGATGCCGGCCAACTCCACGGCCCCCGTGATGTCGTCGGCGATGACGAACATCATCGTGTTCACCCCTTGTCCGCCGGCACGGTCGCCAGGCGGACCGCGTAGTCCAGCGCATTGAGCAGGCTGGCTTCCGAGGCCGTACCCTTGCCGGCCTGATCGAAAGCCGTGCCGTGATCCACCGAGACCCGCAACACCGGCAACCCCAGCGTGATGTTCACGCCGCTCACCGATTGCCATGCCTGCTGCTGGTGGTCATACCGGAAGCCCTGGAGCTTCACGGGGATGTGGCCCTGGTCATGGTACATCGCCACGGCAATGTCATAGGCTCCGCCCACGGCCTTGCAGAAGAAGGTATCCGGCGGCACCGGCCCGCTGACCTCAAGCCCCCGCGCACGGGCGGCTTCGATGGCGGGAATGATCTCACGGATTTCCTCGTCGCCAAAGAGCCCTTCGTCGCCGGCATGCGGATTCAGCCCGGCCACCCCGATCCGCGGCCGGGCAATTCCCAGGCGAAGGCAGGCGTCATGCGCCAGTTGGATGACGCTCAACACCCGCGCCTGCTTGACCGCGTCGCACGCTTCCCGCAGCGACACGTGCGTGGACACATGCACCACGCGCAGATTGCCCTCGGCCAGCATCATCGTGTAATCGCGCGTGTCGGTGTAGTGCGCGAAGATCTCGGTGTGTCCGGCGAAGTGGTGCCCGGCCAGATTCAGGGCTTTCTTATGGATCGGTCCGGTCACCACCGCATCCAGCGCGCCAGCCTGCGAGAGATCGATGGCTTTCTTGACCGCCGCGAACGCCGCCGCGCCGGCCGCCGCCGATACCTTTCCGAGCTCCAGCCTACCCGCATCCACATTCTTCAGATCGACGACGTCCATGACGCCCGGCTCGCAGCGCGCCTGTTCCGGGGCCGCCACCGCGTTCACTCGCAGGTCCACCTTCGCGAAGCGGCAAGCTTGCCTCAAGACGCCGGCGTCGCCAATGACAACTGCCCGGCAGCGGGTCGTCCAATCGCCGCCGGCAAATGCCTTGGCCGTGATTTCCGGACCGATCCCCGCCGGGTCGCCCATGGTGATACCGATTCGTGGTTTCATGCTACCCACCTCCTCAGTGGCGGCAGCATGTGCGGCTCGCACAACCCTTTCGCCGCCATCAACGCCTTCAGTTTGGCCAGCGACTCGCCCAGCGTCGGGCCGTTGTATCGTGCCAGCACCTCGTTCATGGACGCCTTCAAACGTTCTACATCCTCCTGCTGACCGGCCCGCACGGCCCGGCACAAATCGCGATGCACCACCGGCTCCAGGTTCGCCGCCGCCGGAATGATCCCGTGTGCACCCTGCGCCAGCGCTTCCACGAACAGTTTGTTCGTTCCCGAGAGGACGTGAAAACCGGGCCGGCGTTTGGCAATCGCCAGCGCAGCGTGCAGGCGCCCGGTATCCGGCTCGGAATCCTTGATGCCCAGCAACCGCGGGTGGTCGGCCAGACGCTCCACCACGGCCATGGGAAGCGAGATGTGCGTGGTCAGCGGTATGTTGTAGAGCAGCAGATCAAGCGGCACCCGGTCCAGCAACTGCCGGAACCAGTCCTCCAGCGCAGCCTCCGGCACCGGATAGAAATTCGGCGGCAACACAAACAGGGCGTCCACGCCCAGATCCGCGTACTCATGCGCCGCCTGCACCGCCTCCGCCAGCACATTGCTGGAGATCCCGGCGTAGATCGCCATACGCCCCCGCACCGCCTTCACGGCCGCGGCGACCAGGTCGCGCTTCTGCTTCACCGTCATGGAGGCGGATTCCCCGGTGGTGCCCAGCAGGAAGAGTCCATCCATGCCTCCGGCCGCCAGATAATCCACGACGCGCCCGACCGCCGCCGCGTCCACGTCGCCGGCAGCCGAGAACGGTGTGATCATTGGAACAATTACGCCGGTTGGTTTTCGTATCGTCATTGAAAAGCCTCCCCGTAGATGCCGACCGCGTCGGTCTCCGTCAGCGGCCGCACGTTGTTCTTCAGCAAACGCGTCACGGTCATGGCCGAGCGCGCCATGGATTCCACCGCCGATCGCGGCACCCCGAGATCCGACAGGCTCTGCGGAATTCCGCAAGCCCGCGACAGTTCCGCCAGGCGCTCCACGCCTTTACGCGCCATCGCGACCGTATCCGGCTCCACCGCCACACCGAGCGCGGCGGCAACCTGCGCATACCGCTCGGGCGCCGCCTGGAGATTGAATCTCAGTACGTGCGGCAGCAGCACCGCATTGGCCACGCCGTGCGGGACGTGATACTCACCGCCCAGCGGATAGGCCAGCGCGTGGACCGCGCCGGTGTTGGCGGACCCGAGGCACAGTCCGCCGTAGACGCTGCCCAGCGCCACAGCCGAGCGGCCCGCCGCATCCAGCCCGTTCGCCACCACATGCCGCAGATTCGAACCGATCAGCCGGACGCCCTCGAGGGCCAGGAGGTCGGTCATCGGATGGGCGTTCACGTTGGCGTATGCCTCGATGCAATGCGTCAGTGCATCCATGCCTGTGGCCGCGGTAACCGGCGGCGGCACGCTGAAGGTCAGCGCCGGATCCACATAAGCCGCGTCCGGGACCAGATGCGGACTGACCACCCCCTTCTTGAGGCCCTCCGCCTCGTCCAGCAGAATGGCGTTGGTCGAGACCTCGCTGCCCGTGCCGGCCGTGGTAGGCAGGCAAGCGAGGTAGAGCGAGCGGCTCTCCAGCTTGCCAATGCCCCACACGTCGGTCACGGTTTGCCGGCTCTCCGCCAGGGCCGCCACGAGCTTGGCCACATCGAGCGCGCTGCCGCCGCCCAGACCCAGCACGCCGTCGCACTTGTGCCTGCGTGCCGCCGCCAGCCCCTCCGCGAACAGACTCACCGTCGGTTCACGGTCAACGCCTGACCAGACAGCCACGTCCACACCGGCGGCCCGGAGGTCGGCGGCCAAGGTTTCCGCCAACAACAATGTTGGCGGCGCGGTGACCAAGAGCGCGCGTTTCCGGCCGGACTGCGCATAGTCCGCGGCGCACTGCCGGGAACAGCCGATGCCAAACACCACAGTGCGTGGCTGGCGGTGGATTAGAATCTTGTCTGTCAGTTGCATTGCGTCGCTCCTTTTCGTCAGTTTTCGACACTCCCCATCCGTCAACCCTCCGCCATCTCCCTACGCTCCCACCTTCGTGTCGCCGCTCTTCCACCGCGCGATGCGGCCGTGACAAAGAAGATCTGCTCCTTGGCCTCATGCCGGTGCGGCGGCCCGTCCTGCCCCGGCACCCAGGAGTTCAAACCGACTTCCGTGCGGGCCGTAAGC
Source organism: Lentisphaerota bacterium (assembly GCA_016873635.1). Classification (GTDB taxonomy): domain Bacteria; phylum Verrucomicrobiota; class Kiritimatiellia; order UBA8416; family VGWJ01; genus VGWJ01. Next base: position 5,280 of record VGWJ01000080.1, on the reverse strand, counting down.
GAGCGGTCAATCAGGACCGTGATCTCGTTCAATCCGGCCACGTCCAGTCGCTCGCCTTCATCGTAGCGTTTGTGAATCATATTGTCCTAACCTCATTCACATAAAACACCGTCGCCGGAATCGGCCGGTCCACCGCCGGCTCGATGGGGCGCGTGTCGATCCCCCGGTAGGGGCCGGTACGGAACACCAGGCGCTCGACCGATTCCACGCGTGGCTGACCGAGCGATAGCCAATCCGAGATCTCCTTGCCGTCCAGAAACAGGCGGTAGGCTTGCCGCTCCGTGTCCACGGCGATCGCCATGTCGTACCAGGTCTCGGGCTGGTAGGCGGCATGAATGCGGTGCGGCGTGCCGATGCGGCCGTTGGGGCCCAACGAGACCAAGACCGGCCGATAGTTGCCGGGCGTCCGGCTGCACACTTCGATTTCCAGCCGTCCCGTGGTCTGCTTCGCCATCAGGCGGAAGCTGATCCGCACCACCTTGCCTTCCGGAAAGACGCGCTCGGCCTTGGCAAAGTCGAACGGATCCATGTCGCGTAATTCAAGGCTCTTGTCAGTGGCGCTCGGGAACTCGACCACGCGAACCGGCGCGTATTTCGGCGAGTAGATGTTCCAGTCCCGCACCACGCCGCCGGTTTCCATATCGTTGAACGTGTCGTGGATGTGGTGGTCCACAGTGCCTCGCAACGGGAGCGGGATGCGCGAGATCCAGATGTCCTCCTTGCCCATCGAGTAAGTCAGCCAGAGGTCCGCGCCGGGCGGCGTCTCGGAGTGCCCTTCAACCAGGCCGCGCTGGTAGTTGCTCGGACCGGGACACTTGTACCGGCCTTCATAGCGCTGGTACGCCTCGTTGTTGACGCACAGCATGTCGCCGGAGTAGACAATCCCATCGTCCCCCGCGGTTACGAGCAAGGGGAGGCGTTGGCCGATTGCCGAACACGCGCGCGGGGTCCAACTGCACACGAAGCGGCCGTCGGCGGTACGTTGACTCCAGATCTTGTCGAAACCGGCGCCCATGGTCTTCAACTGCACGGGTTCCGACCAGGTGGCGCCGTCGTCGTGAGATAGGGCCGCATACGAGTTCTTCCACAGGGCTACCAGCGCGCCGTCGGCCCGGCGGTACACGCAGGGCGCCTTGGCAAAGGAACGGTGGCCGATTTTGGCAATGAAGTCCGTGAGGCTCTTCGGGAAAGCGAAATTCTCCGGCCGGATGGGCTCCCACCAGGAGAGCGTGGCGATCTTGTCGGCGCGCAAGGCCTCGCAATCGGCTTTGAACGCCGCGTCGGCGGAGGCGGTGTAGTACGGGAACGGCAGCGATGCGCGCGGGTACAGCGTGGGGTTCTCCACGACGAAATGGATCGGGCCGAAGGTGCCATCCGCCTTGATCTCCCGCACGGCCACGCCATAGGCCAGCCAGTCGCAATAGTCGCCGCTGGTGTAGCCGGACTGAGGAATATAGTCCGCCATGGCGTAGAGCCGGCCGGCGGGTGCAATCCAAAACCCCAGGCGCATCGCGATGAAGGTCCAGTCGCCGGGCGCGACTTCGCGTGTCGGGAAGAGCACGGTCGGGCTCGACCACGTCCGCGCTTCGTCGTCGGAGGTGAAGAGCAGGACGCACCCCGGATCTATGTCTTCGTCCACAGGGTTGGTCTTGCAGGCCAGGTAGAACCGCCCGTTCCGGTAGGTGATCATCGGCTCGTGATGGTAGGTCCAGCCGAGCCCGTCGGAGGCGGCCGGGTCATGGCGGAAGGTGCGCAGCACTTGATAGCTCTGCGCGCCCACGGCCAGGCGCAAACCGCCGCCAGGCTGCGTGACGTCCACGTTCTCGTTGCCGGTGTAGCGCACAGGCTCCGCCGGACTCCCGGGTTGATTCTGTCTATCGGTCGTGTGTTGATCAGTCATGTTGCCCCTTGTTCAATAAACCACTTTCTCGAACCTTGCCTGCCGGGCCGTAGCGCTTGCGCGAAGGCCGGTCCCGAACCGAAGTCGAATGGAGTTTGGTTCGGGAATAGGCGCTTCCGGGTGTGTCGGCGGATTCCTGCTTTGTCGTGAGCTGAATGGCACTTACTTAAGGCTACCTTCGCACGGACCCACCCCCGGCCCCTCCGAGGAGGGGAGATTGCTTAACCAACACCGCGGCAACGGGTTCCCCTCCTTGGCGTGCCCGCCCGTCTTGTCCGCCGAAGCCCTGAGGCGAAGGCGGAAGCCGCTGCGGCGAAGGCGGGAGGGGTTAGGGGTGGGTTTCCCTCCGCAGTCGCGACAAAGTGTCTGACGATCAGGCGTACTCATCAGCAGAATATCCCCGCTATTCACGGAACTGCTTAGGAATAAGGTTCCCCATCCGCCATCAGCCATTCCCCATCACCCGCCGATGATCTTCTTCACCATCTCCACCGCGATCTTGTACGCGCCGTACAGGGAGAGAACGGTCAGCACGCCCAGGAGCAGGTTGTCCCAGATGTTGTGCACATACGCACCCATCAGCTTCCGCTTGTTGATGATGAACAGCAGCCCAATCGAGATGACCGGCAGGAAGAAGATCAACGCCGCATTGGCGACGACTGTGAGCGGCACAAAGCCGGGCATGCCGGGCAGAACCCACAGTAGGGGCAGGAGCACGACGATGACGTAGAGGCCTCTGAAGAGCGGGTCCTTGGCATGGTTGCCGCCGTACTTCTCCTTCCGGACGGGCTTGGACGCATAGAGTCCGTCCATGGCCAGCCGCAGGTAGCCATCCGCCCCGCCAATCACCGTGCTATAGCAAGCCGCCCAGACAGCCAGGTAGATCAGCACTTCGCCGAACCGGCCGGCCACGCCCCCGAGCAAGCCGGCCAAGTCATTCACATTCGAGATCGTCTTGCCGGCCGGGTGCAGGACCTCGGCTCCGATGATCCAGACCGACAGGTTCAGGATGATCATGATCACGATCGCAAACAGGAGATCGTACTGCTGGAGCTTGCGGTGTTCAGGCCTGATATACCCCTTCTGTTTCATCCAGAGCGGGTAGAGCAGATTGCCAATGGAACCCCCCACCGCCCCGACCAGAGAAATGACCACGAGCACGGCGCTGAAACTTCCCATGGTCGGCGGAAGCTCCAGTCCGAAAAGCCCCTTGGCAATATGGGCGGCGTCCGGTTTGACCAGCGCGACGGATCCCAGCAGCACGATCGTGACCAGGGCCAGAATGAGCTTCTGCACCAGTTCGAGGTGCCGGTATACGGCTCTGCCGGTGATCAACACCGTCAGAACCAAGCTGAGCACGGCCCAGAGCAGGACGGATCCGACCCCCGTCAGGTGGTAAAGTGCGTTGGCCGCGCCGGAGAGGCAGTAAGCCGTGCTCATATGGCCGTAGAGCACCGCACCCAGTCCCAGGACGAGCGGGTAGGTCCGATTGACGGCGCCATAGCCCTCCATGAGGGAATAGCCGTTCGGATTCATCAGTTGGAACTTGGCGATGGTATTGACCAGCGCGAAGCGGGCGAACAATGCCAGTGCCAGCCCCCACATCAGGGCATACCCGTAGTTGGCCCCCGCCACGGAGCAGTCCACGAGGTCGCCCGCGCCCAGCCAGCTCAGGACCACCACGATCCCCGGGCCGAATGACTTCAGGTACCCCCAGAACGTTTTGGGGATTTCGGCGCCCTTCTCCGCGGGGGGCACCTTCGTCTGTGTTGCCCCCGTTGTTTCATCCGTCTGCGTCATTGCATGCGTCCTTTCCCTCACGATGTTCCCGATAACCTTCTTCCCTAACCCGGCATAGCCGGAACCAACATCTCGAGACGAGCCCCTTACCACGGAGACGCGGAGGCACGGAGAAGATGTGGCTCCGCCGGACTCCCTCTCTTCCTCCCGAGCTACCGTTGCGCGAATTTGGCACAGGGCCTGTCCGTCGCCGGTCGCTCCTCAGCCACCATTAAGGTCGCTGCCCTGTGCCAAATTCGCGCAACACTGGATTGTCGAGCGCACAGAGCGGTTCCTTCCTCCTCTTCTCTGTGTGCCTCAACTCCGTGTCTCCGCGCCTCCGTGGTTCTCTCCAAATCATAACCACGATGCGACGGATTCAATTCGTAAGGTGCTAATGCCTAGCGCCTAACCACTAGCGCCTGCCATCCACCATCAACCATCAACCATTCGCCATCAGCCATTCGCCATTCTCCCCGAAAGTTCCGCGCACAAATCCATCGCCCGGACAATCCGCTCATCCGGCACATCGGTCTCGATATCCGGCAGCCCCACATCGCAGGGGGCCAGCTCACGGGCGATCCGCTCGAAATCGGCGCGCAGGGCCGCATCAGACTTTTGCCGGAGGTCAATCGACCGGTACAGGAGGTTCCTGCGCGCGTCAGGGATCAAGCGTCGGGCAAGGGCGAGGTCCGTCTCAATCCCCATGTCAATATAGCCGAGCCCGGGAACCGACCCCTCGTGTTCCAGGTAAGCGGTCGCATTCCACGCGCAGTTGTGAATGCCAAACGCGCCAAAGGCGCTGCGGATTCGCTTGTCGAACGGCAGGACAAAATCACGGTAGTGCTCGCCGCTGATCATGTTGACCGTGCAGTTCGCGACGGTCGCGAAGTCGTACTCCGTGCCCAGTCGATTCTGGACCCGATACAGCGCCTTGACGCCCCGGATCATGGTCTCAGCCACGACCTCCAGCACATGCCGGGCGAGTTCGGGGTCTGCGTGAAAGTCCATGAAGATCGATTCGCCGCGCAGCTTGAACGCCGTGTTGAGCACCCCCTGCCAGTTGAGGAAGCCGCGGGCACTGCCGGTCAGGCGCTGGCTTGCCTCGACCTGGCGGACAATCTCATGGAATGCGGGGTGGTTCTCGATATCCGGCACCGCCAGGCGCCGGGCCGCTTCGTCGGACAGCGGCTCGCCAACCGACACCGGCCACTTGTCGGGGTAGTAGGTCACGGCGTGATCGAAGAACAACCCCATCACGGCGATCCCGAACAGGCCGGTCAGGATGTCCGGCGGTCCGTCCGACTCCGACTCGGCGATATTCCGTCCCGGGAAACGCCGCCGCAACTCGGCGTGCATGAGGGTGGAAGCCTCCAGACGATACTCCGGCGACTCATGCCATTTCCGCCCGAAATCCACGCCCAGCCGGGCATGGAACCAGGAAGGGTTGAACCCGACTTCGGGCCGCATGAACGGCTCGTTGCCGCTCGCCGGCGTGCGCAGAGGCGGCGCCCCCGCGGCAATATAGTAGCGCAATTGCTTCACACACGGGTTCATCTTTTGGCGCTTCCGGGTGTGTCGGTGGTTTCCGTCTTTGTCGC
>VGWJ01000079.1 GCA_016873635.1 Lentisphaerota bacterium | reverse complement strand
CTTGGCGTGGCCGGCCATGCCGGCCACCTCGTGCGGCACGACCTGTCCGATGGAGAGGATCAGATCGAAGCCGCCCTCGGTCAGCAGGCGGTTCACCTGCGCGGGCCAGGCGTAGTCCACGGCGCCTTCCGAGACTTCGCGCACGTAGTCCGGGGGCACTTCGCCCAGGGCGACGGTGTCTTCGCGCCAGCGGTGCGGGCGGAAGAGCTTTGTCGGAACGTCGCCGAACATCGCGCGGATCTGGGCCGGCGACATGGGAAAGTGGGTGCCCAGCGCCGGCATGACGGCGGCGAGCGCGTCGCCGTAGAAGGCGTGGGCGAAACGCGTGAGCTCGCCCGCGCGGGCGTGAGCGCGCGTTCCGTCGGGCGGCAGCGCCAGCACCCGCCGGCGCGGTCCGAGGGCCTCGAGCGCGCGGAACAGGCCGGCGCGCAGGTCAGCGTCGGCCAGCGCGAGATCGGGGCCGCCCTGTTCGAAGAAGATCACTATTCAACGCTGGATGCGCGCGCCGCCGCCGCCCGCCAGGGCTTGGACCTGCTCCAGCGTGGCCATGGTGGTGTCGCCGGGAAAGGTTGTCAGCAGCGCGCCGTGCGCCCAGCCCAGGCGTACGGCCTCCTCCGGCGCCGCGCCCGACAGCAGCCCGTAGAACAGTCCGGCGGCGAAGCCGTCGCCGCCGCCCACGCGGTCGAGCACGTCCAGATCGCAGACCGGCGCCTGGACCGCCCGCCCGCCGATCCATGCCACGGCGCTCCAGCGGTGGCGGCCGGCCGACTGCACTTCGCGCAGCGTGGTGGCCACCACTTTGACGTCGGGGTACTGCGCGGTCACGCGGTCCATCATGGCCACGAAGGCGGCCGGATCCAGTCCGGACGCGGCCTTCACGGCGGGGCCGGGAATGCCCAGGCCGAGCTGCAGGTCTTCCTCGTTGCCCACCAGCACGTCCACGTTGCGCACGATGCGGTCGAGCACCTTGACGGCGCGCCCGGCGCCGCCGGCCGTGCTCCACAGTTTGGCGCGGAAGTTCAGGTCGAACGAAACCACCGCCCCGGCGGCCTTGGCGGCCTGCATCCCTTCCACGATCGTCTCGGGCGTGGTTTCGGAAAGCGCCGCGAAGATGCCGCCGCTGTGGAACCAGCGCACCCCGCCGGCGAACACGGCCGGCCAGTCGAAATCGCCCGGCTTCAGCAGCGCGGCGGCTTCGTTGCCGCGGTTGTAGAACACGACCGGGGCGCGCACGCCGATGCCGCGGTCGCTGAAGACCAGCGCCATGTTCGGCCCGCGCACGCCGTCATGCTTGAAGCGCCTGTAGAACGGCCGCACGCCCATGGCCCGCACGCGCTCGGCGATCAGATCGCCCAGCGGATAGTCGACCATGGCCGTGGCGATTCCCGTTTGCAGCCGGAAGCAGTCGGAGAGGTTCGCGGCCACGTTGTATTCGCCGCCGCTGACGTGCAAGGCGCACTGCGCGGCCTTGCGGAAGGGCACGAGGCCGGGGTCCAGCCGGCATACCAGCGCGCCCAGCGAGACGAGATCCAGCGCGCCCTCTTCGGGAATCCGCAGTCCGTTGTCCATTTTGCTACACCCCGGCATATGCGTTGAAGCCCCCGTCCACGGGCACGACGGCGCCCGTGACGAAGGCCGACTTTTCCGAAAGCAGGTAAAGCACCAGCCCGTGCAGATCCTCCGGCGCCCCGAAGCGCCGCTGCGGCGTGCCGGCGACGATCTTTCCGCCGCGCGCGGTCAGCACGCCGGTCTTTTCGTCCGTAAGCAGGAACCGGTTCTGCTCGGTAAGGAAGAACCCGGGCGCGATGGCGTTGACGCGCACGCCCGTGCCGGCCAGGTGCACCGCCAGCCACGCCGTGAAGTTGCTGACCGCGGCTTTGGAGGCGCTATAGGCCACGACCTTGGTGAGCGGGCGGATCGCGGACATCGAGGAGATGTTGAGTATCGCCCCGCTTCCCCGCCGGGCCATGGCGCGGCCGAAGACCAGCGACGGCAGCACCGTGCCCATCAGGTTCAGATCCACGGTGCGGCGGAAGGCCTCGACGTCCACGCCGAAGAAGCCGGCGTCGGGATCGGAGCCGGCTTCGAGGCGCTCGAGGCGCGTGGTGGCGGCGGGCGCGTTGCCGCCGGCGGCGTTGATGAGGAAGTCGGCCGCGCCCCAGCGGGCCTCCACTTCGGCGGCGGCGGCCTCGAGCTCCTTGCGCGCGAGCACGTCGGTCTTGAGGCCGACGGCCTCGCCGCCCGTTGCGGCGGCGATGGCTTCGGCCTTGGACCGGGCCAGCTGCCCGTCGCGGTCCAGCAGCGCGACCCTGACGCCAACGCCGGCCAGCGCCGTGCCCATGCTCGATCCGAGCACGCCGCCTCCGCCGGTGATCACGGCCGCCTTGCCGCGCAGATCAGCGAATTCCGTCATTGGCCATTCCCTCCGTCGCCGGCTGAATGCCGAGTCGCAGGTAGTCCCTCGCGTTGTTGAAGCATATATCCTGCACCATCCGCCCCAGCCAATCAATATCGTCCGGCAGCTCGCCGCCGGCGACGTCCCGGCCGATCAGGTTGCACAGGATGCGGCGGAAATACTCGTGGCGCGGGAAAGACAGGAACGAGCGGCTGTCGGTTGCCATGCCCACGAAGCGGCTGAGCAGGCCGAGCTGGGAGAGGGTTTCGAGGTGCCGTTCCATGCCGTCCTTCTGGTCGAGGAACCACCAGGCCGGGCCCCACTGCATCTTGCCGGGCACGCTGCCGTCCTGGAAGTTGCCGAGCATGGCGGCCATGACGGCGTTATCGCTCGGGTTGAGGTTGTACAGGATCGTTTTCGGCAGCTCGTCCGCGGAGGCGAGCGCGTCCAGAAAGCGCGCCAGCGGGCGGGCCTGCTCGAAATCGCCGATGGAGTCGAAGCCCGTGTCCGGTCCGAGCCGGCGGAACATGCGCGTGTTGTTGTTGCGCATGGCGCCGAGGTGCAGTTGCATGGCCCAGCCGCGCCGCGCGTGCATGCGGGCGGTCTCCAGCAGGACCGCCGACCGGAAAGCGCGCTGCTCGTCGGCGTCGGGCGCCCTGGCCTCGCGCAGCCTGCGCAGGGCCGCTTCGCACTGCGCCGCCGTGAAGTCCGCCGCGCAGGCCTGTTCCAGGCCGTGATCGGCCAGCCGGCAGCCGCAGTCGTGGAAAAAGGCGTGGCGCGCGTCAAGCGCGGCGATCAGCGCGTCGAAGCTTCGGATCTGAGCGCCGGCGGCCTGCTCCAGCAGGCCGGCGTATTCCCGCCAGGCGGCGGGGTCGGCCAGGTTCATGACGCGGTCGGGGCGGAACGTCGGCAGCACCTTGATTTCGAAGCCGTCGTCGCGGATGCGGCGATGCCAGCGGAGGTCGCTGGCGGCGTCGTCGGTGGTGCAGATCGCTTTCACGCGCATGCGGCGCAGCAGGCCGCGCGCGGAGAAGTCCGGCGCGTTCAGCGCGGCGGCGCAGGCGTCGTAGATCCCGTCGGCGGTCGCGGGCGTCAACAGCCCGGACAGGCCGAAACAGCGCCGCAGCTCGAGATGGCTCCAGTGAAACAGCGGATTGCGCGCAGCGCAGGCGACGGTTTCCGCCCATTTGCGGAACTTTTCGCGGTCCGGCGCGTCGCCGGTGCAGAAGCGTTCGGGCACGCCGTTGGCGCGCATGGCGCGCCACTTGTAGTGATCGCCGCCGAGCCAGATCAGGGCCGGGTTGTCCCAGCGGCGGTCCTCCGCGACCTCACGCGGGTCCAGGTGGCAATGAAAGTCGAGAATCGGCATGGGCGCGGCGTACTCGTGGTACAGCCGCCGCGCGGCGTCGGAATGCAGCAGAAAATCATCGTCCATGAACTGTTTCACGGGCCCGGCATCCTCAAAGCGCCACAGAGTAGCAGGACTGGCCCGGAAAGGCAGAAAAAAAGCAAGAAGTCAAAAAAAGAGCTTTCCGGCGACCCGCGGGCGTGGTATAGAATGAGCCGAGGCGGGAGCCATGCGGGGGAGTAGACGGCGATGCGGATTCTGATCGTAGACGACGACAGGGATCTGCTGGCGGCGCTGAAGCGCGTCCTGGACGACAACGGTCACGAGACGCACTGCGCCGACAACGCCCGGCAGGCCGTCGAGATGGCCGCGGCGGGCGACTACCGGCTGCTGCTCGTGGACTACAAGATGCCCGAGCACGACGGCATCTGGTTCATGCAGAACGCCACGCTTCCCAAGGAGTCCAAGGTGCTGCTGATCACCGCCTACGTCAACCGCGAGGTGATCAACCGCATGTTCGATCTCGGCGCCGCGGGCTACCTGGTCAAGCCCTTCGACGAGGACGAGCTGCTGCGCCACGTTCAGTTCTACTGCGGAAAGGAAGGGGCCTGACGTTCGCCCTTCGAACGTGATTCGGGCGACGCGCGGCAGGCCGCCGCGGCGCCCCGCGCTTCAGGCCGCGGCGGGCCGGTCGGCGGGATAGACGACGCCCGCCGCGGCGCGCCAGGCGTCAAGCGCCGCCATGTTGCCGAGGGAGTCCTCCCACGTCATGGCCGGACTCGCGGCTTCGACGCGGCCCGCGGCGACGGCGCGGGCGACGACGTCGGCCTCGAAGGCGAAGGACGTCTGCGCGGCCGCCACTTCGTGCGCGGCGGTCTTGCCGCCGGCGCTGACGACGATGCGTCCGGTCGTCGGCTTCTCGCGGTCGCACAGCCAGGGATCGGGAACCGCCAGGCGTCCGGCGGAGCCGTACACCTCGACCGTGTTCTCCAGCGTGCAGCGCAGGCTCGTGGCGACCTGGGCGATGATGTCGCCTTCGAATCGCAGCACGGCGGCGGCCCACTCGTCCACGCCGGTCCGGCCGACGCGCCCGGCGCCGGCGACGGCGACGGGATTCGCGAAGGGGCGGCCCAGGGCCGCGCCGGCGATCAGGCGCGACATGGAAACCGGGTAGCAGCCGACGTCCATGATGCCGCCGCCCCCCAGCGCCGGGTCGAAAAGGCGGCTTGCGGGATCGATCGCGTCGCCGCCTCCGAAGCCGAAAGCGGCCCGGATCATGCGCACTTCGCCGATCGTTCCCGCGCGGATCAGCCGCGCCAGCTCGGCCGTCTGGGGATGGCAGCGGTACATGAACGCCTCCATCAGGAAGACGCCGTTTTCCCGCGCGGCGGCGGCGATGCGATCGGCTTCGGCGCGGTTCATGGCCAGCGGTTTCTCGCACAGCACGTGCTTGCCCGCCGCGGCGGCGCGCACGCTCCATTCGGCATGCATGGGGTGGGGCGTGGCGACATAGACCGCCTGGACGGCGTCGTCCGCCAGCAGGTCTTCGTAGCGGCCGTGCCGGCGCGGAACGTTCCACTGGTCGGCGAAGGCGTCGGCGGACGACCGCGCGCGCGAGCCGACCGCGACGAGCCTGCCCGTTTGAGAGCGGCTCAGCGCGCGCGCGAAGGCGTGCGCGATTTTGCCGGTCGAGAGGATCCCCCATTGCAGCATTTTCGTTTCCCTCTTCATCCGTTCGCCTCGCCGCGCACGTCGATCATGGCCTTGATCACGCCGTCGCCGTAGGCGCTTACCAGGTCGAAGGCTTCCTTCGTCCGGGCCAGCGGAAAGCGGTGCGTGGCCATGAAGTCCGGATCGGCCCGGCCCGACGCCACCAGTTCCATGGTTTCCTCCACGCGTTCGTTCTGCCGGCGCACGTTCTGGATGCGCAGCTCGCGCCGGCGGACGAGGTCGATCTGGAACGAGACGCGGTCGACCTCCGGGATCCCCACGAGTATCAGGCTGCCGCCGGGCTTGAGCATCTCCACGGCCTGGTCCATGGCGTCCTGCTGGCCGCAGCACTCGAAGACCGTGTCCAGCAGCAGCGGTTCGCGCGCGGCGACCGCGGCGACCGCGTCCTCGCTGTCGGGGTTGCCGGCCCAGTCGGCCCCGGCCCGGCGGGCCACGGCCGCGCGCGCGTCGATGCGGTCGGTCGCGTAGATCGCCGCGGCGCCGTCCGCCCGGGCCGCGAGCATGACGCTCAGGCCGATGGGGCCGCAGCCCAGGATGCCCACGCGGGCGCCGGACAGGCGCGTGAAGGCCCGGGCCGCGTACACGCCGATGGCCAGCGGCTCGAGCAGCGCCGCGCGCGTGGCGGTCATGCCGCGCGGCGCCGGAAAGCAGCATTGCTCCGGCATGACGATGCGTTCGCACAGGCAGCCCTCGGCCTGGCCGGGGCAGCCCAGGAAGCGCAGCCGGCGGCAGGTGTGCGGCCTTCCGCCGCGGCACTGGTCGCACGCGCCGCAGGAGATGGCCGGGTCGACCGCGACCACGTCGCCGGCTTTCACGCGGGTGACCGCGGAGCCGGTCTTGACCACCACGCCGGAGAACTCGTGTCCCACCCGGAACGGGTATTTCACCACCTGGCTGCCGATGCGCCCCGTGGTGTAGTAATGCACGTCCGATCCGCACACGCCCACCACGGCCACATCGAGCAGCACGTCGCTGTCGTTCTCAATCCGCGGCTCGGGCGCCTCGCGCAGCGCCATCTGCCGTATGCCGGTCAGCGTCATTGCTTTCATTGTTCCACTCCGCGCTTGAGGTTTCAGTCCGGCCGCTGAGCGTTGCTGAGGCTTGTCGGACCCCCTCTCACCACTCGAACAAGTTCCCCCGGTTCAACCTTCCCTCCGGGTCGAACACGCGTTTCAGCGCTTTCATCTGTCCGATGCCCTCGGGACCGTACATTACTTCCAGCAGCGCGGTTTTCGACTTGCCGATGCCGTGCTCGGCCGACACCGTGCCGCCCATCGCCACCACGGTCCGCGCCCACCCGGCGTAGAGCTCCCGGGCCCGGTCGTACTCCGCCAGGTCGTGCGGCATGATGTTGACGTGAATGTGGTTGTCGCCGACGTGCCCGAACATTACATATTCCAGTCCCAGGCGGTCCAGCCCGGCGTGATACATGGCCAGCGCGTCGCGCAGCGCCGCGTCCGGCACGGCAAGGTCCGTGCCCAGCTTGGTCAGGCGCGGTTCGGCCCGGCGCCGCTCGTCGATGGTCAGGTTCACGATCTCCGGCACGGCGTGCCGGAAGTCCTTGAGGCGCTGCAGCTCGCGGGCGTCGGCGGCCACCCACGTGGCCTCCGGGTCGCCGCGGCAGGCGGTCATGATCTCCGACATGGCCGTCACGGCGGATTCCACGGCCGCCTCGTCCCCGCCGTGGTATTCCACGTACACGGCGGTATCCGCGCCGGCAGGCGCGTCCGGCAGGCTTTCGAACGCGGAGTTGCGCGCCTTCTGCCGCCGCACCAGCTCCAGCGCGCCGCGGTTGAAGAATTCGATCGCCGCGGGACGGTCCGGGGCGGCCCGGGAGCGTTCGACGAACGCGATCGCGTCGCTCTCCGACGGCAGGAACGCCATCACGCCCCAGATTGCGGAGGGCGCGGGCACGAGCCTGAGCTCCAGTTCGGCGAAGGCGCCCAGCGTGCCTTCGGCGCCCACGAAGAGGTCCAGCAGGTCCATGCCGTCGCGCGCCGCGTAGCCGGCGGCGTTCTTCACGCGCGGCATCGCGTAGGACGGAAGGCGTCCGGCCAGGACGCGGCCGCCCTCCGTGCGCAGCGTGAAGGCCCGGCCGTCGGCCCGTTCGCGGCCGCGCGCCAGGGCCAGGACGTCGCCGTCGGCCAGTACGACGCGCGCGCGGCTGACGTAGTCGCGCGTGGGCCCGTAGCGGAACGAGCCGGCGCCGGAGGCGTTGCAGGCCGCCATGCCGCCCACGGAGGCGGAGGTCTCGGTGGGATCGGGCGGAAAGCAGTAGCGGCCGCTCCGCGCGAGGTCGGCCAGCGCCGCGCGGGAGGCCGGCGTCCACGCGGAGGCGTCGAACGCGGCGCGGGCCAGCGCCTCGCGCAACGCGGCCAGCGTCAGGCCGGGCTGCACGGTCAGCAGGAACGCGTCCGCGTCCGCGGCGCGCCGCAGGCCGAGCGCGCGGGTCATGCGCGAGAGGCTGAGGACGTGTCCGCCCTCCGGCACGGCGCCGCCGGTGATGCCGGTGCGCGCGCCCTGCAGCGTGACAAGCGTCCCGCGCGCGGCGGCCGCGGCCATGTGGGCGCGCAGCTCCCGCTCGTCGGCGGGAAAGGAAACCGAGTCCGCCCGGCCCTGGCGGCGGGACTCGTCGCGCAGGCAGTCGGGATGCTCCGTCGCGACGTTTTCGATGAAGGGCACGCCCGCGGAGGGGGCCGAAGGGCCTGTCGGGTCCGGCCGCCGGACCGCGGATTTCGGTTGCTCGTTCATTTCTACCACGTCATGCGCACGGGGATGCCCGCGGCGGACAGCGCCGCCTTGATCCGCGGTATGCTGTATTCCCCGGTGTGAATCATGCCGGCGATGATCGCCGCGTCGGCGTGGGCCGCGGTGAAGGCTTCGGCCAGGTGCTCCGGGCGGCCGGCCCCGCCGGAAGCCACCACCGGAATGCCGACCGCGGCGGCGACCAGGCCGGTCAGGCGCAGCTCGTAGCCCGCGCGCGTGCCGTCGGCGTCCACGGAATTGACCACGATCTCGCCCGCGCCGAGATCCTCCGCGCGCCTGGCCCAGGCCACGGCGTCGAGGTCCGTGCGCTCGCGGAACCCCTTGACCGTGACGGCATAGCCGCTGGGGAACGCGCGGCGGTCTTCGACCGCCAGGGGGTCCATGCCCAGCACGATGCATTGCGAGCCGAAGGCCCTGGCGCCCTGGCTGATGATGTCCGGATTGCGCACGGCCAGCGTGTTGACGGATATCTTCTCGGCTCCGGCCAGCAGCACGCGCGACATGTCGCCCAGCGTGGCAATGCCTCCGCCCACGGCGAACGGGATGCGCACGGCCCGCGCCACTTCCGCGACCATCGCGATGTCGATGGGCCGGCCCTCCGCCGAGGCCGTGATATCGTAGAAGACCAGCTCGTCGCAGCCTTCCGCGCAGTAGCGGGCGGCCATTTCCACCGGATCGCCCAGGGCGACGTTGTTCTGGAAACGCACCCCCTTGGTCACGCGACGGTCGCGGATGTCAAGACACGGTATGATGCGCTTGGTCAGCATTACGCTCGTATTCTCCGCGTTCCCCGCGGTCGTTCCGCTCGCGCGGATCGGGCAAGCCGAACGACCGCGGCGATCGCAGCGGCCTGAACGATCTCAGCTCTTCCCGTTCCACTTCGCGAAATTCGCGATCAGTTGCAGTCCCGCGCGGCCCGATTTCTCCGGGTGGAACTGCGTGGCAAAGAGGTTGTCGCGGCCTACGGCGGAGGCGAAACGCACCCCGGCGTACTCGGTTTCCGCCAGAACGCACGCTTCCGCGGAAGGCGCCGGGTAATAGCTGTGGACAAAGTAGAATTCGCTGCCTTCGGCGATGCCGGCGAAGAGCGGGTGCGCGGCGCCGCCGGGCGCGCGGCGCGGCACGACGGCGTTCCACCCCATCTGGGGAACCTTGTCCCAGCGGCTGGCCGGGCGGAAAAGCCTGACCGTTCCGGGCAGGAACCCGAGTCCGTTGACGCCGCCGTCCTCCTCGGAGCGCTCAAACACCACCTGCGCGCCGAGGCAGATGCCCAGGAACGGCGCGCCGCGCGCCACGCTCGCGCGCAGCGCGTCGACCAGGCCCAGCGCGTTCAGGTTGCGCATGGCCGCGCCGGCCGCGCCCACGCCCGGCAGCACCACGCGCGCGGCCTCGCGAACCGCGCGGGCGTCCGCGGCGACCGTGGCCGGAACGCCGGCCGCCTCGAATGCCAGCCGCACGCTGGTCAGATTTCCCGCCCCGTAGTCAACGATTACGATCATGCTCCCGTCTCGCATTCACCCCGCCGCCGTCTTCCCCGGAAAAATCAGTCTACGGCGATCGGTGGACCGAGACAAGCGCGTTCGGGTAGCCACAGCGGTCAGTCATGCGGCGGAAACACGGCGGCGGGGCCGGCTTGGCCGCCCAAAGGGCGACGGCGGGAGGCTCCGCCCTACCCGTCTTCTCCCCCTGCTTGACTGAGAAGTCGTGAAAAAAACGCGCACGGCGAGGCCGCCGTCCCTCCCGTCCTGACAGTCAAGAGCCGCATGATCCATGCGATGGGAGGGGCTCCGGCCACGATATGCTTTTGCGGGCGAGCGGGGATGCATCCGGCACCCCCGGTCGGCCAGGCCGCCGGGGGCGCCGGCGCATCGGGGGTGGGGTCAAGACGCGAGAGAAAACAGGACCGCTTGAATGCGTTCCCTGAAAACGTACACCGCAACGGCCAATGCCGTCAGAAACAGATAGTTGCTCAAGGCGCGCGCCTTGGCGCGCCGGACGTGGCAGGATACCTGTTGCCTCGCCCACCGCGATCGCTCGTCAATCAGACTGGCTAGTACTGACATGTCGATCTACCTCTCTGGTTTCTCACCATGTTGTGTTGTCTTCTGTCTATGCTTGACATTCGTCTCATGCCAGAAGGTGAAGTAGCACAAATCATGCCATGCGCAAAAATGCCCTAGAATCATGGTTTGACGATATCAGGTATTGTTGCATTCTCACATGTGAGACCAGGAAAGGGCCTCTGCCGGAG
>VGWJ01000078.1 GCA_016873635.1 Lentisphaerota bacterium | reverse complement strand
CCTCCCGCCGGTTGGTTACCCTCCCGACGTTGGCTTCGAGTAGTAGTTCTTTCACACTTTCATGTGACGGTCCTCCTACAGGGGACTTTCACCCCATTTACAACGCGCCCATGCTGGGCGCACACCACACCTCGGACGGTATTCGTCAACCGCGGACGGGTTGCCGAAGCCGTCAAGGTGAGCGTTGGCCGAACGAAATGAGGTTGACATTCAAACGCCGTTCTGGCTAGATGCTTCCCAGATATGAAATACGAGGTTGTTGTCGCGAAGGACGCACAGGACCAGTTCGGAAGACTGGACGGGCGATGGCGATCCCGCTTGAAGCAGGAGATGCGCGAGCATCTTGAACAGCAGCCGAAACGGGAGAGTCGGAGTCGGATCAAGCGCCTGCTGGGACTTCGCCAGCCTCAGTATCGTCTTCGGGTTGACGACCTGCGCGTGTTCTACGACGTGAACGACCAAATGAATCGGGTGGAGGTCCTCGGCTTTGTGAACAAAGCCGATACGCCGGAGTGGCTCCAGATACACGGGGTGCCAGAATGACAACTCACACCATGACGGAAGCGAAGAATGACATCTGTGCCCTTATCCGCGAGGCGGAAAAGGACGCGGTCGTCGTAACCCGGCACGGCAAACCAGCCGCCGTCATCATCGGCTTCGCCGACGACGACGCTTGGTTTGACTACCGGCTGGAACATGACGAGACATTCCTCCGGAAAATTGCCCGAGCGCGGGACCAGATCAAACGAGGTAAGTTCGTGCCTCTTGACAAGTTGCCGGACTGACGGACGGCCAACAACGGCCTCCTGCCTATCGCCGCGCGGCGCGGCTCAGGCAGAGGCCGACCGTTGGCGAGAGGGGAACCGGAGGAATCCTCCCGGGTTCTCGTCGCCCGCTATCGTCCACCGAAGATCCGGCTGACGACAACGGACGACGATAGCGGTCGACGAGGCGGGAGCGAAGATCCGGCCGTGGCGACGGATCGTGTACGGGAACGTGAACGGGTACGGGTACGGAAGGCAGATGCGGCGCAGAACAGGCGCAGGCAGGGTACGCTCGCAAGCGCAGCCTGATGGGCTGCAAGCGGAATGCGACCCTTTCAGGGTCGAAGAAGGCGCGGAAGCCGGGGCGCCAACGAGCCGTTGCTCGCGACAGCCCATAGCCGCGCCAGAACGGCGGCGTCGGGGCTGCAGAGAGAAGCGAATACCTGATCACGGCACCCGCCGCACAAGCTCTCCCACGGTGAAAAAGCGGTGTTGGCGCCGGAAGGCGCGTCCGTCGTCCCGCGCGGGATGCCGGAAATACGAGGCGCGGGAGGGATCCATCGCGCGGCCTTTGCCGGCGAGCAGCGCTTCGATCGCCGCCGCGATCAGGCGCGGCGCGCCGCGCACCGCCCGGGCATACACGCCGTACAGCGTGCTGCGCTCGTCCAGATCGATCTCCTCCTGCGCCAGGATCAGGCCGCGATCGATGTCGGCCGTCATGGTATGGATCGTCTGTCCCACCCGCTTCTCGCCCTTGAGCATCGCCCAGAACACGGGCCAGAGTCCGCCGTAGGCCGGCAGGAGCGAGGTGTGCCGGTTGATGCAACCCCGCGCGGGCAGCGCCAGTATCTCGTCCCGGAAGATGTGCCCGCAGGACGAAACGATCACGTCCGGCTTGAGCTTCCGCAGGGCGTCGAGGTGCGCGCGCTCATTCACGTTGCGCGAGGCCAGCGCGGGAATGCCGCGCCGCCGCGCGACGCGCCGCACCGAGAACGGCGTTCCGCCGGCCGCGCCCGCGGCGTCCAGCGCCTTGAGCAGGGCCGTCTGCGCGGCCAGCGCCGCGAAGGCCGCCGGGCCGAACATGTCCAGGTTCCGCCGCAGCGTCTTCGCGAAACCGGCCCTGCCCGTGCCGCCGAAGGCGCGCGTCACGCCGACGACGTCGCAGGACGCCGCCAGCGCGTCAAACGCGCCCGCCGCCAGCACCGGATGGAACACCGGCTCTTCCGAGACGATCAGATGCACGCGCGGACGCATGTCGCCTCCCGGTTCGCCGCGCGCCCGTCCCGGCCGTCCTGCCGCGCATCCCCTCCGCCGGAGGGGCGGGCGCGCTCCGGCGCGGGCGGGGCGGGCGCCTCCCCCAGCGCGCCGTCCAGCCTCCCGAACTCGTGCTCTTTGAGCAGGCACGTGAATTCCTCGCGCACGTTGAAGCGGTAGGGAATCGTCAGGGGATTGCGGAAGTTCTCCCACAGCCGGTCCATGCGCGCCGTGCGCGGCTCGTCGAAAAGCTGCCAGTTGTGGACGAACAGGTTGGCGGAGCGGCCGCGCTTCTCCGCGTCGCGGATCAGGCGCGACACCCATTTCCATCCCAGCACCTTCAGGAACAGGCTCGACCCGAAGGGCAGCTCCCTGGCGAGCATTCCGAATCCCATCCTGGCCGGGTACCTGACCGGGATCTCGCGCCCTCCGTAGGGATGCGTGGAAACGGGGACCTCGCGCACCCCGTCCACCTCGTAGGGGGGAAGGGCCGAATACACCGAGGCGGAATAGCGAATCCCGGCGGCGGCCAGGGCCGGGTAGTCCGCCCGGTTCATCACGATCGCCGGCGCCTGGAAGCCGCGGATGCCGAACGCCCCGATGAAGTCCCTGGAGAGCGCCAGCTCGCCGCCGATGTTGCCCGGACGGTACAGGTACGTGTGGCGATGCGTGTGCCACCCGATTTCGTGGCCCTCGGCGCGAACGGCGGCCAGCAGGTCCGGGTACCAGTCATGGATCTCGCCCACGGCGAAGAAGGTCAGCTTCACCCCGCACGAACGCAGCAGCTCCAGCAGCTGTTCCACGTGCCGCACGAGCGTGCCGTTGTCCGCGCGCTTGCGCTCCTCGCCGGTCAGGCGCGCGTATTTCCAGGCCCCCGAGAACACGAAGCTCTCCAGGTCAATCGCGTAATAGTGCATGGCTCTCCGGCCCCAGCTCCCGCAGCAGCGCGTAGATGCGCTCGGCGATGCGCCTGCGTCCCTCCGGCTCCTGGTGAATGCCGTCGCCCTTGAAAAAGTCCCACTCGTACTCGCCTTCCTTAAGGAAAGACCCGGCCAGGTCAAGCAGAACCGCGTCGTTCTCCCGCGCCGCGCGGCGCGTCAGCTCCGCGTACTCGTCGTGCAGCGCGATGCCCTCCGCCACCGAGCGCACCTGTCCGTTGCGCACCAGGGCCTTGGTCAGCTTCGAGGCGCGCGGCGCGGTGATCACGACGGGCACGGCCCCGGCCCGGCGCGCTTCGCGGATGAAGCGGGACAGCGTCAGCACGTATTCCTCGCGCGGCACCCGCAGGCACCCTTCGCCGGGGCGCGCCGCGACGTTCCGGCCCGGCGTCAGCGCCTGGATCAGAAGCTGGCCGAAGCGTTTGCCGCGCAGGA
The DNA here is from genome assembly GCA_016873635.1 of Lentisphaerota bacterium. GTDB lineage: Bacteria > Verrucomicrobiota > Kiritimatiellia > UBA8416 > VGWJ01 > VGWJ01. The sequence continues at coordinate 7,410 of VGWJ01000078.1, read as the reverse complement.
CCTCGAACGCCCGCGATCCCGCGCGGCTCATGCGCAGCGCCATGCGGTTGCTGTCCGGAGCGCTGCCGCCCCGCCAGTGGTCGTTCCAGCCGTAGTAAATCGTCACGAAGTCCGGCGCCAGCTCGCGGCCCAGCTTCTCGAACAGCCGCAGCCCCTGCACGGACGAATATCCCGTGACGCCCATGTTGAAGGCCTCCCAGGAAGCGGCGGTGGGCGGCGCGTTGCTCAGCATGGCGTGCAGGTACTCCGCGTAGGTGGTCGTGCCGTGCGCCGTGCACGAACAGCCCATGCATATCACGCGCACCGCGCCCGGCGGCTTCAGGCGCCGCACTTCACGGTCCCGGAAACCGAGGCTGTTGACGATCTTGCCCGACACCTCCACGCCGGGATTGTATTTCCAGCGCAGCTCCGGGTCCGGAATCACGCCGGACGCGCGGACGTCGGCGTCGTCCTCGCCGCGGATGACGATCGGCGGCAGGCGCGCCTCGAATCCGGCCCACGCCAGAACCTGCTCGAAGCCCAGGAAGAAGGCGAACGTGACCGCGACGCCCAGGGCGGCTTTGCGGAAGACCGGCTTCCGCAACAGCGGCGGCGCCGGCCGGCCGCGGCGGCGGGCCAGGGCCGCCAGCGCGGCGCGTAGCAGCAGCAGCGCCGGCGGCGCCAGCAGCGGACGGATGCCCCAGGTCACGGAAACGTGCAGCGGCCCCGCGTCCAGCCGCAGCGGCGACGCCAGCCAGGCAGCCGGCGCGGCAAGCAGCGACGCGAAGAACAGCAGGTCCAGGAGCAGAAAGCCCGTTTGCCGGGCCGCGCACGATCTGGCGTCCCCGCGCATCTACTTCTTCTTCAGCGAATCGTTGAAATCGCGGAGGGCGTCGTCAATCGCGTCGCTCGCCTCGCGCGATGCCTTCCGCGTGTCGCTGTCGCTCTCGCGCGCCGCCTTGTTCAGGCGCTTGCTCAGGCGATTCATCTCCTCTTCATTGCATCCCGCCGCCGTCAGCAGGAGCCCGGCCAACGCCGCCGGGACCGCCGCCCTGGTCCATTTGTTGCTTTTCATGGAACTTCTGACCTCGCGTTTCTCTCTTGTTCACCGCCGGCCGCCGACGCCTTCCGCCCGCCCTTATCCCGGGCGCGGCGCACACTCGGATAGAGCCTGGCCGCGCAGTACGGGCAAACGCCGTGCGTGAACTCCGCCTCGGTCCGCTTGCCCACGTACATCTCGAGCGGGATCCAGTTGCCGTCGTCGTCGCGGATGCGCTTGCAGCTCGCGCAGATCGCCAGGTAGCCGCTCAGCGCCTTGGAAAGCGCGGCCTGCAGGCGCGCGCGCAGCTTCTCGTCCTCCGCTTCGACCCGCCGGCGCTCCGCGATCTCCCGCTCCAGTTGCGCCACCGCCTCGCTGAGCCGCGCCGTGCGCTTCTCCACCAGCGCCTCGAGTTCCCGCCGGTAACGCTCGATTTCAGCCTGCGCCTCCCTGCGCTCGGTCACGTCGCGCCCCACGGACTGGTATTCGACCACCAGGTCCCGCGCGCCGACAATGGCCCGGTCGGTCCATTCCAGCCAGCGTGCCTGCCCGCCCGGCAGCCGGACCCTGTACTCGTAGGTCACGACGGGATTGTCCGCGCCGACCGAGCGGAAACAGTCGCGCACCGTCTCCCGGTCATCCTCCTCGATCACGGGCATGAAACAGTGCCCCAGCAGCGCCGCCCGGTCGCCGTAGTAGCGCCGGTACGATTCGTTGGCGTAAAGCAGGTCGCCGTCCGGAGTGAAACGGCATATGAGGTCGGTCTGGTCCTCCAGGATTCCCCGGTAGAGCTGCTCGGCCCGGCGCAGGGCTTCCTCCGTCTGCTTGCCCTGCGTGATGTCCGTGGAGATCACGGCGAAGCAGTTGCGCCCGAACCGGAAAACGCCCACGTCAAGAGTCCTGTTCAAGCGCCGCGAGTGGCGTTCGAAGCGCTCCGGAACGCCCTCCCGCGCAACGCGCGACCCGACCGCGAGCCAGTGGGCCGCGCTCGCCGGGAACACTTCCGATCCGAGGCGCCCGACCGCCTCTTCGGCGCGCAGGCCCGTCATCCGCTCGAAGGCGGGATTCACGTCCACAATCCGGTAGTCCACGAAAGCGCCGCTCGCGTCGGACACCAGCTCGTGCACGGCGAAACCGCCGGGCATGCCGTCGAACAGCGCGCGGTAGCGTTGCTCGCCGGCCTTCAGCTCGCGCGTCGCCCTGCGGCGCTCCGTCTCGATCCGCAGCGATTCGGCCACCCTGCGGCGGAACGCCACCGCCTCCGACAGAAGCTCGTCCCTCGTTTTGCGCGTTCCGGCCATACCCTTGTCACTTCCCGGGCCGCGCCCGCCTGAAAGCGCAGGCTTGCCCCGCGGCGACGAACGGGGCGGTCGGGGCTTGACCGTCTCCGCTTCCCACAGGATGCCAGATTCCGGCGCCCGGCACAAGCGCCGGGCGGCGTCCGGGGCCACCGGCAGGCCGATTCATGAAGCCGCCCGAAGAAGACGATTGCGCCAATGACGAAGCTCGAAATACCCAAGCCCGAAACAAGCCCGAATGTCGAAATCCGAAAGAACACCGTTTTTTCCGGCGTCAGATTCGGCATTCGGGCTTCGTCATTCCTTCGTGCTTGGGTATTTCGTGATTCGTAATTCATTCACAACGAACGGCGGATTCAGAGGAATTGACCGTAAAGCCACCGGGGCCGCCCCCATTCCCATTGACCCCCGTCCCGCCGCGCCTACACTGTCGGCATGTGCCCCGAAGCGCGCCCAGTTCCCGCGCATGGCCCGGCCGGCGGCGGGATCCGCGTTCGCGGCCGCCGGACGCCCCGTCCGCAAGCCGCGCCGCCGCCGTCCGCCGCCTGCCCCATCCGGCAGATCGTCAAGCGCAACGGACGAATCGTGCGCTACACGCGCGAGCGCATCGCCACCGCGATCCTCAAGGCGATGAACTCCCTCGGGCGGCCCGACCCCGCGCGCGCGGACGACCTCGCCGCCCAGGTCGAGACAGCCCTGGCGCAGACTTACGGCGCGGAGAAGCTCCCCAGCGTCGAGGACATCCAGGACGTCGTGGAAGCCGTGCTGATCGAGAACCGGCTCACGGACATCGCCCGCGACTACATCATCTACCGGCACCGCCGCGCCATGCTGCGCGCGGGGCGCGCGCGCGAATACGCGGTCAGCGACAACGTGCCCTACAAGAAGCTCTACCAGATCCTGCTCTGGAACATGGAGCACGAATGCGAGTCGGTTTCCGCGCTCAACCGCATCATCCGCGCCGGAAGGTTCCCGGACCTGATCGCCGCGGCCGACCGCCGCTTCGAGCGCGAAGTCGCCGAGGCCGCCGATCACGTTCTGCGCCACCCGGACGAGATCCGGCTGGTCATCGTCTCCGGGCCGTCATCCTCCGGAAAGACCACGACGACCATCAAGCTGGCCGCCGCGCTCGCCCGGGCCGGCCTGTCCCTGCGCCCGCTCAACCTCGACAACTACTACTTCGACCTCGAGAAACACCCCCGCGACGAGTTCGGCGACTACGACTACGAAACGCCCGAGGCGCTGGACCTGGCGCTGATCGACCGGCACGTCTCCCGCCTGCTCGAAGGGCGCGCGGTGAAAACGCCGCACTACGACTTCAAGCGCGGCCGCCGCGCCCTGGAAGTCCACCCCCTGCGCCTGAAGCGCGGCGAAATCCTGCTGATCGACAGCCTGCACGGGCTGGATCGGAGAATGACGCCCGGCGTCCCCGCCGCGCACAAGTTCCGGCTGTACGTCGAGGCCCTGGGCCAGTTCAAAACGGCGGACGGCACGCTCATGCGCTGGGCGGACAACCGGCTGCTGCGGCGCATGGCGCGGGACAAGGACTTCCGCAACCTGCAGCCCATCGAAACCCTCACGCACTGGCACTACGTGCGGCGCAGCGAACTGACGAACATCATCCCGTTCCTCGGCAACGCCGACGTCATCGTCAACACCGCCCTGCCCTACGAGCTGCCCATTCTCAAGGACCGTCTCTTCCGCTACATCACCGCCGCCCGCCGCCGCTTTGCCGACGACCCGAAACGGCTCGACGCGCATATCCGCGCCAACCGCGTGCACGACCTTCTCGCACCCCTGCGCGCCGTGCGCGACGCCGCTTGCGTGCCGCCCGACTCCCTCCTGCGCGAATTCATCGGGGGCAGCCGCCACTTCTACTAGCGCCGCGAATCGTTAATAGATTGACATTTTCCGGGCGGACCGGCAGGATGCGGTCGTCTGTATGGCGGAGGGCGCCTGACATGGGCAAGGCGGCAAAGAACATCCCCGCCTCGGTGCGGAAGCGGCTGCCGCGCTACTACGCGGTGCTGCAGGAGCTGCACGCGGAGCGCGTGGCGTGGGTTTCCTCGCGGGAGATCTCCGAACGGCTGGGGCTGACGCCTTCCACGGTGCGGCAGGACCTGACGCACGTGGACTTCCGCGGAACGGCGAAGAAGGGCTATCACGTCTGCTGCCTGGAAGGCGTGCTGGCCGAGGCCCTGGGCGCCGGCCAGGAAGTGCGGACGGTGATCGTGGGCGCCGGCAACCTGGGGCGCGCGCTGGCCATGCACCGGGAATTCGATCGCAAGGGCTTCAGGATCTGCGCGGTCTTCGACAACGATCCCAAGGTGGTCGGGAAGAAAGTCGGCCGCCTGACGGTCCGGCACACCGACGAGATTCCCGCGGCGGTGCCGGCCGAGCGGGCCGCGGTGGCCGTCATCGCGGTGCCCGCGCCCGCCGCCCAGTCCGTGGCGGACCTGCTGATTCTCTCGGGCATACGCGGGCTGCTGAACCTGGCCGACGTGCACGTGATCGCGCCGCGCCGCGTGTCCGTGGTCGAAGCCCGCATCACGGCCAGCCTCCAGGAGCTCTACTATTCCATGCGCACCAATCCGCACGACCGCCCCCCGCGCCCCGCCTCCCCCCGCCGCGCCGCGCCGTGATCCCTCCGCGTCGCCGTCCCCCGCCCGGGACGCGCGGACCATGACGAAGCACGCCGGCGATCGCGGCGCCCGACGCCCGGAAGGATCTCAGGATGGCCCGGCGTAATCGTCAACCAATTCACACTTCGTATTGACGCCGCCCCGCGCTCTTGCGACACTGGCGCCGTTCGCAGGAACACGTGGCTTCGGCGCCCTACGTGAGCCGGGCGCTTCGCGGCGAGAGCGCGTCAGGCACTGAAGTGCTGGGGCACGTTCTACGAGAACCTCAAGCCGGCGGACGGCGCGTCACAAACGCTTCGGCGCGGCGATCCCGAGCAGCTCCAGGCCGCGCTCCAGCACGCGCGCGGTTATGCCGCACATGCGCACGCGCGCTTCGCGGATGCCGTCGGGGGACTTCAGGAACGGCACGTTCTGGTAGAACGTGCTGTAGGTCTGCGCCAGGTCGTAGAGATAGTCCGCCAGCTGGCTCGGCTTGCCGCCGCACGCCGCCTGCGCGACCGTTTCGGGGAAACGCGCCAGACGCACCAGCAGATCGCGCTCGACCGCTTCGGAGGTGACGATCGGAAACGCCTCCGGGTCGCGTCCCGGGAACCGCTCCGCGTGCTTGTCCAGCACGCTGGCGATGCGCGCCCGCGCGTATTGCAGATAGGGTCCCGAGTTGCCTTCCAGCGCCAGGGCCTTCTCCCACGTGAAGGTCACCAGGCTCTGCGGGTTCTGGCTGAGATCCGCGTACTTCACCGCGCCGATCCCGACCTGCCGGGCGATCTCGCGCTGCGCGTCTTCCGCGAACCCCCGGCTGGACGCGGCGACGAGGGCCAGCGCCCGCCGCTCGGCTTCGTCCAGCAGCGCCTCGAGCCGCACCACGTTCCCCTCCCGCGTGGAAAACGTGGCCTCGGGCAGGCGCATCAGGCCGAACCACACGTGGCGCAGCCCGGCGGTCACGCCCAGCCGGCGGGCAATGGCGAATACCTGGCGGAAGTGAAGCTGCTGCCGCTCGTCGTGCACGTAGATGATCTGCTCGGGATCAAATTCCTCGACGCGGTGGAGAATCGTCGCGATGTCCGTGGTGGCGTAGTTGAAGCCGCCGTCGCTCTTGCGCACGATCGCCGGCGGCAGTTTTTCCTCCTCGAGAAAGGCGACGATCGCGCCTTCGCTTTCGCGGGCGATGCCCTCGCTGACGAGCCTGTCGACCGTCGCCTGCAGCATCTCGTGATAGAAGCTCTCGCCGCGCACGAGGTCGAAGCGGAAGCCGAGACGCCCGTAGACGCGGTCCACCTCGCGCCTGGTCAGCTCGACGAACTCCTTCCACAGCGCGAGGTTCGCGGCGTCGCCGGCCTGCAGCTTGACCAGCTCCCGCCGGCAGAGATCCATCCAGGCCGGGTCGGCCTTGGCTTTCTCGTAGCTCCTGACATAGACCCGTTCCAGCTCCTCCATGGGCCGGGCTTCCATGGCCGCCTTGTCGCCGAAGTGCCGGTACCCCATGATGGTCACGCCGAACTGCGTGCCCCAGTCGCCGAGATGGCTGTCGGAAACCACTTCGTAGCCCAGCAGGCGGAACATGTTGTCCAGCGCGCTGCCGATGTTGGGGGAACGCAGGTGCCCGATGTGCAGCGGCTTGGTGATGTTCGGGCCGCCGTAGTCCATGACGATGCGCTTGCCTGTTCCGGCCGCCGGCGCGCCCAGCCGGGGGTCGCCGGCCAGGCCGGCCACGTGAGCGGCCAGCCAGTCGTCCTTGAGCTTCAGGTTGATGAAGCCCGCTCCCGCAACCCAGGCCTTGTCGACGCATTCCGGAAAACGCCCCGCCCCGACGACGGCGGCCGCGATCTTCCGCGGCGCGGCCTTGAGCGCGCGCGCCAGGGTCATGCAGTCGTTGCACTGGTAGTCGCCGAACTCGGGATTCTGCGTGGCCGCCGCCCGCACGGACGCGAAGTCCAGGCCGCAATCCGGAAAGGCGGCGCGAAACGCCGCGCGCAGACCGTCGGCGACGATCTCGCCCAGCACCGTGCATCCGTCCCGCGTATCAGTCATCCCGCGACCTTATCGCTTCCCCCGCGCCTGCCGCAATCCGCAAATGCGCGGCGCGGTAGTGGGTCAGTTGCGCGGTGGAGAGACGCCGGTAGGGCGCGGCGTGCCGCCTTCGCCCGGAGGCTCCGGCGCGCCAAGCCGGCCGCGCCGCGGCGGACCGGGCTTGCCCCGCCATAGCCCGCAGGGCGACGGCGGGACGGTCCGCCCTACCTCGCCTCCCTGCATAAATGACCCTAGAAAGAGCAGTTCGGTCCCGCTGCGCGTGCCCGAACTGTTCTTGTTTTGGCTGCCGGACACCTACGCGGTGAGCAGCAGCAGCGTTTGAGACCCCTCCATAACCGGGTGGAGGGGCTTTCCCCTCAGCCAAACCCGGAAAGCCACCGACAGAATGATGGCCCAGATCGCCTCTGGGCTCAACTGCTCCGCA
>VGWJ01000077.1 GCA_016873635.1 Lentisphaerota bacterium | reverse complement strand
CGACGAAGGCCGTCTGGACGAAGCGCTGCGGATCATCGACGGCGCCTTCGCGATTGGCGAAGGCGAGGCCCGGCCGCCGGAACTGATCGTGGAAACGGTGAGACCTGGAAATGGCTGAGGGACCGCCCGGGGAGCGATGCATGCCGGAGCAGATTGACGAACGCGCACTGCTGGGGGCCGCCGCGGCGGCGGCGGCCGAAGCCTACGCGCCCTACTCGGGCCTGCGCGTGGGCGCGGCGCTCCTGGCCGAAGACGGCCGCGTCTTCCGCGGCTGCAACGTGGAGAACGCTTCCTACGGCCTCACCGTCTGCGCGGAGCGCACCGCATTGCTGGCGGCCGTGGCCGGAGGTAGCCGCGCCTTCCGCGGCCTGGCCGTGGCGGCCTCGGGCGCGACGCCGCCCTACCCCTGCGGCGCCTGCCGCCAGGTGCTGGCGGAGTTCTGCGATCCGGCCCTGCCGATCCTGATCGCGTGCATCGGGCGTCTGGACCGGGCGGTGCGCACCGATCTGGGCACGTTGCTGCCGCGGGCCTTCGCGTTGCGGGAGAAAACAGAATGAAAACTGCCGGCTTCCTCGCCATCCTCCTCGCCGCCGGAACAGCCGTTCCGGCGGCGGACCTGCAACCGGTCGCCACGGTTGAGATCGTCAGTCCAAACCGGTTGGACGCCGACCTGCGGCAGATCGGACGCGCCCTGATGACGCCGGGCCTGGCCGCTTCCTTGACGAACCGGCTGGCGGCTTCCGTCGGCCCGGCCGTCGCGGCGGCGATCGACGGCGGCCAGCCGCTGCAGATCCATGTGCTCCTGGACGCCGCCCCGGCCGGCGGCGCGGGAGCCGTATCGGCGGGCCGCGCGTGCCTGGTGTGCGCTTTTGCCGTCAAGGGCGGCGCCGAGAATCTCCTGACCGCCTTGAAGGACGTCTACGGAACGCATGAGAAGGCCGGCGCCGTGCAGCGCTTTCTGCAACCGGGGCCGGACAAGGCGGACGCGCCCCAAGCGCTTTACCTGACAGTCGTGGCCGACCGCGTGCTGGCCGGACGCGAAGAAGAGGCCGTGCGCGCCATGCTCGCCCGGCCGCCCGCCGCGCCGCGTGGCGCGGCGCTGGCCGACTGCGCGTTGACCGCGGAGATCGACGCTCCGGCCTGCCTGCCGCTCGCGGAGGCCTGGCTCGCGCGCTACGGGGATGCCGCCGCTTCGCTGGAAGCGGTGAAATCCGTCGCGCGGTTTACGATCGGCCTGACCGCCCGGGAGAATGCCGTGGAAATCCGCACGGCCGTGCGGCCGGCGGCCGGCACCGCGCTGGCCGCGGCGCAGGCCGCGGCCAGGCCGCCGCCCGCCCGCTACGAAAACGTTCTGCCGGCCGACGCTCTGGCGGCCGTGGCCGGAAGCGATCTGGCGGCGGCGGGCGACTGGCCGGCGCAGACCGCCCGCCTCGGCGCGCTGCCGGGCAGCGTCTCCGCCATGGCGTCCGCGACCGACGGGGGCGCGGCCCCGCTGACGCGCGTTCTCACCGGGGCGTACTGCGCCGGCATCGTGCAGCGCCCCGAAGACGGCGGCCTGGCCGCGATCCAGATCTACGGCGTGTCAGACCCGTCCGAAGCGCGGCGGCTGATCGCGGGAATGCTCGACAACCGGGCGTCGTCGCGCGCCGGAACCGGAGGCCTGGCGGTCAAGCCGCTGCAGCCACGCAAGCGCGGCGAAACGGACATCCTGCGCTGCGAATGCGCGGTCGGTCTTTCATCGCCGGGACTGCAGCCGGGCGTGGCGTCCCTGGTGTCGCCCTTCAGCCCTTTCGGACTGGAAGTGGCGTTCACGGAGAGCGACGTCGTGCAGGTTTTCGGCCCGCCGTCCGTCATGGACCGGACGCTCGATCGCCTGGCCGCTCCCGCGGCAGCCGGCATCGCCCGGTCGGCGGTCTTCACGCGCCTGTTTCCGCAAGTCGAAGTCCCGCGCGTCACAACCTACCGCGTCGAGGTCGTGCGCCTGCTCAGGGCCCTGTTCGCCGCCCTGCCGAACGCGGGCGGGGATCTGACGGCTCTGCTTCCCGAAGGCACGGGCGGCATCGCGGGGTATTCCTATATTGACGGCGGCGACGCCGTCAGCGTGACGCGGCTGGCGTATGACGAGCTGGTGAGCGTGCGCGGCGGCGTGCTGCTCGTGGGCGGGCTGCTGGCGAACTCCATGCGCGCCGCCGCGCCGGCCGCCGGAAGCCCGGCGGCCCGCTGCGCCGCGAACCTGCGGCGCCTCGACGCCGCCAGGGAGCAGTATGCCCTGGAGAACGGCCTGAGGGAGGGCGCGCCGGCGCCGCAGGACAAGCTGACCGAGTATCTGCCCGGAGGCAGGATGCCCGCGTGCCCCGGAGGCGGCGTTTATGCGATCGGCCGCGTCGGCGAACCCCCGCGGTGCTCCGTGCCGGAACACGCAATCAGATAGCCAGGCCCAGCTCACGCATGCAGATCAGCGTGCGTCCGCTGTCCGCCGGGCCGTCCGGATTGAAGATGTGGTCCAGGCGGGCTTCGATCCGCTTGGCCGGCTGCATGTCGCCAGCGAGCATCTTCGCGATCTGATCCATGCCGAAAGGTTTCGGCAGGCGGGCGCCGGCGTCAAGGCGCAGCATACGCTCGACGTCTTGCAGCGCGGCATAGCCGGACATCACCAGGACCTTGGTGCCCGCCGGGATCTTCGCGTTTTCCATGAACCAGACCCCGCTGCGGCCGGCCATCTGCACGTCCAGGAGGACGAAGTCATACTGGCCTGACTGTACGAGACGGGCCGCGTCAACGGCGTTGTTGACGCAGTCCGCCTCATGCCCGAGGCGCGACACCATGCGCTTCAGCGTTTCCAGGATCCGCGCGTCGTCGTCCACGAGCAAGAGTTTCATACAGCCCTCCCGTCTCCGCGCCTGGCTCAGCTCATACGAAAGCAAGACCCGTTCCATTGCGGCGCCGGGGACTGCAGCGGGCTCTCGAAAGTCGCAATACACAGATTCTTGACACGCGCGTGACACACGCTTGAAACACGGCGGCATGCGCCTCCGATGCCGCCGGTCGCCGGAGGCCAATTCGCGGCCGCCGCGCGCCGTCCGCTCCGGCGGGCGGGCCGGCAGACCTCGCCCCGCCGCTGACATGCTCCCCGCTCACAGCCGGTCCAGCAGCGCCGCTTCGGTCGTGTCCAGCACCGACACGGCGTCGCCCCGCCGCCCGAGCCTCAGGAAGCGGCCGGGAGTCACCTCCCATGTCTGGAAAGCCGCGCCGCCGGCGCCCGTTCCGCGCGCCGTCGTGCGCGCGAAAGGAAAACGCCGCGCCAGCATCAGCCGGCAGGCCGCCGCGAATTCCGAGGCGTCCCGCGCGCTGTCCCAGACCGTGCGCCACACCAGCAGTTCGCCCTCCGGCGCCTTGCGCTCGAACAGCGCATAGCGGTCGCCGCCCCACCCCGCCGCGGCGGACGCCGCGGCCCCGGAGTCGGGCAGCTCCGGGTCTTCCCAGGTCCGCAGCATGGCGCGTATGCCCAGCTCGCCGAGCACGTCCTCTTCCACCAGAATCCAGTCCCCCGCAAGGGCGCCGGCCACGTCGTCAAGCGCCGGCAATCGCGGCGCGTCGCGCGGGGCGCGCAGCTTCTCCGGGTGCAGGACCTGCTCCGTGGACTGCGGCGGGTCCGCGTAGAGGCGGCTGACCGCTTCCCATCCGCCCGCCGCTTTCACCTGGTCGACCATGAGCGCCCCCTGCATGTACGCGGAGTAGAGCATCTCCACCAGCAGGCGCGGATAGCGCTTCAGATCGAGCAGCGCCGGCCCCAGCCGGCCCCAGCCCCGCTGCTCCGTGAAACCGCCCTCTTCCACGAGGTCCAGCAGCGCGTCCAGGCCCAGCGCGGCGTGCGACGCGACCGCGGCCGTGGCCATGGCTTCCGCCGCCACCGCGTCCGCGGCTCCGGAACCGGCCTGGTTGCGGAGCATCCACGTCAGCATCACCAGCGTCGCTTCGCCTTCGACCAGCGACTGCCGGGCCTGGCTCATGTCGGCGTTGGCCAGCATGGCGGCGCGGTCCCCTTCCAGGAACGCGCGCAGGTCGAAATGCCGGTCCTGCAGCGCGTGGCAGAGCTCGTGGGCCGCGATCCCGTCGAGGACGCTCTTCGGCATCTCCGCGGTCAGCAGATAGTAGGTCCGGGTCTTCGGATCGTAGTACGCCGCGGTCTGGCCGGACAGCATTTCGCGCAGCAACGCACGCAGATCAGTCTGTTCCCGCAGCGCGCCGACCCTGGCCAGTCCCCGCATGTAGGCATTCAATCCGTCCGCGCCGTATTGTTCGGCGATCTGCGCCTCCAGGTACGCGAGGAAATCCTCGCGCGACTGGGGTTTCACGCTGACCGGCGCGTCGAACGCCAGCGCCCTGATTTCGGCCACGTCGCGGCCGATCTCGGCCGCGCGCCTCGCGCTCTCCTCCGGAACCGTCGCGCCCCGCTCCCCGGCCCCGACCGCGGCGGCGATCAACGCCGCCGTCACGGCGCCGGCCGCGCACATCCGTTGCGCCCGCCGGACCCGGACGACGGGGAGGCAACCGGGCCGTCCGGCGGGGGCGCGACACCGTCGTCTTCCAAACATGCGGTCTCCAGCCGCCGGGGCCTTCGTCCAGACGGCTTCGCGCTTCACTTCCCGTCTCGCAATCATCTCGTCTATGCCGGCGTTGTGGAGGCCGCGCATGGATTCAGCAAACGCGTATCGCCTGCGTTCAGGCGCGGCGTCAAGTGCCCGGGACGCTTGGTTCGGAGACGTGCAGTTGCTCCAAGGCTTCAGCGTCCGCCAGGTCCTTGGTTCTTCCGGATGCCCGTTTGTTCCGGATCAGGTCGGCTGCGGCGGGAATGTGTATCTCGATTCCTTCGATATCCACGGCCGCGGAGTTCCGGAACGTATCCTCAAACTGCAGCCCGGACGCCGCCGTGATGATGTCGATCCGCCTGGGGGCGACACCGATCTGGAAGACGGTGCCTTCCTTCTCGAAATCCGCTCTGGTCGCATTGCGCAGGGGGGCGCCAAAGCGACGAAGCGCCCTTAGAACGGCATCGGCGTTGTCGGGCGCGGGCATCACCCAGATATCGATATCCATGGTGGCGCGCGGATAGCCGTGGGCGGCAAGTGCGTAGGCGCCGACGAGAAGAAACTTAACCTTCTCGTCGACCAAGGCCTGCAACATGTCTCTGTAGTCTTCGTTCAGCATCGTGACGTTTGCTCAGAGAACTCACTTCACGGGTAAGCGGCCACACCAGGGCGATGCGCTCCGCGGGGGTCCCGGGTACGACCTGAGTATCCCGGGAATCCGACATCCGGAGTGTGATCGTGCGAGTCCGGTCCATGCGCTCAGGCTAGCACGTCTGCCCCCGGTCAGCAAATCAGATTGCACGGTCGACGCGCAGCCCGCATTGCGCCACATTAAATGTTACCGAGCGGTGAAGAACGGGAGGATGAGGAAGGGATCGTTGCGCGTCAGAACCACGCCCTGACGCCGACTTCCCCCAGCCCTTCGCGGCTGTCATACGGATGCCGGTCCACGGGATTCCAGGCGCCGAAGAGCGACAGGCCCAGCGCGTTGCGGACCGGCATGAACTCCAGCTCCAGCCTCGCGCGCCAGGAGGGGCGGTCTCGCGAATCCACCAGCGCCGTGCCGCTGCCGCCGGCCACAAGCGCCCAGGCCGTTCTGATCAGGAGCGGATGGCGCGCCTCCAACGCGACGTCCCATGCCCAGTCCGACCCGCCCTGGAAGGCGCTCGGCGACAGCACGCCGCCGAGACCGCGCACGTAGCCGCCCGCTTCCGCGTACCAGACGATACGCTCGGCCGGCCCCGGCGGCGGCGCAAGACGGTAGCTCCGGGCCTGCGCGGCGCGCCGCATGGTCGTCGTCCCGACGCCGGCGAAGACGCGGTTGAAGTAGGCGCTCGACGGAACATTCACGTCTTCGCGGTCGTACCATACGGCGCCGCCTTCCTTCAGAATGAGATGCGCGCAGGCGTGGTCCCAGCCCGCGCGGCGCAGGATGCGCCGGCCGCGGTTTTCCCAGAAGGGCGCGATGCCGTAGACCGCGTCCATGGGCGAGAAGGGCAGCAGCGGCGCGATGCTCCGTCCGAAATCCGAGGCCAGCGAGGTTCCCAGCATCAGGTAGTCGCGGCGCCGCCACGAAAGCATCTCGCCTTCGAAGTCCATGCTCAGACGCGTCACGTAGCGGCGCGACTGCTCGAAGCCGCGCTGGTTGTAGAACCGCAGCAGGCTGACCTCGCCGCTGTGCCCGGTAAGCGCCTCGCAAACGGACGGCGTTTCATCGTCCTCCCATGCCCGCGCCGCCGGCGCACAAGCCAGGACGGCCGCCACGATTCCAAGCGCTGTCCGTTTGAATTCCATGGCGCCTCTCCTTGTCCGCCGGTCGCAAATCGGGGGCCCGCTTCCGAAACGGCGCGGTCCGGCCCGTCAGCCCCGTTACGCAACCGCGGAACGCGCACAGAAGGTAGCGCCGGACGGTCGGCAGGTCAAACCGGATGGCGCGGCCTTCGGGCGGTCATAGGGCTGATTCGTCTATCTGCATATGCCGTTGCGGATTCAAATGACGAATGACGAAATACCCAAGTCCGAAGGAAGCTCGACAGGTCGCAACGTCAATGTCCCTGTCCTCCAGTTCCCGGACGGCCTTCTCAATGAAATCCCCGGCGACCCTCGTGTCCGAAGCGAGGCCCTCCCGCCTGCGACTGAGCCGGAAGACTACAACCGACCCGTTGCCGCGTCAAACATGATGGCGAAGCGAAGCGTTTTCCTGGGTCGAAGCGTTTTCTTGTTGCTTTTCACGTCCGTTTGGGCTCCTCTGCCGCGGCAATCACCGGAAAGGAGGCGCGAACATGAAGCGGATGACGACCCGGACGGCGGCGGCGGGGGCGCTGCTGGCAGGACTTGTGGCGGGGTATGCGGCGGCGGGCCCGGAGTGGCAGATCAACGACGCGTCTTCGATGAAGCTGTCGTTCCTGGGACAGGTGCACGCCAGCTACACCGACGCCTCCGCGCCTGACGCCAACCGCGGCGACGCGTACCTCCGGCGCGCGCGCATCATTCTTGACGGACAGATCACCGACGGCGTCCGGTTCTTCGTCGAGACCGACAACGACAACGCCGGGCGCAACGGCATGCCGGCCGCGTCCACGGACATCCAGGACGCTTTCGTGGACGTGCGTATCGCCGGCCTGGATCACTGGGTCAAGGCGGGCCTGATCCTGCTTCCGTTCTCCTTCGAGAACCGCGCCTCGGCGGCTTCGCTGCTGGGCAACGACTACAACAGCGAGGCCATCAAACTGGTCAACACCTTCGTCTGGCGCGACATGGGCGCCGAGCTGCACGGCAATTTCGGCGCGCGGCTCGCCTACGCCGTGGGCCTTTTTGACGGCTACGACGGCTTCGCCGCCCCGGCCCTGGAAAAGAACGCCGACGCCCCGCCCAGGCTGACCGGCCACGTGGCCGTCAACCTCCTGGGCGACGTGGAGACCGGCTGGTTCTACACGCAGAACCGCCTGCACAAGACGCCCTATCTGTCCGTCGGGGCCGGCCTGGACGCCCAGGACGATGCCACGCGCGCGGTCAGCACCAACGCCGCCGCGGTCGCGGAGGAAGAAGACGCGCGGGCCGTGGTCGTCGACGTTCAGTCCGGGTTCAACCTGGGCGACCGGCTTGCGCTGACGGTCAACGCGGCCGTCTACGAGTGGGACAGCGCTCTGTTCCGCGGCAATACCGGCTTCGTCGAAAGCGGGCTGACGCTCGACAGGACCATGCTCACGCTCAAGTACAGCCAGACCCGGCCTTCGGCGCCCGGCGCCGGCTTCGGCGAGGACTACACGGCGGGCCTGCACTATTTCCTGAAAGGCCACGGCGCGCGCGCCGGCCTGGAGTACCGCTGGGGCACAAGCCCCGACCAGGCTCTGCTGGGGGTGCAGTTCCTGCTCTGACGCCGCCCGGATCCGGCGGTCCTCCGCGGACATGGCGCAACCGGGGCGGCCGGCGGCAGGCGTTTGCGTGCGGGCCCGGCGGCGCAACCCTCCGTTTCCCGGCATCCATTTCTTGATTGATGAACCCGGCGGGTACTGGCATACTGAAACTTGAGTGGAGAACCATGCCATGAACGAGACCAGACGACAGCCCGGCGCCAACGGCGGGTGGGTGGCTTTCCGCCCGGACATCAAGATCCTGGACTGCACTATCCGCGATGGCGGCCTGATCAACGACCACCTCTTCGAAGAGGACTTCGCCAAAGCGGTCTACGACACCTGCGTGGCGGCCGGGGTGGACTACGTCGAGATGGGCTATAAGTGCTCGAAGAGGATTTACGCGCCTTCCCAGTTCGGACGCTGGAAGTTCTGCGAAGAGGACGACCTCCGGCGGCTCGTGGGCGAGAAACCCGCGACAGTCAAGATGTCCGTCATGGCCGACGCGGAGCGCACCGACTACCACGAAGACATACTGCCCAGGGAGCAGAGCGTGATCGACTGCGTGCGGGTCGCCGCGTACATCCACCAGATCCCGGTCGCGCTGGACATGATCCAGGACGCGGCGGACAAGGGCTACGAGACGATGATGCAGTTGATGGCCGTCTCGGTCGTCCAGGAGCACGAGCTCCACGACGCGCTGAACATCATCGCCCGGAGCGCGGCCGACGCCGTCTACCTCGTCGACAGCTACGGCGCGCTGTATTCGGAGCAGGTGCGCGCGCTGACCGGGCTCTACCTGAAAGCCATGGAAGGCACGGGCAAGGAAGTCGGCTTCCACGGCCACAACAACCAGCAGCTGGCTTTCGCGAACACGATCGAAGCGATTGTCTCCGGCGCGAACCGCCTGGACGCGACCATCAGCGGCATCGGGCGCGGCGCCGGGAACTGCCCGCTGGAGCTGCTGATCGGGTTCCTGCACAACCCGAAATTCAGGCTGCGCCCCGTGCTGCAGTGCTGCCGGGACGTGTTCGTGCCGCTGCGCAAGAAGATCGAGTGGGGCTACAGCATTCCGTACGGCATCAGCGGCATGCTCAATCTGCACCCGCGCGAAGCCATCAAGATGCGCGCGGGCAGCGCCCCGGACGACTACGTGGCCTTCTACGACCAGGTCGTGGAAGAGGAATGACCGGCGCGCAGGCGTCGCGCCTGCGCCGGCCGGACCCCCTACCTTGCCACGTCCCGGCACAGCGACACGAACACGCGCCCGCGCTTCTGCAGCGGTTCCGTTACGCGCACCCGCTTCAGTTCCGTTCCGGCCTGGTTTCGCAGGACAACGTCGAACTCCGCCAGGTCCGGCGGGCACGGCACGCGCGCCACGCCCAGCCACCGCGGCAGGGTTTCCCAGCGCCGCACATCCGGCTGCTCGAGCAGGCCGATCAGCACGAAACGCACGAGCGCGCCCATCAGCTCGTCGTTCTGCTCCACGGCCGTCGCAATCCCCTCTTTCAGCGCGATGCGCGCGAGGGCCTTGGCGGTCTTGCGCGCATTCTGGAGCTGCTCGTTGGTAAAGGCCAGCGCCGCCGTGTCCGCCAGGGTATGGCCGCGCCCCAGGTAGCGCCCGCCCGCGTACAGATCGGCGTAAACGCGCGACGATCCCGGCCAGACGCTGGCGAAGAGATCCGAGCCTCCCGGCGTCCGCCCGGCCAGGAAAAAGCACACCAGCTCGCGCGCCTCGCCCCCTTCCGCGCCCGGCGCCCAGGCCGCGGCGGGCTCGGGCGGCGCCGTCCCCTCGCCCGCCGGCGACAGGCGCCCGTTGCTTTCATCCACCCGCAGCCAGCCGGCGAGCGCGTCCGCCTCGCGGTACTGCAGCGCCGCGTTGGACGGGTCGTCCGTCAACTCGAGGCAGAAACCCGCCACGTAGCGCGAATAGGCGTCGGCGGGATACTTGCCCAGCCGGTCGGGCGTCAGCTCGTGGATGATGCGCCGCGCCTCGACCGCGGCGTTCTCCCAGTGCCCCAGCGCCAGGTGGCTCTGGGCCGCGAAGGCGTGCAGCAGCGTGCGCTCGAACGGGGCGGCCTTGAACTCCTGCACGTTGTCGTTCACCACGAAACTGGCGCCGCCCCTGGAGAGGCTGTAGGTCTCGAGCTCTTCGACGACGTCGGCGGCCTGGATGAAATTCCGCGCGCTTTCCGCGTAGGCGCCGCGCGCCTGTTCCACGGTGCCGCGCTCCAACAGGAAAAGCAGGCGGTCCCGGGAAGGCACGCGCATGGATTCCAGCGCGGCGCCGGCGGCGTCCAGGCGCCCGGCGTAGAAATCCCTGCGGACGCCGTTCAGGGAATGCGTCGCGCAACCCGAGGCGAAAAGCAGAACCCCGAGCAGCAGGCCGCCCGCGCGCGCCCCCCCGGTACGCCGCGCGCTACCAGCCGATAAGCGGCAGCCTGGCCTCACGCGCGAATTCCTTCTCGGTGGTCAACTCGATCAGCCCGCTCTCAAGGTCCGTGATCTCCATCGTCAGCTTGTAGTAGTTGACCTTCCTCTTGGACACGCGCACCTGGCGGGGCGATTCCTTCTCCATCTCGGCGAAGGATCCGGTGATCATGTACCTGGCGCCGACCTGCCGGCCCATGGCCGCGCGCGTCTCGGCCGTGACGTTCTCCTGGTGGAAACGCTGCTCCTTCATGAGCGCGTCCCGCCGCTCGGCGTTCACGAACTTCATCTTGCCGGAATCGAACAGGATCTGGCGCATGCGGTCGGTGAGCGCCTTGGTGTCCACGTACTGCTTGGTGCGGTTCTCCACGCCGGCGATCATGACCACGGGCGGCTCAGCCTGCCTGGCCATCAGGTCGCTGGACAGGATGGCCTGCGCGACTTCCTCGGTGACCTTGCGCATGTCCGAGTAGTCGTAGGTTTCGCGCAGGTGCCGTTCCTTCTCGACGTCCACCGGGCGCACCTTGGCCCGGAACGCCGCGCAGCCCCCGCCTAAGCCCACCGCCGCGCACAGCAATACGCTCTTCCCCAGTAAAACGAGACTGCTTCGCATGGCGAGTCCTCCCGTGCAGGAAACCGTGTTCCTTCGTGACGCAGAAGAACATAGGCCGCCGCGCGCGTTCCTTCAACCTGAAAAAAGCGTGAGTGGAGCATGGTTTGAGCGAGTTTTCTAGAAAAGTCATAGATTCTGGTCGCATGCCATTTGCAAAATCAGCTTTTTGCGGCGAGTTTCAGGCG
>VGWJ01000076.1 GCA_016873635.1 Lentisphaerota bacterium | reverse complement strand
CGCGCGCGCCGGAATCCTTCTCGCCGTGGCCCGCCGAGACGCGCAGGCCGCCGCCTTCGGTGCGGGCGAACAGGGATCCCCAGGCCGACCATGTCCGGTAGTCGGCGCCCGGCCGGAACCCGTCCGACCGTTCGCCGGCGGCGTCGGCGGTGACGGCGACGTTCGGGCGGGCCAGATCGGCCGCGATTTGCCCCCGCAGCGTGCCGAAGGAGCCGCAGGCCGTTTCGAGCGCGATTCCGGAGGAGGCGGGCCGCCGCGGCGCCAGATCGATCACGCCGGCGAAGGCCCCGGGACCGAAGACGGCGGAGCCCGGTCCGGGAATGACCGCGATCCGGCCCAGCGCGCCCGGCGGGAAGGGGAAATCGGTGTTGTGGCGCGCCGCGCGGGGATCCGCGAGGGGCACGCCGTCGAGCGTCAGCAGCACCTGCTCGAAGGTGGAGCCGCGGATCGACACGTCCGCCCGCACACTGCCCGCGACGCGTTCGCTGACCTGGACCGACGTCGCCTCCTCGAGCAGATCGGGTATGGAACCGCAGCGGGACCGGCTGATCTCGTTTGTCCCGACTATCTCCGCCGCGCGGCCGAGGCGCCCGGCTTCGGATGGAAGCGCGCCGGCCCTCCGGGCGCCGGGCCGCCCCGCCTGTTTGTCGGCGATCGCGTCGTACCCGCGGCGGGGGGCGGGACGGATCGCCTGCGCCGGCGAAGTGCGGGCCGCATGCATGCCGCACACAACGAAGAGAACGAGAGCCGTCCTGCTGAGCGGGGCGCCGGGCATCGGATTTCCAATCGGGCCTTGAGACTGCCGGATCGCGCAATTCGCATGCGTCAGGCATGCCTGCCTACACGTCAACCGAAGTGATCCCCTCACGCAGTAACTGACCCACTACGGCGGACCGCAACGCCTCTTGCGGCTCGCTGAACAGCGTTGTCGCCGTCTGGCCCTGGGTCAGGCCGCCCTACGCCACGAGCCGTTCCAGGTAGGCGCACCAGGCGTCGAGACCTTCCCCGGTCCGCGCGCTGAGCTCGAACGCGTAGATCCCGGGATTGACCTGCTGGAGAAAGCGGCGGCATTTCGCGAGGTCCCAGTCCAGGTGCGGGATCAGATCGGTCTTGGTGACAACCGCCACGCGGCAGTTGACGAAGAGGGCGGGGTATTTCAGCGGCTTGTCTTCGCCTTCGGCCGTGGACAGCAAGCCCACTTTGAACGTCTCACCCAGGTCGAAGGCGGCCGGGCAGACGAGGTTGCCGACGTTTTCGATGAACAGCAGCCGCGTGCCGTCGCGCACGACTTCGGGCAGGACCCGCGCCACGCGCTCGGCGTCAAGATGACAGGCGCCGTGCGTTTCGATCTGCACAACCGGCGCGCCGGTCCTGTCCAGCCGCCGCTTGTCGTTGTCCGTGAACTGATCTCCCGCGATCACCGCGCAGGCCGTGCGTCCGCGGATGCGCTCGATCGTGCGCTCCAGCAGCAGGGTTTTGCCCGCGCCGGGGGATGAGATCAGGTTCAAGGCGACGACGCCGCGCTCGGCAAGCCAGGCGCGGTTCGCGGCGGCGGCGCGGTCGTTCCGTTCCAGGACGCGCTGCTGCAGCGTGATCGTGCGCGTCGCGGGATCATGGGTATGCGCGTGTCCCGCGCCGTGCGCGTGCGCGTGGGGGTGGTCGTGCGCTTCGCCCCGCGCGTGGGGATGCGTGTGCGGGCGGGAAGGGGCGCCCCCGGCGGGCGTGTGGCATCCGCATTCTTCACACATGATCGGACCTTCCCGGGCCGCCCGCGGCGGCCCCTTCTTCGCGCATGCCCAGTTCCACGGACCGCAGCAGGAAGTCCATGCCTCCCGTGAGGCGGATTCCGCGCGAGCCGCACCGGGCGCAGACCATGTCCATCCGTTCCGGCCGGGTCGTTTGCCCGCAGTCGTCGCAGGACAATTCGACGGGCGTTTCCTCGACGCGCAGCCTGCATCCTGCCAGAGACGTGCCCTCCGAGGCCAGCGGGAAAGCGAACTCCAGCGCCTCGCGGTCCACGCCCGACAGCGCGCCGACGCTGACGGTCACCGCCAGTGCGGCGTCCGCGCCTTCGCGCCGTACTATCGTCTCGACCTGTTCGACCAGCGCCCGGGCAAGGGACAGCTCGTGCATGTCAGCAGATCCTCGGCAGGACTTCGCCCTGCGGAACGTCGACCAGCCTTCGCCCGCCCATGACCGTTTCCAGGCGCACCGTGCCGGCGCGGTCGTCCACGCGGCCGATACAGCGGGCGCGGCGGCCTTCGGGCCGGGCGCGCCACGCGGCCAGGATGCCTTCCCGCGCCGCGTCGTCGCACACCAGCAGAAGCCGCCCCTCGCAGGCCACGCCAAGCAGGTCCAGGCCCAGGAGCTCGGCCGCGGCCTGGCTTTGCGCGGCGAACGGCAGATCCGCCTCGCGCAACAAGGCGCCGAAGGCGCGCCCGTCCACGATTTCGTTGAGCACCGCCGCCGCCCCGCCGCGGGTGGGGTCGCGCATGAACCGCACGTGCGGGGCAAAAGGCGCGGCCGCCTCCACGAGCCGGTGCACGGGCGCCGTATCGCTCGTCGGGCCGGGCCGGATGTCTATGCCGTGCCGCGCGGAGAGCACGGCCATGCCGTGGTCGCCCAGCGTGCCCGAGGCCAGGATGCAGTCGCCCGCGCGGATTGAAGCGGGATCGAGGCGGAATCCCGGCATGGGATCGCCGACGCCCGAAGTGTTGATGAAGACGCCGTCGCACTGGCCGCGGGCGACGACCTTCGTATCGCCGGTGACCACGCGCACGCCGCATCCGGCGGACGCGTCGCGCGCGGCGTCGAGCACGCGTCCGAGCAGGTCCAGCGAAAGCCCTTCCTCCAGGATCAGGCCCAGCGAGATCCAGCGCGGACGCGCGCCGCAGACGGCCAGGTCGTTGACCGTGCCGTGCACCGCGAGGTGGCCGATATTGCCGCCGGGAAACTCGATCGGGCTTACCACGTAGCTGTCGGTGGTGAAGACCAGATCGCCCGCTTCCATGGGCACGCGCGCCGCGTCGGGCAGACCTTCGAGCGGTCCGCCGCCGAAACGGGGCACGATTTCGTCGCGGATCAGGTTGCGCGACAGCAGGCCGCCGCCGCCGTGCGCGAGCTGGATTGTGTCATGCGCCCGTTTCATGCTTGGCCGCCGCTCACCGGCCGCCTTTCCTCTCGTACTTGTAAGAAGCCGCGCAGGACCCCTCCGCGCTCACCATGCAGGGGCCGACCGGGTCCGCGGGGGTGCAGCGCTTGGCGAAGAGGGGGCACTGCGCGGGAAGGCGCTTGCCCTTGATGACGTCGCCGCACATGCAGCCGGGATACTCCCTGCCGGCGCCGACCTTCAGCCCGAACCGTTTCTCCGCGTCGTAAGCGGCGAATTCGTCCCGCAGGACGAGCCCGCTTTCGGGCAGCACGCCGATGCCGCGCCAGTATGCCGCCGCGGGCCGCAGAAAGCGCTCCATCACGGCCCGCGCGATGGGATTGCCGGCGTCGCGCGCCGCGCGCCGGTAGAGATTCTCGACCGCGGCGCGGCCCTCGGCGAGCTGCGCGAGTATGCCGCACAGCCCGAATAGGATGTCGAGGGGCTCAAAGCCCGCGATGACGCAGGGCTTGCCGCGGTCGCGCGCGAAGGGCTCGTACACGGCCGTGCCCGTGATCGCGCTCACGTGGCCGGGGCACAGAAAGGCGTCGATGCTCAGATCCGGATCGGCGAGCACCGCGCGCAGCGCCGGCGGAACCAGCTTGAAAGAAACCAGCAGCGAGAGGTTGGCAACGCGCTCGCGCGCGGCCAGGTCCACGAGGCTCGCCACGGGCGCGATGGTGGTTTCGAAACCGATGGCCAGAAACACGACCTCGCGCGCCGGCTCGGCCGCGGCCAGCTCCAGCGCCCGGCGCGGGGAGTAGCAGACCTCGATCCGGGCGCCCGCGGCCCGGGCCTGCGCGAGCGAGGACGACGACCCGGGAACCTGCAGCATGTCGCCGAAGGTCGCGATTGTCACGCCGCGCCCGGCCAGCTCGATGGCCGCGTCCACGTAGCCCGGCGGCGTGACGCACACCGGGCAGCCGGGCCCGCTGATGAGCCGGACGCGCGGCGGGAGCAGGTCGCGCAAGCCGTAGCGCGCCGCGGCCATGGTGTGGCTGCCGCAGATCTCCATGATGTTCACCGTCCCGGGACGGGCGGAGAGCGCTTCGCCGAGGCGGCCCAGCCGCGCGCGAAGCGGGGCGGCCGCGGGCGAGGCGCGGAATTCATCAACGTACTTCATGCGGCCGCGCCTCCCACGCCGCGGCGATCTCCCTGAAAAGGGCCAGCCGCTCGTCGGCCTCCTGCCGGTCGAGTTTTTCGATCGCGTATCCCGCGTGCACGATCACGTAGTCGCCCACGCGCGGGTCGGCGATGAGCGAGAGGGCCACTTCGCGCGCCACGCCGTCCAGGTCCGCCACGCCCGTTCCGTCGGCGCGGATCTCATCGATTCGCATCGGTATTGCCAGGCACATGCCGCGTTCTCCAAGCCCGGTTTACGGCCTTCGGTTCTCGGTTTTCGATGCCGGGGAGTGGCAGTCCGATCACCGAGGACCGCAAACCGGGAACCATCTCAGCTTCCCGCCACCACCGCCTGCCCCAGCGCGATGCCGCCGTCGTTGGGCGGAACATCGCGGTGAAGCAGGGCCGTCAGGCCTGTCTTCTCAAGCCGCGCGGACAGCAGATCCGTGAGAATGCGGTTCATGAAGACGCCGCCGCTGAGCGCGACCTCCTTCAGCCCGGTCCGCTCCACGCCGTACGCCGCCATGCCGGCCGCCGCATCCGCGATGGCCGCGTGCGCCGCCCACGCCCAGGCCTCCGCCTCGTCCGCGATCCGTGCGGCGCGGTCGAACAGCATGGCAAAGGTTTCGCGCCAGTCAATCCACAACGTCCCCTCGCGCTCTTCGGCGCGCCAGGGCAGGGCGGGGGCCCGCGCGCCTTCGCGATGGCGGCGGGCGGCGGCCTCGAGCCGGATGGCGGTCTGGCCTTCGTAGGTGGCAACGGGCGCGGCGAGGCCCAGCGCGGCGCAGAATGAGTCGAACAGCCGCCCGGCGGCATGGGTGACGGGCGCGTTGAGGCCCGTGGCGCACTGGCGGGCCCAGGCGCGCGCTTCATCCGCGCCGATGCCGGCGCGCGCGCGCAGGCCCGGCGGCAGCTCGATGCCCGCGGCGAAGGCGCGGCCGGCAAGCTGGCGCGCGGGCCGGCGCACCGCCGCGTCGCCGCCGGGCAGAGGCGCGCCTTCGAAGGAAGCCAGGCGGCGAAAGCCGTCCGGCGCAATGTGCAGCAGTTCGGCGCCCCAGATGTGTCCGTCGGTTCCCAGCCCGGCGCCGTCAAAGACCAGCGCCAGTCCGGTGCGACGGCCGTGCTCCGCGAGCGCGGCCGCCGCGTGGGCGTGGTGATGCTGGACGGCCGCGACGCGCGCGCCCAGGCGGCCGGCGATTTCCCGGCCGATGCGCGTGCAATGCATGTCCGGGTGCAGGTCGACGGCGACGACCTCGGGCGTCCGGTTGATGAAGCGCGGCAGGGCCTCGGCCGCCTGACGCAGTCCGTCAACGGCCTCGGGCGTTTCCAGGTCGCCGACGTGCGGCGACAGCACGACCCGGTCGCCGTGGGCGACGGCGATCGCGTTCTTGAGTTCCGCGCCCATGGCCAGGACGCAGCATTTGAGGGGATGCGCCGTTCGCACGGGGTTGGGCGCAAAGCCGCGCGCCCGGCGCCAGACCCGCGGCCGTCCGCCCTGCATGGCGCACAGCGAATCGTCGCAGCGCAGGTTGATCTCGCGGTCGTGCAGGAGCAGGTAATCCGCCATGCCGCGCAGGCGCTCGCGCGCCTCGGCGTTGGAAATGCAGATCGGTTCGCCGCCGCGGTTGCCGCTGGTCATGATGAGCCAGTCGAACGGCGGAACGGGATCGCCGCGCAGGGGCGCGGCCAGCAGGGCGTGCAGCGGCGTGGTCGGCAGCATCACGCCGAGCGTGCGCGTGTCGGGCGCAATGAGATCGACGGGCAGGTCGGCGCGCGCGGCATCGAGGATGACGATCGGCGCCTCGGCGGAGCGCAGCAGCGCGTCGGCCGCGGCGGGGACGTCCAGGCCGGCGGCGCGCGCCACGTCGGGATTGCGCGCCATGACGGCAAACGGCTTGTGGGGGCGGTTCTTGCGGTCGCGCAACCGGCGCAGCGTGGCGGGATTGCGGGCGTCGGCCGCGAGCAGGAAGCCTCCCATGCCGCGCACGGCGAGCACGGCGCCTTCCGCCAGCGCGGCCCTGGCCAGCCGCAGGGGGTCGCCTTCGGGCGCGCGCCCCGCGGCGTCCTCGATGGTCAGGCGCGGCCCGCATTGCGGGCAGGCGATGGATTCGGCGTGGAAGCGGCGGTCGGCGGGATCGTCGTATTCGCGGCGGCAGGCGGGGCACGGCGGGAAGGCCGACATGGTGGTGCGCGCGCGGTCGTAGGGCATGCCGTTGAGCACGGTATAACGCGGTCCGCACCGTGTGCAGGTCGTGAAGGCGTAGCCGTGGCGGCGGTTCAGAGGATCGAAGACCTCGCGCAGGCACGCGGGGCACGCGGCGAGGTCGGCCGGAATGAGTACTTCGACGGATCCCTCCGCGGCGCTGTCCTCGATGCTGAAGGGGCGCATTTCGGCGCCGTCCGCCAGGGGGCGGTCATCGAGGAGCGCGCAGCCGTCCAGGCGGGCGTTGGGCGGCAGGGCGCCGGGCAGCGACCGGACGAAGGCGCGGATAGTCTCGGGGGGCCCTTCGAGCTCCAGGCGCACGGAGCCGGACCTGTTCCGGACGCACCCG
The DNA here is from genome assembly GCA_016873635.1 of Lentisphaerota bacterium. Classification (GTDB taxonomy): domain Bacteria; phylum Verrucomicrobiota; class Kiritimatiellia; order UBA8416; family VGWJ01; genus VGWJ01. The sequence goes on along the minus strand of VGWJ01000076.1, from coordinate 4,502 downwards.
CCCAGCCCGGCGCGGCGCGCGAGACGGTAGAGCGCGGGGCGGAATCCGACGCCCTGGACTATGCCGGTCAGATCGTAGCGCGCGCGGTGAAACGGCGCGGGCGGCGCGGCGCCGGATGACACGTCGGCTGGGGTCGGCGATTGCATAGACCGGACATTGTACGCTCATCCGGCCCCGGAAGCAGATTCTTTTTTGGGGCGGTTGACTCACCACGCGCAGGCCATGGCCTGCCAGATTTTGAGCGCCAAACCAGCCGAATGAGCCGGAATGTTGCGCAAGGTGTTGGCGCCGCGTCAATTACCGTGTCGAAGGCGCGACGATCCGGCCCCTTCAGCGCTCGCTGCTTCCCCTGAATGCGCGCAGCAGCTCCGTTGACATAGTCCGGTTGCCGGGCGATACTTGCGCGGTGAGGAGCCGATGAAGAACAACGCTCTGCATATCCCCAAGTCCGTGTAGGCGGGGAGGCTCGGCATGCAATGGTTCAGGTCGCTTGATCCGGTGCTGCAGGCGCTGTTGGCCACCTGTTTCACGTGGGGCGTTACGGCGCTCGGGGCGGGGCTGGTGTTCTTCACGCGAACGATGAGCCGGCGGCTGCTGGATGCCGCGCTGGGTTTCGCCGCGGGCGTAATGATCGCGGCCAGCTACTGGTCGCTGCTGGCCCCGGCGATCGAGATGGCGGACGGAAGGTGGTTTCCGGCGACGAGCGGGTTCCTGCTGGGCGGGGCGTTCCTGTGGGCGGTGGACAAGGTACTGCCGCATCTGCATCCGGGCCTTCCGACGTCGGAGGCGGAGGGCATCCACACGTCGTGGCAGCGCAGCGTTCTGCTGGTGCTGGCGATTACGCTGCACAACATCCCCGAGGGACTGGCGGTCGGCGTGGCGTTCGGCGCGCTGGCGCACGGCCTGCCCGCGGCAAGTTTCGGCGGCGCGGCGGCGCTGGCGCTGGGAATAGGGATCCAGAACTTTCCCGAGGGGGCCGCCGTGTCGCTCCCGCTGCGGCGGGAGGGCATGTCGCGGCGGAAAAGCTTCTGGTACGGCCAGTTGTCCGGCGCGGTCGAGCCGGTGGCGGGCGTGCTCGGCGCGCTGGCGGTGCTGGCCGTCAAGCCGTTGCTGCCCTACGCGCTGGCATTCGCGGCCGGGGCGATGATCTTCGTGGTCATCGAGGAGCTGGTGCCTGAGTCGCAGCACGAGGGGAACACCGACCTGGCGACAACCGGAGCGATGGCGGGCTTTGCCGTGATGATGACCCTGGACGTTGCGCTGGGGTAGAAGGGGCGGGGCGGGCGAAGCTGGTGGTCCGTCTTTGACCAAGTTCGAGCCTTACTGATACCCGATTGACCGGCACTCGGTCAATCGGGCGTTGCGTAGCCCCAACGACGCCGCGACGAGGCGCGGCGTCGTGCGGTAGGGTGATCCCATCGCCGCCGTGGTTGCCGATGCTCTGCGGTCTTCCTCGATCTTCATCCGGCGTTGGGCGAGCGTGGGGCGGTACGTCCCCACGCTCGCCGCTACGGCAGTTCCGGGCCAGCACCGGCTCCGCTCCCGTCCGCGCACATGACGTCCGCCTCTGCGGGCGTGACACCGCGAAGGCTACGTGATACAAGATGCTTCCGACTGCTTGCCAAGCCATAACCCTGGCGGCGGCTGGTCGCGTTCTTGCGAACGCGGCGGTTTGGGGAAGGAAGCAGCGTGGAATCCTGTGTCCGAACGAAGTCGAAAGGCATTGTCGCTTGGCCGGAAGGCGAACGCCCGCGCGAGCGGTTGCTCCGGCTGGGAGCGCAGGCGCTGACGGACGCTGAGTTGCTGGCGATTCTCTTGCGCATCGGGTTCAAGGGCACGAGCGCGGTCGAACTGGGCCGGCAACTGGTCAAGGAATTCGGCTCGTTGCGGGCGGTGACGGAAGCGCCTTTGATCGCGCTGCGCGGTTTCAAGGGACTCCAAGGCAAAGACGGGGCCAAGGCCGCGCAGTTGGCGGCGGCTCTGGAAATCGCCCGCCGTATTTCCGTGCCCGACTCCCGCGAGAAGGTGCGCGTCGCGAGCACGAAGGAAGCTGCGACCCGTTTGCAGTCCGAACTTCACGGGCTGGCAGAGGAGCATTTTCGCGTCCTTTTCCTGAATCGCCGGGGTTTCTTGCTCGAAGACGCTTTGCTCGCTGTCGGCGCGGTGGACCAGGCCCGGCCGCCGATCCGGTTGATTGTAGCCCGCGCGTTGCAGGCGAACGCAAGCGCCGTGATCCTGGGCCACAACCACCCATCCGGCGCGGCGGAGGCCAGCGAGTCGGACAGGCTTTTCACGGAGGACGCTTTGAAGGCATTGAAGCCAATCGGCGTGAAGGTCCTGGAGCATGTTATCGTCGGGGCCGATGCAGTTTTCAGTTTCGCCGATAGCGGCTTGCTGGATGAGATTGCCTTGCTGAATGGAATGTGAACGGAGAGGATGGCAAGCATGACGGAAGGAAGATCATTGGTCCCGTTCGAGCGCATTGCGTCGGCGATCTACCTGATTCGAGGCCAGAAGGTCATGTTGGATTTCGATCTGGCGGCTCTGTATGGGGTGGAGACCAAGGCTTTGAAGCGGGCCGTCCGTCGCAACCGCAACCGCTTCCCGGACGATTTCATGTTTGTTCTTGAAGGGGAAGAGTTTGCAACTTTGAGGCGCCAATTTGGCACCTCAAAAACCGACCCGCGCGGCGGGATACAGTACGCCCCGATGGCCTTCACCGCGCAGGGGGTGGCCATGCTGTCGAGCGTGTTGCGCAGCGAGCGGGCGGTCGCGGTCAATATCGCCATCATGCGCGCCTTCATCCGGCTGCGCGAGTTTCTCGCATCGCAAGCGAAGCTCGGCAAGAAACTGCGGGAATTGGAACAGCAGGTGGCCGCGCACCACAAGAGCATCGGTGTGCTGTTTGAGGCCATCACCCAACTGACGTCCGAGCGGCCGCCCGCCATCGGGTTCCAGTATATCCAGGCGGGCGAAACCGGCCCGGAAGGGAAGGGCGCGGTCAAGGAATCGCGTGTCGCATACCGCGCCAGGCCGCGCAAAGGGAAGAAGCGATGAGTCTGACACCGGAACAGAGACAGGAGTTGCTGCGGCTCCTCGAAAAGGGCGAGGAACTCTCGCCGGAGTGGGCGCGCATCCTTTTCCCGCCTGAGAAGCGGGAGTACGAACTTGTTTACCACGGCAAGGACCGCGAGGCGGACATCATTGCAGATACACTCGCCGTGCCCCTTCAGCCAGTTCGTACGTTCGGCCGCAACGGGACGGATTGGCAGAATATGCTGATCTTCGGCGACAACATCCAAGGAATGAAGACACTCCTGGAAATGAAGCGGGCCGGACGCCTCACAAATGCCGACGGAACGGAAGGCGTACGGCTCGTTTACGTGGACCCGCCCTTCTCCACGAAGCAGGAGTTCCGGGGAACTCAGGACCAGAAAGCCTATCAAGACAAAGTGGCGGGCGCGCAGTTCGTGGAGTTCCTTCGCCGCCGCTTCTTGTTCATCCGTGAGATTCTAGCTGACGATGGAAGCCTCTACCTGCACCTGGACCAGAAGAAGGCCCACTATGCAAAGGTTATCCTGGATGAGGTCTTCGGCGAACACAACTTCCGAAACGAGATCATCTGGCGCAATACGAACACACACAACAAGGCCGAGACTTTTGGGCAAATCCATCAGTCCGTCTTCCTCTACACCCGCATGTCGCCATTCTTCTTCAAGAAGACATTCCGGCCTCGTTTCCGAAAGTACGTTGAGGCCCACTACCGCCACACGGCGGAGAACGGCGAGAAGTTCCGCTACTCCGATCCAACAGGAGACGGCATACGGGCCGGCGAATCCGGGGCTGAATGGCAAGGGTACAACCCCACCAAAGCCAACCGACATTGGGCAATCCCCGGATTCATATACGACCTGGTGGATGACGACATATCCGGGCTTGGTGTTCTTGAGAAACTGGACTACCTGCACAAGCGCGGTTTCATTCAACTCCCGAAGAAACCAGGCGGCCAACCGCAGATCATCAGGCCAGAGACTGTGGGAGAAGGGAATCCAGTTCAGGACCTTTGGTGTTACCAGCCCTACACGCAAGGGGCCTACGCGGGGAGGAAGGAAGCCATTGACGAAGACGTAACATGGGCCGTTGGCGACGCAGAAGCAACGGACTATCCCACGCAGAAACCCGAAGGCTTGATTGCTCGCATCATCCGGTCTTCATCGCGCGAAGGCGACATCGTCCTCGACGCTTTTGCCGGCTCAGGGACGACTCTGGCCGTTGCCGAGAAACTCGGCCGCCGCTGGATCGGCCTGGATTGCGGGAAACTGGCAATCTACACGATACAGAAGCGGATGTTGAACCTTCGTCGAGAGATCGGAAACAAGGGGCCCAAGTTGGACGCCAAACCCTTCACCCTCTACAACGCCGGCTTGTACGATTTCTCCGCGCTGAAGGAACTCCCCTGGCAGGAATGGCGTTTCTTTGCCCTGCAACTGTTCGCGTGCCGT
>VGWJ01000075.1 GCA_016873635.1 Lentisphaerota bacterium | reverse complement strand
GCAGAAGAAATCGCCGACCGGCGACTCCACGCTGGGCGACTTCTCGCCGTCCCAGTACATCCGCAGAATGAGATCGCGATAGCGGCTCGTATCCACGGTAATCCAGATGTGCTGGATCGTGCCGGGTCCCTTGACGTCCATGATCGTCGTCGTCGACCCCTTGGGCAGCGTGATGCAGGGACGCACCTTCCACTTCCTGCCCAGATCGCGCGCGCACGGGTTGGGGCCTTCCCACTTCTGTCCGATCTTGACAACCTCCGGCGGCGGCGTGGCGCTGACCTCGGCCATGCCGCCGCGTCCCTTCGTGCCGCAGACGTTTTCGGCCGTGATCGACCGTGTCTGGGAGTTGCACAACCGCGTTATTCCGAACAACCCGTTTGACATGTCTGGCCCTCCTGGTTGCACGCCCGGCAGGGCGTGGAAGCCGAGACAATACAGTCCGGCGGTTGTTGTTGCCAAGCGCGCAGAATCGACATGCGCGAAAGCCCCGGGCGGCAGGCACGGGTGACTCACTTCTCGCGCGCGCTCAACCGTTCGGCCGCCGCCGCCCGTTTCTTCCACAGATCCTCTTCGATCCGCTTCAGGCGGCGGAAGAACCAGGTAAGCGTGGCGGCCATGGCGGCCCCCACGAGAAGGCAGGTCGCGAGCATGGCCAGGGTGCGCATGTGGCGCCGCTACTCCGCGTTCACTCCGAGCTTGTCCAGGATGCGGTCCAGGTCGTCGCTGGAATAGAAATCGATCGCGACCGATCCGGGCAGGGTCTTGCCGTCGGCCATTGTGCGACAGGACTGCAGTCTCACGGATGTGCCGAAATGGCGGTGCAAACGGTCGGACAGGTCGGCGATATGGCTGGCGGGGATGTCGTCGCGCGAGGCGCGCGGCTTGCGGGGCGCGCGGCGCGCCCGCTCGACCAGCTTCTCCAGGTTGCGCACCGACAGATTTTCCTTCAGCACGCGGCGCGCGTAGGCCAGTTGCTCCTGCTCGATTTCCAGGCCGGCCAGGATCTTGGCATGGCCCGCGCTCAGGGCTCCCTCGGCCGTGAGGCGCCTGATCTCCGGGGGCAGCGCAAGCAGGCGCAGCGTATTGGCCACTGACGCCCGGGCCTTGCCCACGCGCGCGGCCACCTCCTCCTGGGTAAGGCCGAAGCGCTCCGTCAGCACCTGGTAGCCCTCGGCCTCCTCCATGACGTTGAGATCTTCGCGCTGCAGATTCTCGACCAGCGCGGTTTCCAGCGCCTCGCCGTCCGCGGCGCGGATCACCAGCACGGGCACGTCCGGCAGGCCCGCGGCCAGCGACGCCCGCAGCCGGCGCTCGCCGGCGATCAGCTCGTAGCCGTCGCCCGCGGGCCTGACCAGCAGGGGCTGCAGCACGCCGCGCTGCCGGATCGAGGCGGTCAGTTCCGCGAGGGACTGGTCGTCGAAGCGACGGCGCGGCTGCAGGGAGCTGCGCCGGATCGCGCTCACCGGAACCCGGCGCGCGTCGCCCTTCGCCCCGGCCGCTTCCGCCCCGGCCGCCGCCGCCTCCGTCGTGCCGTCCTTGATCAAGGCCCCCAGGCCCCGTCCCAGTCCGTGTTTCGCCGCCATGACTCGTCTCCTTCGCGCCGCGGGCGCGTCAGCGCTTGTTCGCGCCTTCCGACTTCGCCACGCTGACCCTTGCCTTCAGGCCGCCCCCTTCTTCAACGACCAGGCGCGCGCCGCGGATCTCCCCGCACAGCGCGCCCCCCGGGCGCACGAGCGCCAGGCCTTCCACGCTGAACCGGGCGCGCGCCTCGCCGCTCACGGTCAGGTTGCGGCAGCTCACCGGCGAGGCCGACGCGAACCGGCCGCCGGGCGCGACGATCAGGTCCGGCGCGGTCGTCCGCTCCATTTCCAGCCTGCCGCCGGGCCGTATCTCGACCGACAGGCCGGCCCGCAGCCGCGCCGGCCGCGCGTCGCCGGCAACCACGATGCGGCCGCCCACCAGCTCGGCGTCCGCGCCGATCTTCGCGCGCTCCGTGATTTCGATCGTGCCGATCGTTCTGATTACGCCGCCCACTTCGTCCTCCAGAACGAAGTGCTTCATCTCCAGCATGTGACGGCACTTGGGGCAATACGTTTTCTCGATCTTGCCCTGCAGAACGAAGGCATAGCCGCACACGTAGCAGACGATCTCGTTGCGCGGCGGGATGGCCGTGTGCCCGATGCGCGAGGCCGGCCCGGAGCCGCGCGGCTTCCTGGGGGCCTCCGGCGGCTTGTCCGCGGCGGGCAGGCGCGTGCGCGACGGCCTCAACCGGGGGCCTTGCGCGCCCCGCCCGGCGTGCTGTGCCGCCCGTACGGAGGCCAGCCCGTCGATGACGCTCGGGCCGCCGCGTTTGGCCACTTTCCGTCCTCCCGGACTTCCCGCGCCGCCCGAACGGCGCGCTACTTGCGTCCGAGCATTCCCGCCCTGCGGACGTCCGCCTTGTCTTCGACGACGGGTTCGGCGCTCTCCGCCTCGGCGCCGCCGGGCGCGGCTTCCTGTCCCGGGCCGCGCTGTGACGGGCCCTGCGGGTTGACTTCGGACTTGCCGATGAACGTAACGCCGTCCTCGACCGACAGCCGTTTGCCGCGGATGTCGCCGTTAAGGTTGGCCGTCGCCTTGAGCTGAATGCGGTCCCGGGCGTTGACGTTGCCGCTGACGTGGCCGTGGATCTCGATGGAGTTGACGTTCAGGTTGCCCTTCACGTTCGCCGACGGGCCGATCACGGCGTTGCCCTTGCAGGTCAGATCGCCGTTGAGCTTGCCGTCGATCTTCACGTTGCTCGCGCTCTTGACCGATCCGACGATCTCCACGTCCTCGCCGATCACCGTCTTCACTTCTTCGCTGTTCTGCATCCCTGACTCCTGACTCCTGACTCCTGACGTCTGCTACGGATACTGCCCCGGCCGGTCCAGGCCCGTCGTTTCGGGCAATCCGAAAAGCAGGTTCATGTTCTGCAGCGCCGAACCGGCCTGTCCCTTCACGAGATTGTCGATGTAGGAAACCACGCGCAGCATGTCGCAGCGGGCGTCCACGCTGACCGCCAGGTTGCAGTAATTCGTTCCACGCACGAAAGACGTGCCCAGGGCCGCGTCGGCGTCCCATACCCGGACGAACGGGCTGCCGGCGTAGAAAACCCGGTAGAGGGCCGCCACGTCCGCGGCCGCGACCGACCCGCTCAGGCGGCCGTACAGCGTGGACATGATGCCGCGGCATACGGGCACGACCTGGGCCGTGAACGTGACGCGCAGGTCGCGCCCGCCGACAAGCCCGAGCTCGCGCTCGATCTCGCACACGTGCTGGTGACCCGCGAGGCGGTAGGCGCTCATGTTGTCCTGCATGGCGGGGTAGTGGAAGTTGGCTTTCGGCTTGCGTCCCGCGCCGGAGACGCCGGTCTTGCAGTCGCAGATCATGCCGTCCGGCAGGATCACGCCGTGCTTCAGCGCCGGCGCCAGGCCGAGGATGCAGCTCACGGCGAAACAGCCGGGGTTGCCCACGAGGCGCGCGGCGGGCGTGATTTCATCGCGGTGCAGCTCCGCCAGCCCGTAGACCGCCTCGGGCAGCAGGTCCGGCGAGGCGTGGCGCTGGTCGCGGCCGATCCGCCGCGCGTACTCCGCGTAGGCCCTGGCGGTGTTGAACCGGAAATCGCCGCTGTAGTCGATCACCTTGGCGCCCGCTTCCAGGACGGCCGGCGCCAGGCTCATGCCCACGCCGTCCGGCGTGGCCATGAAGACCACGTCCGGCGGCTCGGCCTCGGGCGCGTCGGGCGCCGTGATGGTCATGTCGCAGAACCCGCGCAGGTGCGGGTAAATGGCGCTGATGGGATTGCCGGCGTGTTCCACGTCCACCAGACGCGCGATTCTCGCCCGCGGGTGCTTGAGCAGCAGTTCGATGATGCCCACGCCGCCGTACCCGCCCGCGCCGACTACTTTGGCCTTGATCATTGCAAGCCCGCCTTTCGCGTTCAGGGACAGACCACGGACTATGCGCACGCCCTCGCGCCGGTGTCAAGATTCTCAGCGCGATTGATTCGCAGCGCGATTGACGGGGGCTTGAAATCGGGCGGCGGCGGCGGTAGTTTCAGGTTTTGTCCGCGCGCGCGGGGAGAGGGCCATGACGAACACGGCGGGAAATGCGGCTGCGGGGAACGGCGGCGGGCCGCGCGTTGTGCTGCGCGCCGGCCGCGAGAAATCGCTCCTGCGGCGTCATCCGTGGGTGTTCTCGGGCGCGGTGCGGAGCGTGGCGGGGGATCCCGGGCGGGGCGATACCGTCGACATTGTCGCCGCCGACGGCGCCTTTGTGGCGCGCGGCGCCTATTCGCCGCGGTCGCAGATCCGGGCGCGCGTGTGGACCTTCGATCCCGCGGAGAACGTTGACGACGCCTTCTTCCGCGAACGGATCCGGAGCGCGCTGGCCCGCCGCGACGCCCTGCTCGGCGCGCAGGCGCGCCAGGCGTGCCGCCTGATCAATGCCGAATCCGACGGGCTGCTCGGCGTCGTGGCGGACCGCTACGGCGATTTCATCGTGTGCCAGTTCCTCGCGGCGGGGGCGGAGCGCTGGAAGGGCGCGATCGCGGCGTCGCTCGGCGAACTGGCGGCGCCCAGGGGCATCTATGAGCGGTCCGACGCGGACGTGCGCCTGAAGGAGGGGCTGGCGCCCGTGAAGGGCCGGCTGGCGGGCGAAGAGCCGCCGGAGCTGATCGAGATCGCGGAGCAGGGGCGCCGGTACCTGGTGGACGTGCGCGGGGGGCACAAGACCGGCTTCTATCTCGACCAGCGCGAGAACCGGGCGGCCTTCGCCGAACGCGCGGCGGGCAAGACCGTCCTGAACTGCTTCGCGTACACGGGGGGCTTCGGGGTGGCCGCGCTGGCCGCCGGCGCCGCGCGGGTCGTGAACGTGGACTCGTCGCAGCCGTCGCTCGCGCTGGCCGCGCGCAACGTGGAGCTCAACGGGCTCGACCCCGCGCGCTGCGAAAACGTCGCGGGCGACGCCTTCGAGGTGCTGCGCGCCTTCGCGGCCGGGGGGCGGACGTTCGACCTGATCGCGCTGGATCCGCCGAAGTTCGCCGATTCCCGGGCGCACCTGCCCAAGGCCTGCCGCGCCTACAAGGACATCAACATGCAGGCGTTCAAGGTGCTCGGCCGGGGCGGAATGCTCTTCACGTTTTCGTGTTCGGGCCTCCTGGCGCCGGATCTCTTTCAGAAGATCGTGGCCGACGCCGCGCTCGACGCGGGCCGTTGCGCGCAGATCGTGGCGCGCCTGGGCCAGGCCGCCGATCATCCCGCGGCGCTGGCGTTTCCCGAGGGAACGTACCTGAAGGGCCTCGTCGCCGCCGAATGCGGCGACAACAAACCGGCCTCCGGCTGGAAATCAGGAACTCAGGAAAGGGGAGCCACCAGGATTCCAGGCTGATTTCCTGAGTTCCAGATTGAACATCCCTTGCCATCAGCCGGGATGCTGTCGGCATTCCGCACGCTGCCGCTCGCCGCGTGGGTGTCCGGCAGCCAAAACAAGAACAGTTCGGGCACGCGCAGCGGGACCGAACTGCTCTTTCTAATGGTTCACGGCTTCCGACCCGTGACGGACGGCGCGGGCGCGGCGGTCACGGGACGCGCTGCAGCGCCGCGGCGCGCGTGAAAAGAATGGCCGTCCGGATGCGGGCGGGCGCCAGGTTCAGGATGCGGGCGAGGGCGCGGCGGTAGAGGCGCAACTGCTCCGCGTACCGTTCCGCGGCGCGCGCCATGGCCGCCCGGTCTTCGACGCGGTTGCTCTTGTAGTCCAGGATCGTCGCGGCCACGGCCCTGCCGCCGGCGTCGCGCCGGATGGTGACGCGGTCGAACGCGCCCGCGACCAGCTTCCGGTCCAGGATTACCTCGAAGGACTTCTCGCGCCACAGCTCGACCGGCCCGTCCGGACGCGCCAGTTCCGCCCGCACCGGTTCCGCGGCCAGGGCGCGCCGGAACTGGGCGCACGCGTCGCGCCGCACCGCGTCGCCGCATTCCGCCGAGGGCAGCCATGCGCGGATGACGGCCTCCGGATCGGCCTGCTCCAGCCATTCCACGCGCTGGAACAGCTCGTGCACCGCCCTTCCGAATTCGAGAACCTCGCTGCTCTCGGGATCGAAGACCCAGGCCAGCCGCGTCTCGGCGTCTTCGGCGGCCGACGGCTCCACGTGTTTCAGGCGCGCGCGCCGCGAAGCCCGCCGGGCGAACGAACGCGGCAGGTCGGCCGCCGCCGGCGCCGGCGCCGGCGCCTCAATCCCCGCGTGCCAGTCGGCGGCGCCGCGCGCAAAAAGAAGCGCGGCGTCCGTCCCGCCGATGCGCACGGGCGCGCCCATCGCGCGCGGGTCTTCAAGCAGGCGCTCTTTGAGGAAGATGCCGGGCGGAACGGACTCGGCGGCCCTGCCCTGCGAGCCGCCGATCATGTAAAGGCCCCGCTTCGCGCGGGTGAGGGCCACGTACAGCACGCACAGCTCCTCGAAGCAGGCCTGCTCGTCGGACGCGCGCAGCCTGGCGCCGAGGACGTCGTCCAGCGCGGCGATCGCGCGGCGCGGCATCTTCAGCACCCACGCGGGCCGGCCGTCTTCCGCCCTGGCGCCGCACACGGTGTCGACTTCGCGCGCCCTGGCCATGTTGCCCTGCATGAGGTCGGGCAGGATGACCAGGTCGAAGCCCAGTCCCTTGGCCTGGTGGACGGTCATCACGCGCACCGCGTTGCGCGCGGAGGGATCGCGGACCTGGTAAGCTTCCGCGAACTCGGCGAAATCGTCGGCGTCGCGGCTCCCGCCGGCGTCGAACTCGTCCGCGGCGGCGGCCAGGTCCGCGAGGCGGAAACGCGCGAAGTCGCTCAGGCCGCCCGCCGCCTGCAGCTCCGCCGCCCAGTGGCGCACGAAGCCCCGGAAGCCGTCGCGATGGATCCGGTCGAGCAGATCCGCGCCGGCCGGGCCGCCGCCGCCGGCGCGGGGGCCCAGGGGCGACATCTCGAACACGCGCCGCGCGTAGGTGTCGCCCGGATGCGCGGCCAGCGTGACCAGCGCCAGCAGCAGCACCACGGAGGGGTCGTCCTTGATGGAGGCCTTGCCCTCGTGCACCACCGGCATGTCCGGGCACAGGCCGCGCAGCGCGCCGACGATGCGCTTGCCGGCGCGGTTGCTGCGCACCAGCACGGCCGTCTCCAGCCCGCGGGCCACGGGGCTGATTTCGCGCAGCAGGGCGGCCGTGAGGCCGATGCGTTCGTCTTCGCCTCCCGGCTTGCCGTCTTCGCCGGCCGCCGGCTCCAGCAGCGCCGCATAGCCGCTCTCGTCCCGGCGGGCGGGCGCGCAGCGGTGCTCCTGCCACGAGTCGCGCCACCGGGAGACGGCGCCGCCGGGCAGCGTTTCGCCGCCGACGTCGCCGAAGACCGCGTTGACCGTCTGCACCACGGCCGGAACGGAGCGATAGGTCACGTGCAGGCCGCTGAGCTCGATGGCGCCGGCGTATTCGCGCAGGATTTCCGTGAAGAGCTGCGGGTTGCCGCCGCGCCAGCCGTAAACGGCCTGCTTGACGTCGCCCACGTAGAAGAAGCTGCGGCGTCCGCTCGTGTCCTGGAGGATCTCGTCGGCCAGGTTGCGGAACGCGTCCCACTGCAGGTCGCTGGTGTCCTGGAACTCGTCCAGCAGCCAGTGGTCGAGCCGGCAGTCGAGCCGGTAGTCGATATAGAGCCGGTCCGCGCGGCCGGGCTCGCGGCTGAGCGGCGGTCCGCCGTTCTCCGCGCCCCCCGCGGCCAGGAGGTGCTGCGCGTCTTCGAAGGTGAGGCGGCCGCCGCGCCGCGCTTGTTCGTCATGGCAGCGGCAGTAGGCTTCCAGCAGGCCGAACATGCCGCGCGTGCGGCGCAGGGAGCGGTCGATCTCCACGGCCGCGAGGCGGCTGAGCACGGCCGCCAGGCGCCGGCAGGCGGTCGCGTCGAGCGCGAGCGTGCTTTTCCGGTAGCGCAGGGCCGCCTTGCCGCGGAGCAGGTCCGGCCAGGCCGCGAGAAGCCCCTCCGCGGCGCGGCCGCGCGCGGCGGACTCGTCCCAGCGCGAATGCTCGTCGTAGGCCGCGGCGAAGGCGATGAAGCGCCGCAGCCCTTCGGCCAGGTCCGCCGGCATGTCGCCGGCTTCGATCCAGGCGAGCAGCTCCGCGGCGGCTTGTTCCGCCCCGCGCGCCCGCCCGCGCCAGGGCGGCGGCTCCGGCCAGATCGTTTCGGCCACGCCCCAGCGCTCCGCGCGCGGCACGTGGCGGTAGAGCCCGCGCAGGGCGCCGATGAACTCGTCCAGGCGGGACGGGACGTCCTTTTCCTCGCTGCCGAAGGTTGCCTGTTTGAAAGCCTCGTGAAAGGCCCGGCGGGCGGCCGGCCGCGAGGCGTCCGGCGCGAGCAGCCGGGCCAGCACTGCGCGCGAAAATCCCTCGGCCTCGGCGCTGCCGTTTTCCATCACCCGGAAGTCCGGCGCCACGCCCAGCTCCATGGGAAAGGCGCGCACCACGCCCACGACGAAGCTGTCCAGGGTGCCTATGCGCGCGCGGTGCAGGCCGGCGGTGAACGCGCGCAGCAGGGCCGCGAAGTCCGCGCGCCCCAGCCCGTCGTTTTCCAGCTCGCGCGCTTTCGCGGCGGCCGCGGCGTCGTCGGCCGCGGCCCCGGCCAGGTGCTCCACGATGGCGTCGAAGATCTCCCCGGCGGCCTTGCGCGAGAAGGTCAGCGCGCAGATGCGTTCCGGCTCCACGCCGGCCGCGAGCAGCGCGATGTAGCGCCGGGCCAGCCGGTAGGTCTTGCCCGAACCGGCGGAGGCGCTCACGGCTTCGTGACGGACCGCTTTCATCCTTGCCCGCGTTTCATGGCGTGCGGAATCAACACCCGGCCTTGTCGTTTTCTTCCTCCGCGCGCGCCCGCGACAGCCGCATTTCCTCCAGGTCGAAGCACTCTTCCGGTTCGGCGATGAACAGGTCCTCGAAATCGTCATGGGCGACCGCGGCGGCGGCCGTCTCGAAAGCGCCTTCCCGGATCAGGCCGGCCACGGACGCGGCGCAACGCTCCGCCGCGGCGAGCAGCTCCGGCGTGAGATCGGTCCATGCGGTCAGGCCCGTGTGGGTCATGGCCTTGGGCAGGCTGAAATACGCGGGCTCGGCGCCGGGCGCGTCGCGGAGGTCGGGCCCGGCAAGCAGCATGTACAGCGGCAGCTGCAGATCCAGCCAGCGCAGCGGGGCGCCGCCGGCGGCGACCGCCGCGTAGGCCGGCGTATCGGGCCGCGCGCGGCCCAGGTGCGCCTCGCGCGGCGCGCCGGCCGTGTCGGCGGTCTTGTAGTCGATCACCCGCATGCGCCCCGTTTCGCGGTGGCGGTCCATGCGATCGATGCGGCCGTGGACGGTCAGGCCGCCGATGGTCATGCGCCGCCGGCTTTCCGTCGCGACGATCTCCCAGCCTTCGCGCGCCAGCCCCGCCTGCACGCGCGCGGCTTCGCGCAGGCGGCGGCGCGCCGCGTCGGCCGCCATCAGGACGGGCAGGGCAGGGGCGGGGCCGTAGCGTTCTTCGATCCACGCGTCGAGCCTCGCGCCGAGAAAGGCAAACAGCGCGTCGCCGTCGTCGCAGGCGCGCAGATCCGCGCGCCGGCCCATGGCGTCGAGCACGTCGTGGACCATGGTGCCGAAGTCCAGGGCGTCCATGCCGCTTTTGCGCGCGTTGACGCGCTCCATGCCCAGCACGTGCTTGAGGTAGTAGCGAAAGGGGCAGGCCAGGTAGTCGCGGAACGCGGTCACGGAGATGCGGTCCGCGCCCCGGCGCAGGGCGGGGGCGTCGGGCGGCTGCGCGGGCCGCAGGCGGAACCCGATGCGCGGCGCCGGCGCCGGGCGCGGATCCGCGGGCCGGGCGAACATGCGTCGGGCGCGCTCCGGCAGATCCGCGTCGCGGCAGCGGAACAGCAGCCGCGACGGCTTGAGCGGCTCGCCGCGGGCGCCGGTCTTACCGCAGATGAAGCACGCGCGGCCGGCCGCGCGGCGGGTCTCAACCAGGAGGCGCATGAGGCAGGCGTCGCGCGCCGCGCGCTGCGCGTCGTCGCGCAGCCCGAGCCGCTTCAGAAGCGAATCCGGCAGAAAGGCGTCTTCGAGCCGGCCGTCGGGCACGGCGCCCTCGTTCATGCCCGTGACGATCAGCAGCGGCGCGTCGTTCCAGGGCAGCTCCAGCCAGCCTTCCAGGTCGACGGCGGCGTCGGACGGTTCGGCCGCGTAGCGCTCGTCGCGCAGCCGGCGGAAGAGCAGCTCGGCGACGTCGCCGCGCGCGAGGTCCAGGGCCCGGGCGGGGAGGGAGGCGATCTCCCGCAGCACGCGGTCCGCCGCGGCCGCGGCCTGCCGCATTTCGTCGTCCGCGCGCGCGCCGCGCCGCAGGGCGCGGTCGGCGTAGACGGACTTGAGCAAGGCGCGGGCGGCGGGCTCGACGCCGGCCTGCGCGGCGGCGGCGCGCAATTCCTCGACATAGCCCACCGCGGCGGCCAGGGCGGCGAAGGGCGCGGGCGCGCCGGGCGCTGCGCCGCGTCCGCCGAGCCGTCCGGCGATGTCGGCCAGACGCTGCGGCAGGTGCCGCGCGTTGAACGCGTCCAGCTCGGCGAGCACGCTTTCGGCCTTCAGGCCGCGCCGGGCCTGCAGGTGGCGCAGCACGTCCGGGTGGCGCAGGAAGGCGCCCAGCGCCGCGCAGGAGCCGGCCGACACAAGCGCCCCGTAGGACTCGAGGAGCAGGTAGAGCGAATGGTTGCGCAGCGGCTTGTCCGCCGGATCGAAGCAGGGCAGGCCGCGCGCGGTGAGCATGCTTTCGAGAAACGGGACGACGGCGCGGTCGGGCGCGCCGATGGCGACGTCGCCGGGCCCCCACGCGGGATCGGCGGCCGCCATGACGGCCAGCGCCTCGCGCGCCTGCCCGGCCGGGGTTCCCGCCAGAAGCAGGTTGCGTGCGGGGTCCGGTATGTCCAGCGGCGAAGCGTTCCAGACCCCCGGCGCGGGGCGGCCGAAGGCGTCGAAGGCGTGGGCGAGCCGCGCGGGCGCCGGTATGAGCGCCTCCACCGCGACTTGCGAAGCGAGGCGCCGGAGCGCGCGCAGCGCCAGCGGCGGCGGGTCGGGAACGGCGGCCAGCACGATGCGCTTCACGCCGGGGGGCGGCGGCGCTTCGTCCGCCGCCAGCCGCTTGAGCGCGCAGGGGTCGGCGAAACCCAGCGCGCGGAGGCGTTCCAGAAACGCGGCTTCCAGGCGGGCCAGATCGCTCCAGCGCTCCCGTTCCTCGAAGGCCTCGCCGCAGGCCGCGGGCACGTCGGTCACGCCGTAGCCGCCCTCGGCCAGGCGCTCGCGGAGCGACTGGATCAGGCCGCCCGCGCCGGCGGCCCACGCGAAGTCGCGCGCGCCGGCGCGGGACGGCAGCAGGCCGGGACACGCGCCCGGCGCCTGCGCGCGCAGGACCTGCGCCCAGGCGGCCTGCACGACGGCGGGCGTGGCGGGGGGCGGGCCGCCGGGGGGCGGCATGAAGAAGAACGACGGCGGGACCGTGCGCGCCGCGAGCAGAACCGTGCGTTGCTCGGCGCACTTGAGGGCCAGCGTCTCGCGCAGCCGGCGGCCGGCCTGCCGGGTCGGAACGACGATCAGCGTGTCGCCCAGGTCGGCGGGACCGGGGCCGGGATGAGGCAGGATGCAATCGCCGACCGATTCCCGGACGGGACGGTCCCATCCCAGGAAGCGGCGCCGGACAGGCTTCAATCCTCGTCCCACATGAACCCTTCCTTGCGGAACAATTCCAGGCACGCGTCCACGGACGGCGCGTCGTAGACCTCGCCGCGCCGCGCGGAGATCTCATCGAGCGCCTTTTCCACGCCCAGCGCGCCGCGGTAGGGCCGGTGGGAAGACATGGCTTCGATCACGTCCGCCACGGCGATGATGCGGGCCTCCTGAAGGATGGCCTCGCCCTTGAGCCCGCGCGGATAACCGGAGCCGTCCATGCGCTCGTGGTGCTGGTGCACGATCTCGGCCACGGGCCACGGGAACTCCACGGTCCGGAGCACGTCGTGCCCGACCCTGGGATGGGTCTTTATCAGGTCGTACTCGATATCGCTCAGCCGTCCGGGTTTGGCCAGGATCTCCGAAGGAATCGAGATCTTGCCCACGTCGTGCAGCGTGGCCGCGACGCGAAGGCCTTCGACGCGATCTTCTTCGAAACCGATCTTGGCCGCGATGCGGCAGGCCAGCTCCGACACCCGGCGCTCGTGCCCGGCGGTGTAGGGATCGCGCAGCTCGATCATGCCGGCCAGCACGTTGACCGTGCCCATGAGAGTGCGTCGCAGATCGCGGAGCGTCCTCTGGATGGCATTCTCCGATTCCTTGCGGCTGACGGCGTAATGCAGCGCGCGCGAAAGCAGGCTCATGACCAGCGGGCCCTTGATCAGGTAGTCCTGGGCGCCGCTTTGCAGCGCTTCGAAGATCACCGACTCGTCGCCCTGCCCGCTGACGACCAGGATCGGCAGGTCGGGCGCCTCTTCCCGGACGCGTCTGACGTTGACCGCGCCGGCGCTGTCGGGCAGCCCCAGGTCAAGGACTATCGCGTGGAAGGCGTCATTGCGGAGAGCGGCGCACGCGTCGGCCAGGGATTGCGCCGCCCGGGAGGAGACGTTCCACTCCGCATCGTTATCAAGCGCCCGCCGGAAAAGAGCGGCGACGTTGGGATCGTCTTCGACAATCAATACGCGGCGCGGCTGCGGCTTCATCTGCCGATGAACATAGACGGAGACGGCTGCGAGGTCAAGGTCGCGCCGCGGCTGTTTTTCTTCTTCCGCCGGTCGCGGAAGCGCGGCGCCTTCTACGGCCGGCGGATCGTCGGGGCGACGGTATGGATGAGCCTGCCGCAGCGTTCGCACACGAAGGACGTCTCGCCGGTCTGCCGCGCTTCGCCGGCGCAGAAGGGAC
>VGWJ01000074.1 GCA_016873635.1 Lentisphaerota bacterium | reverse complement strand
TACACGGTGAACGGAGTGAACTGTACCGCGCATATCTTCACGAACAGCGGAGCGTTGACCGTCACCACCGGGGGCAACGTGGACGTGTTGGTGGTGGGCGGAGGCGGCGGGGCTGGCGGCGTTGGCGCAAACGGCAAGAGCAGTGGTCAAGCCGGCAATGGTGGTCCGGGTATGCCGAACGCCATTTCCGGTGTGACGAACTGGTATGCGGGCGGCGGTGGTGGTGGCGTGTATGGCTCCGGCAGTTACGGCGCAGGCGGGAGCGGCATTGGTGGCGCTGGCGGTGACGGCACAACGGCAGCCACCAGCGGACAGGACAACACGGGCAGCGGCGGCGGTGGGCAGGGGCAGAACAGAAACAGCACCGCTAGTTCCCATCGTGGCGGTTCCGGTATCGTGATCGTGCGGTATGTGACGGGCGGCAGTAATCCGAACGCGGATTCCGATGGCGACGGGATGAGCGATGCCAACGAGGAGATCGCCGGAACCGATCCGCACAATGCGGCGTCGTGTTTGGTCCTGTACGCCCCGACGAACAGCCTCGTCGTGGACGGCAAGTTCGTGGTGCGCTGGCAGAGTGTTTCGAACAAGCACTATACGGTGATGGCGACGACGAATCTGATTGTGGCGTTCACCAATCTATTTCCCACCAATATCGTGGCCACACCGAGCGTGAACGTCTACACCGACAGCGTGGGCAACGCGGCGCAACGGTACTATCGCGTGCGGGTGGAGTAGGGCGGAAGGGTTAATGGTTAATGGCGGATGGCTGAGGGGAGAGCAAGTATTCAGTGGCCAGTGTTCAGTATTCAGAAAGAAAGTGGACGGGGCTCGACGGGTTTCGAAAGGTCTCGAAAGGAGCAACGAAATGTGCAGAACAAACAACAGAGCAACGAACCCAGTGTTGGCCACCGTGGCTCTGGTCAGCCTCTGGCTGGCGGGGGTGGCGACAGGGGGCGAGTATTACGTTGCGACCAACGGTGCGCCGGGGAATCCGGGGACGACGGGAGCGCCGTTTGCCACGATCCAGGCGGCGGCGGACGTGGCGCAGGCCGGAGATACGGTCTTCATCAAGCCCGGCACCTATTGCGAAACGGTAAGGCCGAAGAACTCCGGCAATCCGGGGAATCCAATCACCTTCCGGAACTGCCCTGGCGAAGCGAAGCCCGTGATCTGCGCCGGCGATCGGGTGACGGGATCCTGGACGCTCGAAGGCAATAACATCTACTGGGCGCCCTGCGACTGGGGAATGGGGCCGGGCCGGAACCAAGTGGTGGCAGACGGCGACCTGATGATCGAGGCGCGGGAGCCGGATATCGCGGGCAAGGAGGATCTTGTCACGGTCCGCCGGCAGAAGACGACGAAGTTGTTCGGCTGCAAGTTTCCGCCGAAAGGCTGGCCCTATTATCCCACCACCAACAACGAGGTGGTGGTTTCGAGCACAAACCAGTGGGGCGCGGATTTCTGGAAGGGCGGGGTGATCTGGGCTTGCGGCGGCTGGGCCAGCCAGAGCGCGGTCATCACGAATTCCCAGGCAGTCGCGAATGGATACAGGTTGCTGGTGACTAATGCGACCGTGCAGTGGTGGTTCTCAGGAAATCTTGACTGCTTTCTCACCGGTGTCAAAGGCGCGCTGGATGTCGAGAAGGAGTTCTTCCTGGATGAGGCCGCGGGCCGTCTTTACCTGCGCGCCGCCGGCAGCGTCAATCCGTCCAGTCTGGCAGTCTACGCGAAGAAGCGCGTGGGGGTCATTGACATGAGCGGGTTGACCAACGTGGTTTTCGATGGCGTGAACACCATGATGGGCGGGATTACCATGGGCCGCGCGGTCGGTTGCGAACTGCGCAACGGCCGTCACCTCTATTCCTGTCATTTCTACACGTTCATGGACGGCCGTGGCGACCGGCCGCTGGGGCCCGCCGAACCGGACGAAGCGACCGACGGAGCGACCGCCCAGCTCCGCCCGGTATCGCCGGCATGGACGGGAGGAGATAACCCTGCCGCCTCGGCTGTATATGTCTCGGGGCAAAGCAACCGCATCGAGGGCTGCGAGATCGCCTACGCCGCGACGGGGGTCCGGCTGGACGGGCGAGACCACGTGGTGCGGAACTGCACGATCACGGACTGCTATGGCGGCACTTACTTCACCGGCGTCTTCACCGCCTGTTATGACCCGGTCGCCGGCGAAGTGGGCGGTCATTTGATCGAGCGCAACACGATCGGCAGGGTCGGACGTGGCGCCGTTCACTGGACTTCATCCACGGTCACCTATCCCAATCGGACGACGTTCAAGAAATGCCGGGTACTGCACAATCACCTCTTCGATTTCATGATGTTGACTTATGATGGCGGCGCCATCTATTCCTGGTTTGCCGATGGCGGCGGAACGGAAATTGCCTACAACTGGATCCACGGCGATGGGAATGTCGATTACGCCGCGATCTATTGCGACGATAAAGACGCGAACTTCATCGCGCATCACAATGTGATCTGGGACGTGAAATGCGGTTTTCTCTGCAAGGAAGGGCCGTACACGGTCCACAACAATACCGTCTGGGCGAGCAGCGGGTTGTTCCTTGATTGGGGATTCAAGGGCGCAGTGCACAACAACCTCGGCTCGCGAGGGCGCATCTCAGGAACTGAGACCAACAATAATCTGATCACCCGTGCGCAAAAGCTGTTTGTCGGAGATCCGACTCAGCCGTCCAGCGGCCTGGACTTCCGCCTGCAAGCCGGCTCTCCGGCGATCAATGCCGGCGTAGCCGTTTCCAACTTCACCGAAGGCGCGGTTGGCGCGCCGGATGTTGGCGCCTACGAATACGGCGGCGCGGACAACGTGTCCGCCTGGACCGCGGGGGCGTGGAGCGAACCGACGCAGCCGGCCCAACCGGACGCATTCACCGCCAGGGCGGACTTCCACCGGATTGACCTCGCCTGGACCGACCGTACCGCCAACGTCAGCATCACGGCCACGAATGCGAAGGGCTCGGACACGCGGACGCTGGCGCTGACCGTCGAGCCGAACGAGTCGTTTGTTGCGGCCACGGGCGGGACCGTCACCGACTACACCGAGAACGGCGTGCATTACCGGGCGCACACCTTCAATACCAGCGGCGCGTTCCGCGTCGCGGAGAACATGTTCAGTGAGGTGGAATACCTGATCGTCGCCGGCGGCGGCGCGGGGGGCGGCGGCTGGAATGGCGCCGGCGGCGGGGCGGGCGGCGTGCGCTTTGGGCGCACGCTCATGCTGCCGGGCGCATACACCGTCACGGTTGGCGCCGGAGGAACAGGCAATAAGGCACAAGGCGCCAGGGGCGGCGATTCCGCCTTGGCGGGCGGCGGCGTCAATCTAATCGCACCCGGCGGCGGGTACGGCGGCGGCGATTACTGGCAAGGCAGTTCCGGCGGTTCCGGCGGCGGCGCAGGGCTTTACAAAGAAGCCCCGTACTACGTGGGTGCCGCCGGCCTCATCGGCAACATGGGCGGCGACACTTTGCGGCCACCGGCCAAAGAATACGTCATGAGCGGTGGCGGCGGCGCGGGCGGCTTGGGCGGGAACGCCTCCGGCGCGACACCTGGCGCGGGAGGCAGCGGAACGAATCTGGGCTTCTCGGGCGCCAGCGTCACTTATGCCAGAGGCGGCGACGGGAACTATCGTCAGGCGACCGCCGTCAACGGCGCCAGTGGCGCGGCCAACACCGGCAACGGTGGCGGCGGGGCTGGCGGTTCGGGAACTGCCATCGGTGGCTCCGGTGGCTCGGGCATCGTGATCGTGCGGTACGTGACGGGAGGAAAGGAGAAACCATGAGCAAACGATTCCAGAAAGTTGTGACACGGTCGGCAACGGCGCTGGTCTTGTGCCTTGCGATGACGGCGGCAGGCGAAAAGACTTGGGCGGACGAGGCGGGCCAGGCGCCGACGAATTCGGCGCCGGCGACACGTAAAGTCTGGTGGACGAAGGCCTGGGCTCCGACGAACACGCCGCTGCGCGGTATTATAACCGGGGCGGGCGGGTCAGATGCTTTCTGCACACGGAACGGTCTTGCCCGCGTTACGCCTGATTGGGTCGTGTGGCGTGAGGAGGTGGATTTCTTCGATCTCGAGGGACTCGCCGGCGAACTCGGCCATCCCGAACTGACCAACGCGCCGGTGATCGTTGTCGGACTTTCGATCGGGGGTTACCGCGCCATCACGTTCACCATCGAGCATGCCGATCGTGTTGTGGCTGTGCTGCCCATGCAGCCGGTAATCCGGTTCCTCAATCAAGGGCAGCAAACCGATATTGAATGGGGCAACTCGCTCAAGAACCATCGAGGACTTGGCCACCGCGGCTACAATCAGGGGCTGCAAACCGATAACGCCCGCAAGGGCGGCGACGTCTCCCGCATGCTCGGTGTGCCCATGTTCTTGCAGGTTGCGGCGGACGATGATCTCCTGGGCACCGCGATGGCGTACCGGTTCTTCGGGTATGGCCGCCGGGAAGGCGCGCCATGGACCTTTTTCTGTAGGCCGGACGGCGGGCATGCCGCCGGTCTGAACATGCAGGTCGTCGAGCCCTGGCTGGAAGCCGTCATCGCGCAGCGCCTGCCGCCTGATGTGGACCTGTTCAAAGGGCGGCCGACGCTCAAGCCCATCGTCATGGACACGGCCTGGTTCGGCAACATGCAGACGCTGGAGGTGGCCGAGTCCGCCAAGTACGCCGGCGAGCGGCCCAAGGCTTCCTGGCTTCCGGACAAGGCCGCAGCCGAGACGTGGAAGAAGCAGGCCAAGGGCATGCCTTATGAAGTCACCGATGTTTCGTTGCGGCAGCCTTCCGGCTTGATCAGCAACTTGGTGGTGAAGGCGATCGCGTCCTCCGCCATGCTCAAGGACGAAGTGTGGCAAATCGTCGGCAATCTGAAGGAGGGTGACACCTTCTGCACGATTCCGGGGACTTGGGCCTATACGAGGGTCGCGGGCAAGGTTCCGGAGGTGGTGCGGGGTTGCGACTGGATCAGGCCGGACATGGCCGCCGTGAGCTTTACGAATGAACCGCTGCTGGAATTCACCGTCAGCGACGATGCGGTCGTCTATGTTGCCCATGACGAGAGGATTGTCACGAAGCCGGCTTGGCTGGCCGAATGGAAGGACACGGGTGAGTTCCTGCGAGGCGGGATCCTGGGAAATGAAGATCGCCTCCGGCTGTTCTCCAAGCCGTTCCCTAAGGGCGCGAAGGTTGCGTTGGGACCCAACGGCGAGCGCCCGAAGGGTGCCAAGGGACAGCCCGAAGGGTGGATGTACATGACGATGGCCAAGCGGGCAGGCGAGGCGCAGGCCGGCAACCGATAAGGTTGACGATAGACAATCAACAAAGGAGCAAAGAGCCATGGATTTTCCGACACAACGAGCCACGGACCGGCGCGCAGCGGCGCCCGGTGGCACAGACTTATACGACATGCGCGATCACCTCACGCCGCGGCGGCTGACGCTGGCGATGTGGGATCAGGCGTTTGTGCTCCGGCACGGTCCGGGCGGGAGCTTTGCCGACTTCGATCGCGTGCTCGATGAAACCGTGGAACGCGGTTACAACACCGTGCGGCTCGACCCCATGCCGCAGTGGATTGATCTGGCTCAGCCCGGAAAGGTGTTGGCATGGCCGGACCCGAAGATGCCCCTCATGCCGTGGGGGTGGAACACCGCCGTGGAAGGGCCGGTCGGCGCATGGATGATCGAGTTCATGGAGAAGCTGCTGGCCCGTCCGTTCCTCAACTATACCCTCAGCGCCTGGTGGTTCTGCAATGTGCCGCCTGCGCTGCACTGTCAAGGGCCAACGGTGTTGAGGCTCCCGCGCAACCACGAGGAAGGCGCCGAGATGTGGATCACGCTGTTGCGGGAATGGAATCGCCGGTTTGGGTTCGAGCGGCTGGTCTATCTCGACTTGGCTAACGAGGTGCCGTATTTTCTTCCCGGTTTTCTGGAGCGGCTGCAGGCGGCCACCGGCGCCGGCTGGGGTGTGGCTGCGTTTTCGCCGGCCCAGTGCGACTTCATTGCCCAGGAGCTGAACGGAGCGCTGCGTCTGCTGCGGCGCGAGTTCCCGGAGCTGCGCTACACCTGCTCGATCCACGGCGACTTGCGCTGGCTGGATGTGCCGGTCGAGTTCGACTGCCTGGACGTGCACTTCTATGCCGATGCCGATCCGCGCTGGGGCGATCGTACGCGGTTTGCGGAGCATATGGGGGAGTTGTTCACCGCTGATTCCTGGCACGCCGATTTCTCGCGCCGCTGCAACGTGACGCGCGACGCCATCGCCCCGATGCTGCGCGCGAGGCAGCGGCACAAGGTCGCCCAGTTCGCCGCCTGGGCCCAACAGCGCGGCGCGCCCCTGACCACCAGCGAATCGTGGGCGTCGTGGTATTGCTTCGACGCGCCCGACCTGGACTGGGGCTGGCTTCTGGAATGGGCGAGCTGGTCGGTGGAGGACGCGATTGACCACAAGATGTGGGGATGGACCCCGCACAACTATGTTCAGCCGCAGTTCCGGAACTGGCAGGATGTCAAGTGGCACCAGAAACTGACGCAAAGGTTCCTGCAGAGTTGAACAGGCGCAGGATGAGGAAGCCGTGTTCCGATCGCCGTCGCGATTGGGGTGACAACGAGTGAGCTGGAGCAGATATGTCAGAAATCATCGAGAGAGAAAGCCCCGAGGAAGTCAAACACCCGCACGTCGACGTCCCTGCTCGCAAGCGTCTCATCTGGGGCATGGGCGGGTTTGCCGACGCCACCATCACCTACGGCACCGGCAGCCTGGTCAGCGTGATCTACATCAACGCGTTGAACATCAACGCCGTGCTGGTGAATCTGGCGTGCGCCTTCCCGCGATTCCTGGACTTCGTTACCGACCCTCTGATCGGATACATGTCCGACAACACACGGTCCCGCTGGGGCCGGCGCCGGCCGTGGATGCTGGGTGGCCTGCTGGTCAGCGCACTGCTGGGAATGCTGTTGTGGCATCCGCCGATCTCCCCTGCGGGTGAGGCGCCCAGTGGCGTCTGGCCGCTGGTCGCGTACTGCGCCCGGAATCCCACGTTCTGGTACCTCGCCGTGATGATGTCGATCTTGTTCGCGGTGGGCTACGCGGCGTTCAGTATCTCGCATGCTGCCATGGGCTACGAGATGAGCACCGACTACAACGAACGAACGCATCTGTTAAGTGGCGAATGAGCGCTTATGCGCTGGCCGGGTTCCTGACGCCGTGGTTTCTGCCGTTGGCCATGTGGCTGGAGGGGCCCAAGGCGCAGTCGCTGAAAGGTTCAGAGGGCGTGATCACCGTAAGCATCATCGTCGCGGGGCTGATTCTGCTGACGGGACTGCCGACGGTCTTCTTCTGCAGGGAAAAGGTCGAAGCACACAAGGGCGAAGAAAAGATCAGCTTCTTTCGCGCCGTCCAACTGACGCTGCACAACAGGCCGTTCTGGCTGCTCGTCGCCAGTAATTTCATCACCAAGTTTCTCATGTGCCTGACAGGCGTCTTCTTCGTGTACGTGTTTATCTACCACATTGCGAAGGGTCAGCAGGCGCTGGGTTCCGCCTATGTCGCGGTGTTCTTCAACGCCATCAATGTCGCCAACCTACTGGCCATGGCCCCGTGCGCCGCGCTCACCGACCGCATCGGCAAGCGCACCGGCCTGCTCATCATGCTGACCATGAGCGCCGTTGCCTACGGTTCATTTTGGTTGACGTCCGGCAACACGCCGGGCTCGTTCCTGCATGCGACACTGCCGTGGGGCGGAACCATCTCCATGCAATGGCCCTGTCTCATCACGGGCATCCTGATCGGTGTGTTTACCAACACCATGCCGATGATCAAGAACTCGATGCTGGCGGACATTTGCGATCTCGATGAACTGAAGTCCGGTCATCGCCGCGAGGCTTTCTATGGCGCGGTATTTG
This sequence comes from Lentisphaerota bacterium, assembly GCA_016873635.1. Taxonomy (GTDB): domain Bacteria; phylum Verrucomicrobiota; class Kiritimatiellia; order UBA8416; family VGWJ01; genus VGWJ01. Next base: position 5,033 of record VGWJ01000074.1, on the reverse strand, counting down.
TCACCACCGACAAGATCGCCATGGCCGTTTCGCTTGCCTTCCAGGGTTTCATGCTGGTCGCCTCGGGATTCGACTCGAAAGCGGACCTCCAGTCGGCGGAAACCATCCGATTCTGGTTCATTTCCCTCGTCGTTACCCAGCCGCTGGCCTGTCTCATCGGCCTCGTTTCAATCTTTATGTATCCGTTAACGCGCAAACGCTGCCATGAAATACGTGCCGAGCTCGAAGCCCGGCGAATCGGGAGGATCAGGACTTGCTAATGAAACCGTCATCCAAATCGCCAGCGTTCGCTGGCAAGGAGTAACACGATGAAACAGAGCAAGAGGAGCTGACTATCATGGCACAATCACGAGCGTCTTGGATGCGGAAGGGCAAGTTTGGAGTCATGGTACACTGGTGCGTACCGAAGACCCCGCCGCAGTTCGGCAAGCGGATCACGGACATCAACGAGGCGACCGACCGCTTTGACCTGGATCGGTTTATCAAGGATTTCCGCAGGACCAAAGCGGATTGGCTGATCTTTACGATCGGACAGGGCTCGGGGTTTGCCAGTCCGAATCAGACTTTTGATCAGATCGCCGGCTCGGGGCATTGCAGCCGGCGCGATTTGGTGCTGGAAATTGCCAAGCGCGTGGAGAAGCTTGGGAAGCGGTTCGTCGCCTACCTGCACTGTAGCATTGGCATCCAGCCGGAGTGGGTTCAGAAGGGCTTTGGCTGGAAGAAGCGAACCCGAGACGTGCCGGCAGCGATCCAGCAGCAATACACGGCCGTGATTGCGGAGTACTCCCGGCGTTACGGAACGCTGCTGGACGGCTGGTGGTTCGACGGCGCCTTTGCCGGCATTGATCCGGGGCTCTGGCTCGCCGCGGCGCGCGTGGGGAATGCCAGGCGTGCCGTGACCTTCAACGATGGCTCGCTCTGTATCGGATCTTCCAAGGTGGTGGTTCCCGGCCAGGACTATCTCGCGGGGGAATCGGAGTTCTTGATTACGAGCAAGATTCGGTACGGACGCGAGAAGGAATTGCTGACGCCGATCACGCATGTGCCGCAACCGCCGCCTGCCTGCCTCTGGCACGCACTAATCCCGATTGATGCTATGTGGGAGCACAGGATTCCGTTCAACTACGACTGGCAGAAGTCGCCGATCCCCTGGGTGGCGCCGAAGCCGCACCAGATGGAGGATCCGCTGTACACCGTCGCCGATCTGGAGACCGTGGTGCGGGATTTCAAGGCCGTGGGTGGCGGGGTGACGTTCAACATCGGGATTTTTCAGGAGGGCGGCGTGGGGCCGAAGACAGTAGACCAACTTGCGTCCCTGGCACGGAGACTGTGAGAAAAGGAAAGGGGCCAAACGTAAGAGGTGTGTGTGGGTTACGGAAATAGACGGAAACGGAGCAACGAAATGACTGTGACCAGCAAGACAATCGCAACGAAACGAGTACTGAGCGCGATGACCATCGTCACCTTCTGGCTGGCGGGGGCGGGAAGCGGCTTGGCCGCGGAACCGCCGACCGGGCCGACCTACACCAATTCATTGGGCATGGGGTTCGTCCGGTTTGAACCGGGCACGTTCACCATGGGCACGGGTGGGGACTTGCGCATCAAGGACCTTGTGCTTGGGCAAGATTTGGGAGGGACCGGCGAAGATGGGCTGGACTGGGATGAGCAATCGGCGCATTCCGTGACCCTGACTGCGCCGTTCTATGTGCTGACGGCCCGCGTCACCAAGGCGCAGTTCGAGCAGGCGGGGTTGGGCGTCGCGGACGACAACTGCCGTGTGAGTTGGGATCGTGCTTCGGCGTTTTGCGCCTGGCTGAGTCAGCAGGATGGCCTCACCTATCGCCTGCCGACGGAGGCGGAATGGGAGTATGTGCGTCGGAACCCCGGGACCGTGGCGGATTTCGTTGGGGAGTGGGTCGGCGACTGGCATGGTGGGTACCGGAATGTCAGCCTCACGAACCCGGCAGGGCCGGTCACCGGCGTTGTGAAGGTGGCTCGCCGCGACGCGACCAACCGATTGAGTCAGGCGACGGCGAGGGAGGGACAGTATGTGTTCCGGGTTGTGCTGGACACGGCGGCGGCCCAGCGCTGGGTCCACAGCCCGCTGCCGTTTAACCAGATGGCCGTGAAGCAGAGCACGGCGCCGGCCTTGCAGGGGCCGGCTGCGAATGTGCCGCACTTCGCTGTGCGCTTCGCACTGCCGGTCCCCGCGAGTTACGACCGGCAGCAGAACAGCTCGTTGGTGGGCATTGATCCCGCGATATCGTTTTACAATCATTCGCCGGGGTTCGAGATCATGCCCAATGGCGATGTGCTGGCCGTCTGGTACAGCAGCCCCGGGAGTGAGGACGGGAAGATCATCCGGACAACCCAGGCCCGGTTACGTCATGGCGCCGAGGAGTTTGACATACCGGAACTGCTTTTCAAGTTCAAGGGCGATTATGACGGCAGCCCGTGTCAGTGGCGGGAGGGGACCACCAACTGGCTGTTTACGGGGGTGACTCCCCAGGGCGGCGGTGGAGCCACCCCGCCGTACGTGTTTCGTGTCAGCCGTTCGACGGACAGTGGCGCCACCTGGACGATGTTCCTGCCGACGTTTTTCAATATCGTCGGGTCCCCGCAGCCGATCACCAGTAACTTCCGCGATCCGGACGGGGCTGTGTACGTGGTGACCGACGAGAGCGGAGGGGCGGGCTTTCCCCAAAGTCTGCTCTGGCGCAGTCCGGACAACGGGCTGACGTGGAGGCCCCAGGCGGGACGCACGTACGGCCGCCACACGACGATCGCGCCCTTGGCCTCGAACGGCCCTTTGCTGGGGCTTGGCGGGAAGAAGTCCCAGATTAACGGCTACATGCCCCAGACCCTTTCGACCAACTGGGGCGCAACCTGGGAGGCGCCGACGCAGAGTCCATTTCCGCAGTTGGGGATGAACCAGCGTCCGTGTGTGCATCGGCTCGCCAGCGGCAGGCTGGTCATGGTTGGCGATGCCGCGTTGAGAGAGACTCTTGTGCCGCCGGCCGACTGGACGAATGGGATGGCGCCGTACGTGGCGCTGTCGTCCGACAACGGCGCGACCTGGCATTTCAAGGCCTTGCCCGTGGCGCTCAAGCACGAGAACGCCAATCTCCTGACCCTGGGCTACGCCACCGTGTGCCAGGCGCCCAACGGGTTGATTCATGTGCTGGCGACCATGACACGTCCCGGACTGCACTACGAATTCAACGAGGCGTGGGTCTATTCGGCGGACGGCGACATTGTGCCGGAGACCAGCGGCGGCACGATCACCAACTACAGCGAGAACTATCCGGGCGGAGCGCGCAGGGCGACCTGGAGCGCGCGTATCTGTCCGAACGGCCGCTATCTGCTGGATGGGGTGGAAACCAACTACCACGAAAACGGCACGGTGCAGCGGGTAGTGACCTGGGCCAGCGGCCGGCGGACGGGCGAGGAAACGCTGTGGGCGCCGAATGGCGACAGGTTCTGGAGTTGGAATCACGACTTGACCAACAACGTCAGCACTTGGACGCACTGGTGGAGCAACGGGCGCAAGCGAATGGAGTCGCAGTGGGACACCAACCCCGTGGCGCGCGATCTGCCCACCCGCCACTTCCGCGGGCTGGTGGCCAATGGCGAGGCGCGGCACTGGGACGCGACGGGGCGGGAGGTGGGCGTGTATCGCTTTGAGAATGGGAGCTTGAAGTAGAAAGGAAACCTTCGTCCCGAACCTTGCCTGCCGGGCCGTAGCGCCTTGGCGAAGGCCGGTCCCGAACCATATTCCATTGGCTGATGGCTGATGGCGAATGGGGGAAGCAAGTATTCAGTGGCCAGTGTTCAGTATTCAGAAGGAACGTCGACGGGGCTCGACAGGTTTCGACAGGAGCAAAGAAGCAACGCAATGAGCAGAACAGACAACACAGCAACGAAACGAGTACTCACCACCGTGGCGACCGCCGCTCTCTTCCTGGCGGGGGCGGGAGGCGGCTTCGCCGCGGACGCGCCGACCGGACCGACCTACACCAATTCGCAGGGCATGGGGTTCGTCCGGCTCAATGCGGGCGCGTTCGTCATGGGCCAAGGCACTAGCCTGAACGCCCCGGACAGCGACAAAGCGGGAGCGAACCTCACTACGAGCCTGGATTGGGACGAACAGCCGGCGCATCCCGTCATCCTCACCAAGCCGTTCTATCTGTTGACGGTTCGGGTTTCCAAAGCGCAGTTCGATCAGGCAGGGCTGGGACCCGCGCCCGCCGATGGGCGCGTGAGCTGGGAGCGCGCCGCGGCTTTCTGCGCCTGGCTGAGCCGCAAGGAAGGACGCACCTATCGCCTGCCGACCGAGGCGGAGTGGGAATACGTAAGACGAAATCCGGGAACCGTCACGGACTTTGCCGGAGAGTGGGTCAGCGACTGGCATGGCGCGTACGCGCACCAGATTGCCAGCCTCAAGGATCCAGCCGGACCGCTGACCGGCATGATGAAAGTGATCCGTGCCGATGCCACCAACCGCTTGTGTCAGCCACCGTCACGGGAAGGCGTCGCGACGTTCCGAATCGTGCTGGACACCGCGCCGACCAACCGTCTCGCGTACAGTCCCCTGCCGTTCAACCAGATGGCCGTGAAGCAGAGCACGGCGCCCGCTTTGCAGGGGCCGAATCCGTCAGTGCCCTGTTTCACCGTGCGTTTCGCCGTTCCCCCGTCAGAGGGTAACGGCATTGATCCCGCCGTGGAGAGGTTTAAGCTCCATCAATCCGCTCTCGAGATCATGCCCAACGGCGATGTGCTCGCCTCCTGGTACAGCGGTCCGGGCGGCGACGAATACGGGCCGAGGGTCCGGATTGTACAGACCCGGCTGCGGTACGGCGCCGAAGAGTTCGACATGCCCGAACTGCTCCTCAAGGCGAAGTCGGATGACGAGCAGGACCAGGACATTTCTCCTTGTCATTGGCGGGAAGGGAGCACGAACTGGCTGTTCACGGGCTGGTGTCAGAGCCGGCTCTTTCGCGTCTCACGCTCGACCGACAACGGCGCGACCTGGA
>VGWJ01000073.1 GCA_016873635.1 Lentisphaerota bacterium | reverse complement strand
AGATACCGACTCAACGAACTGCCCGCCGTCACCGGCGGACACGTCTTCAGCGGAGTTCTTCCCGGCGCCTATCTGTGCATGGGGGGGATGGGTTTCAAGAGGCCGGGCGAGCGCACGCACACCAACGACGGCCCCGGCGGCAGGGATCTGCACGCGCACGACGATGACCGCGAGGCTTTCGTGATTCTGCAGGGAAAGGCCCGCATGGAGGTCGACGGCAAGATGCATCCGCTCGCGGCCGGCGATATCGTCGTCATCGAGCCGGGCGAGGACCATCACCTGATCAGCGACGCGCAGGACCCGTGCGTCAACCTCTGGCTGCACGCCGGGCCGCGTCGCCATCCGGACCAGAGCGGCGGCGCGGGGCGCGCGTAGCGCGGATCTCAGGCCGGAGCCTCCAGCCGCTTCCGCATCCCGCCTCGCGGCGCGGCCGCCTCAAAGCAGCGCGGCGGTTTCCCGCATGGCCCGCGCAATCGCGTCCCAGGCGCCCGCGGCGATGTCCGCGGCCTTGCCCAGCCATGTCCCGCCCACGGCGCACACCTCGGGCAGCGCGAGATAGTCGCGGAAGTTCTTCACCGTGACCCCTCCCGTGGGAATGAAACGCACCCCCAGATGCCGGTAGGGCGCGGCGATCGCCTTGAGCATGGGAATGCCGCCCGCGGCTTCGGCCGGGAAAAACTTGAGCGCGCGGCAGCCGAAGCCCAGCGCGTTCTCGACGTCGGTGGGCGTCAGCACGCCGGGAAAGAAGGGATAGCCGCGCGCCGCGGCCTCCCGCACCACAGCCGGATTCAGCCCCGGCGCCACCGCGAACTCCGCGCCCGCGTCGAAGGCCCGCCGCAGATCCGCCGCGTTCAGCACCGTGCCCGCGCCCAGGCACAGGCCCGGAAACGCCCCGCGCACGGCCTTGATCACGTCCGCGGCGGCGGCCGTGCGGAACGTGATCTCCGCGGCGGCCAACCCCGCCCCGCTGATCAATTCCGCCACGCGCAAGCCGTCATCCACCTTTTCGACTATCAGCACCGGCACGACCTTGATGCGCTCAAGCCGGGCCAGGATCCCGCCGGTTGCGTCTTCCGCCGTCTTCATTCCGCCTCCACCGTGGTTTCCACGTTCGGGTTTCCGGCGGCCGGACGCCGGCCTCATCGCTCCGCCCGGGCCCCGCCGCCTTTCGCGAGTTTCTCGACTTCCGCCAGCGTCGCCATGGACGTGTCGCCGGGCGTGGTCATCGCCAGCGCGCCGTGAGCCGCGCCGTACTCGACGGCAAGCCGCGGGTCGCCCAGTTCCATCAGGCCGTAAATGAATCCCGACGCGAAGCTGTCGCCGCCGCCCACGCGGTCCATGATCTCCAGCCCGGGGCGCGGCGTCGCGGCATAGAACTTCCCGTTCACCCAGGCGATCGCGCTCCAGTCGTTGACCGTGGCCGAGCGCACCGCCCGCAGCGTGGTGCCCACGGCCTTGATGCCGGGAAAAGCGGCGACCACGCGCTCGATCATCGCGCGGAAGCCGCCGACGTCCAGCTCCGTCAGGTCCGCGCCCGCGCCCGCCACCTCGAAGCCCAGGCAGGCGGTGAAGTCCTCTTCGTTGCCCAGCATCACGTCAACGTTTTGCGCGATCTCGCGATTGATCCGCCGGCAGCGCTCCACGCCGCCGAAGCCCTTCCAGAGCGAAGGCCGGTAGTTCAGGTCGTAGGAGACGATCGTGCCGTGCCTGCGCGCCGCCCGCGCGGCCTCCAGCGCCACCTTGCCGGTGGTCTCCGACAGGCCCGCGAAAATGCCGCCCGTATGAAACCAGCGCGCGCCCGGCGTCCCGAAGACGCGATCCCAGTCGATCTCGCCTTCGCGGAGCTGCGACGCCGCCGAGTTGCCGCGGTCCGAGCAGCCCACCGCGCCGCGGACGCCGAACCCGCGCTCCGTGAAGTTCAGGCCGTTGCGCACCGTCCGGCCGACGCCGTCATAATCCACCCACTTGACAAGCGACGTGTCCACCCCGCCCTGCAGGACGAGGTCCTCCAAAAGCAGGCCGACCTCGTTCTTCGCGAAGGCGGTCACCACGGCGGCGCGCAGGCCGAAGCAGCGGCGCAGGCCGCGCGCCACGTTGTATTCGCCCCCGCCCTCCCAGACGCGGAACCCGCGCGCCGTTCGAATGCGGCCCTCTCCCGGGTCCAGCCGCAGCATGATCTCACCCAGGGACACGATGTCATACCGGCAGTCGGCGGGACTGCGGAGTTTCAGCAGGCTCATGTCAGTCATATATCTTCCCCTCGCGGTACGATGCCCAGGCCGTCTCGAACCACAGGTTGCTCTCCGGGATGGGCCGGCGCGGCGCCCAGCGGCTCTTCACCCTGCCGCCGGCCGCGACCGTTTCCAGCACCTTGTCGCGGAAGGCCTCGTTCTCGGCCAGGAAGCTCCATTCGGCGGCGTCAAGCCGCTCGTGGACGCGCCGCCCGGAAGGATCGCGCACCATGACCGAGCCCCGCGAGCCGACGCCGCTTTTCACCTGGTGGAGCGCGGCCGCGAGGTAGACCCAGTGCGCGAAGCAGAGCTGGCGGTTGCGCAGCGCCTCCACGGCTTCACGGGCCGTGCGGGCGCGGCAGCCGCGCGCTTCCAGCGCCCGGACCTGCGCCCGCGCTTCCCGCGCGGCGCGCCTCAGGCTTTCGAGCGCGCGTATGTGGGCGCCCGCCCTGCTCATGCGCGCCTGCAGCTCGCCGCGCACCCGGCGCCAGTCAACGTCCGACTTCGCGCACCGCTCCAGGAAGCGCGCAACGTCGCCGGCTTCGGCCGCCGCCGCCTTCCGGAACGCGCGCATGTCCAGATCGCTTTCCGCACAGCGGTGCCCGATGTACTCGGCCGCGCGGAATCCGCCGACCTGCCCCGAATTGAGCGCCGACCCGCCCGGGCGCGCCACGCCGTGCGAGCCGTTCACCTCGCCCACCGGGAAAAGACGCCTGATGTTGACCGACTCCCACCAATGGTTGCCCGCCAGTCCGCCGTTGTTGTGCTGCGCGCACACGGCCACCTCAAGCATCTCGCGGGCCAGGTCGATGCCGTGATCCCCGTAGAGCTCGATCGCGCCGGGATTCATGTGCTTCAGCCGCGCGAAGGGCGTCGCCTGAAACGCGCCGGACTTCTCCAGGTAGGCATACGCCTCCCCGTCCAGCGCCGCGAAGTCGAAACCCTCGGGGTTAGCGCGGAAGTCGAGAAAGACGCGGCGCCCTTTCAGCGCGGTCTCGATGTAGACGAGAATGTCGATGAGCGAGGAGCCGCCCACGATCCTGCGCGAATCGAACGGCCACTGGTAGCCCTTGAGGAACACCTTGGAGCTCATCGCGCCGGCGCCGTCGAAATACTCGCGCAGGAATTCGCGCGGCGCGCCGCCGCCGTCGGCGGCGGTGGACACGAAACGCGGAACCACCTGCATGTAGGTGCCGGACACGTTCCAGCGGAACTTGACGGAGGCCAGCCCGTACTGCGCTTCGGGCAGGCCCTGCGCCAGCGCGCCGGCCCGCAGCGCCACGCCGATGGCGCCGGTGTGGACCGGCGGATACACGCTGGCCCCGTAAAGCCCGCCCGGGCCGCCGACCGCGAAGACCACGTTGTCGGCGGCGAACGCCTCCAGCGCGCCACGCGCGTTCAGCGCCAGCGCGCCGCAGGCCCGCTTCCGCCCGGCTTCCCCGTACGTCAGCAGGCTGACGACGTTGATCTTCTCGCGCACCGGAATGCGGCGGCGCCCGACTTCGGCGATCAGCGCGCGGCACATCTCGCGCGAAGTGTACGGCCCCACCGACGTGGCGCGCTGCGCCGGATCATGGTCGGTCTTGTAGCCCACGAACTGCCCGTAGCGATCCTGCGGAAACCTGACCCCCAGGCTCACGAGGTTCAGGAAGGCGCGGCCGGAAACGGCCGCTTCCACAAGCGCCAGATCGCCGTGCATGCCGCCGGGGTCGAAATAGTTCCGGGCCATCGCCAGCGGCGCGTCCGGGTTGTCGCCGCACATGGAGCTCTTGTAGTAGGTCTGCTTGTCGGACCCCGTATTGATGGACGTGCCCATCGTGAGGCCCTCCGTCACGATCAGCACGTCTTCCACGCCCTGGTTGCGAAGCTGCACCGCCGCGTTCAGCCCCGCGGCGCCCGATCCGATCACCAGCGTGTGCGCGCGCGTGACGGGCAGCGCGCCGCTCGACCCGATCTTCAATCTGAGCCGCTTCATCTTCACCGTCACAGTCGCCGCAGCGTGAAACCGCCGTCCACCGTAACAATCTGGCCGGTCGAATAGGCGATATCGCCGCGCGCCATCATGGCCGCGACCCTGGCGACGTCCTCCGGCCGCCCCCAGCGGCTCTGCACCAGGATGCCCTTCTCGGCGATCAGGCGGTCGTATTTCTCCCTTACCCCCGCGGTCATGTCGGTCGCGATGATGCCCGGGCGGATCTCGTAGACCGGGATGCCGAATTCGCCGAGGCGCGCGGCGAAGAGCTGCGTCATCATGCTCATGCCGGCCTTGGAAACGCAGTACTCGCCCCGGCCCGGCGAGGCCACGACCGCCGATATCGAGGCGACGTTGATGATGCAGCCGCTGAACGCGCCGTTCTCCCGGCGCTGACGGATCATCCAGTTCGCGGCGGCCTGCGTCAGAAAATAGGGTCCCTGGAGGTTGATCTTCATCACGCGCTCGTAGCTCTCCTCGGTCGCCTCCAGGATGTCGGCCCGCGCCCGCGGCGCGACGCCGGCGTTGTTGACCAGCACGTCCAGCCGCCCGAAGCGTTCTTCGACGGCCGCCAGCGTCTTCGCGCGGTCGGCGGCGGAAGAGACGTCGGCGCGGCAGTACAGCGTCCCGGCGCCGCGGCCGCCGATGCGCTCCAGCGCGGCGGAAACGGCCGCCTCGTCATGCACGTCCATGACCGCGACGTCGCATCCCTCGCCGGCAAGCTCCTCGGCGATGGCCAGCCCGATGCCCCGGCCCGCGCCCGTGACCAGCGCCACTCTCTTCCCGCTCTTCATCGCTTTCCTTTCCCGGCTCCTGACGCCCGCCCGGAATGTAGCGCAGTCGCGCCGCGGCTGCAAACGCTTCACGCGTGCGACCGGCCCGCTTGCTCCGTCGGGCGCGGCGCAGCCCCGCCCGCGGCGCCCTTCAGCCTGCGGTAGTTGATGAAAGGCATGGCGGTGTCGTACGGCCCGATTGCCGCGCCGCAGGCCGGACAGAACCACACCGGCGCTTCGCACGGCGTGGCGCAGTGGTGACACACGGGAACGGCTTCCGACGCCTTGCCGGGCTTCTTCGCGCGCGCGCGTCAGGCCGCGGCTCCGCGTGACGGCGGCGGTATTCCAGGCGCACGGGAGCCCCCTCGAGGCCGAAACGCTCGCGCAGCCGCCGCACGAGGTAGTCGCTGTAGGCCGGCCGCGCGCAGCGCGGATCGTTCACGAAGAGCCGGACGGTAACCGGCTTGCGCCCCACCTGCACCGCGTAGAAGACGCGCAGCGACCGGCCCTGGAACGCAGGCGGCGCCGCGCGGCCGCAAGCCTCCGCCACGGCGCGGTTCAGCACGCCCGTCGGCAGATCCGCCTGCACCTGCGACGCCACGCGATCCAGCGCGTCGATCGTGCGCCGGATGTTGTAGCCGTCCTTCGCCGAGGCGAAGACCACCGGGCAATGCCGCAGGAAGGGGATCGCCTCCAGCACCGCCGCGCGGTATTCCCTTTCCGTCAGGCCCGCGGCGAGGTCCCACTTGTTCACGAGGATCGCGCAGCCCTTGCCCCGCTCGACAATGCGCGCCGCGATGCGCTTGTCCTGCGCGGACGCCCCGCGCGTGGCGTCCAGCATCAGCACGACCACGTCGGCGGCGTCGATGCTGCGCTCCGCGCGCATGGCGCCGTAGCGCTCCACGGCCGACTTCACGTTCCGCGCGTGGCGCAGACCGGCCGTGTCGATGAGGACGTAATGGCGCGCCTGCGCCCCGCCGCCGATGGCAAAGGGCACGCTTACGCTGTCGCGCGTCGTGCCGGGCTCGGCCGAGACCAGCAGACGCTCGCTGCGCAGCAGCCGGTTGATGTAGGAGGACTTGCCGACGTTCGGACGGCCCACGACGGCCACCTTCAGCGGCTCGGCCAGCGTCGGATTGGGCACGTCCGGCAGCCGCGCGAGCACGGCCGTCACCAGCTCCTCGATGCCGCGGTTGTGCAGGGCCGACACCGGAAACACGGGAAGACCGAGTTCGGCGAAGGCGTCCGCCCCGGCGTCGCGCGCCGCGTGGTCGGCCTTGTTCGCCGCCACCACGGCCGCGCGCCCGCCCGCGCGCAGCAGGCCGGCGACCTCCAGGTCCAGAGGCGTCACGCCCGCGGTCACGTCCGTGACCAGCACGGCCACCGCCGCGTCGGACAGGGCCGCGTCCACCTGCGCCCGCACGCCGGCCTCGATGCGGTCGCGCGCCGCGGCGCCGTCGGGATTGCGGACGCCGCCGGTATCCTCCAGTTCAAACCGCTCTTCGCCCCAGACAACCTCTTCGACGAGCCGGTCGCGCGTCACGCCGCTCTCCGCGTGAACGATCGCGATGCGCCGCGCCACCAGGCGATTGAAGAGCGCCGACTTGCCGACGTTGGGACGGCCGACGATCGCCACGACGCGCCGCGGCGCCGCGCCGGCGTTGTAGCCGGCGTTCCGGGGCGACTTCTCCCATACGGAACAATCCGCTTGCATGACAGGTCTTCAGGCCCCCGCGGGACCGGCATCCTGCCGGTCATTTCGCCCCGCACGCGGTCAAGCCGCCGCCGCCGCGCCGCGCGCCCGGTCAGTCCGCCTGCCCCGCGCGCTCGATCCTGGCCCACGTGTCGCGCAGCGGCACGATGCGGTTGAAAACCGGCGCGCCCGGCGCGGAGTCCGCGTGGTCGGCGACGAAGTAGCCCTTGCGCTCGAACTGGAAGCGCGCTCCGGGCGCGGCCCCTCGCAGGCCGGGCTCGGCCTGCGCGACGCGCTCTTCGAGCGAGGCGGGATTGAGCGCGTCCATGAAATCGGTCGCCGTTTCGTCGGGCCGCTCGACCGTGAAAAGGCGGTCGTAGAGCCGCACCGGCGCCGCCCAGGCGTGGCGCGCCGAGACCCAGTGCAGCGTGGACTTGACCTTGCGCCCGTCCGGCGCGTCGCCGCCGCGCGTCGCGGGATCGTACGTGCAGCGCAGCTCCCTGACCGCGCCCGTCGCCGGGTCCTTCACGACGCCCGTGCAGGTCACCAGGTAGGCGTAGCGCAGCCGCACCTCGCGGCCCGGCGCCAGCCGGAAGAACTTCTTCGGCGGATCCTCGCGGAAATCCTCGCGCTCGATGTACAACTCGCGGCAGAAGGGCACCTTGCGCGTGCCCGCCGCCGGGTCTTCCGGATTGTTGACGGCGTCAAGCTCCTCTTCCCGGTCCGCGGGATAGTTTTCGATCACGAGCCTCACCGGATCGAGGACGGCCATGGCCCGCGGGGCCGTCAGGTTAAGCTCTTCGCGCAGGCCGTGCTCGAGCAGGGCCACGTCCGTGAGGCTGTTGGTCTTGGTGATCCCGATCTCCGCGCAGAAGCGGCGGATGGACGCGGGCGTGTAGCCGCGGCGGCGGAGGCCCCGCAGCGTGGGCAGGCGCGGATCGTCCCACCCGGTCACGCGGCCCTCCTCGATGAGCCGCATGAGGCGCCGCTTGCTGAGCACCGTGTAGCTGATGTTGAGGCGCGCGAACTCGATCTGGCGCGGATGGTGCACGCCCAGCTGGTCGAGGAACCAGTCGTAGAGCGGCCGGTGGTTCTCGAAGTCCAGGTCGCACAGCGAGTGGGTAACGCCCTCGATCGAGTCCTCCAGGCCGTGCGCCCAGTCGTACGACGGATACACGCACCAGGCGTCGCCGCTGCGGTGGTGGGGCATGTGCAGGATGCGGTACATCACCGGATCGCGCATGTTGAGGTTCGGGTGCGCCATGTCGATCCTGGCCCGCAGCACGCGGCTGCCGTCCGGGAACTCGCCCGCGCGCATGCGCCGGAACAGCTCGCGGTTTTCCGCCACGGAGCGGTTGCGCCAGGGGCTCTCCCGCCCCGGCGCCGTGAGCGTGCCGCGGTGCTCGCGGATCTGGTCGGCCGTGAGGTCGTCCACGTAGGCCCTGCCGTCCTCGATCAGCCGCTCGGCGTGTTCGATCATCTTGCCGAAGTAGTCCGAGGCGAAGTAGAGGTGCTCCCCCCAGTCCCATCCGAGCCAGCGCACGTCTTCCTTGATCGCCTCGACGTACTCCGCCTCCTCCCTGGCGGGATTGGTGTCGTCCATGCGCAGATGGCAGCGCCCGCCGAAATCGGCGGCCACGCCGAAATCGATGCCCAGGGCCTTGGCGTGTCCGATGTGCAGGTAGCCGTTCGGCTCGGGCGGGAAGCGCGTCACCACCTTGCCGCCGTATCGGCCGGCGGCCACGTCGGCCGCGACGGTTTCGCGGATGAAGTCGAAGGGTGCGGATTGTGCGTTGGGCGGCATCGGGTCCTCGGTTGTCGGTTGTCGGTTGTCGGTGGTCGGCGGTCAGGCGCCGCAAAGTTCTTCCGCGGCGCGGGAGAGGCGACGCAGCACGCGGTCTTTTCCGATCAGGGCCAGCGTCTCGTAGAGGCCGGCGCCGTGCGCGAGGCCCGTGGCCGCGGCGCGAACGGGCTGGTTGATCCTGCCCTCCTCAATGCCGCGCTCCTTTTCCGCGGCGCGCAGGGCCGCCTCGATCGCCGCCTCGCTGAAATCCGTTTCCGCCAGGGCCGCGGACGCCGCGCGCAGGGCCGCGCCGGCGCCTTCCTTCCGGAGCAGCTTGCGCACCGTCTTCTCGTCGTACGCAAAATCGTCCGCGAAGAAGTAGCCCCATTCCGCGATGAAGGAATACAGATGCGTCCGCGACTGCATCAGCGCGCAGACCCCGCGGAAATACGTTTCATCCGGCTCCCGCCACCAGGCCTGGGATTGCGCCCATTCCCGGGCCGCGGCGGCGAAGTCCGCGGCGGGCATTCCGGCCACGTACTGCGCGTTGAGGTGGGTCATCTTGCGCAGATCCATCTGCGCCGGCGCGCTCTTGACGCGATCCAGCGTGAACAGGCGGACGGCCTCCGCGCGCGCGAGCTTTTCCCGGTCGTCGCCCGGCGACCAGCCCAGCAGCGTCAGGTAGTTAAACACCGCTTCGGGATGGAATCCCCTGGCGCGCAGGTCGCCCACGTAGGCGTCGCCGTCGCGCTTGCTGTAGGGCTTGCCCTGGGCGTTCACGATCATGGGCAGGTGCGCGTAGCGCGGCGGCGGCGCGCCCAGCGCCCGGAACAGCGCCACGTGCCGGAAGGTGTTCTCGATGTGGTCGTCGCCGCGGATCACGTGGGTGATGCCCATGGCGATGTCGTCGACCACGTTGCTGAGGTGAAACACCGGGGTGTCGTCCGCGCGCAGGATCACGAAATCGGACATGTCCGCGGCGGCCTTGCGCAGCTCGCCCCGGATCCCGTCCGTGAAGACCGCGTCCTCGGGCGGCATGCGGAAGACCACGCACTCGCCCTTGCCCAGTCCGCCCTTGTCCGCGCGGTAGGCGCGGCCGTCCCGCAGGAGCTGTCCGGCCGCGGCGCGGTGCGCGTCGAGGTGCGCGGACTGGAAAAACGGCTCGCCGTCGAAGTCCAGCCCCAGCCATTCCATGGCGTCGAAGATCGTGCGCAGCGCCTCGGGGGTGGAACGCTCGCGGTCGGTGTCTTCGATCCTGAGCAGGAACTCGCCGCCGCCGTGCCGCGCGAAGAGCCAGTTGAAGATGGCGGCGCGCATGTTGCCGATGTGCACGTGGCCGGTCGGGCTGGGCGCGAACCTGACTCTTACGCTCATATCCGGGACTTCCCCTATGCTGCTCGGAACGGCCGCGTATCCTAGCGCAAGCGCGCGCGGAAACAAGCCATGATTCCCCTTTCCGGCGTCGTATCCGGCATCCGGGTCTGCTCATTCCGCGGCGCGTTCAACGCCGGGCCGCGCGCCGCTTTCGCTTCCGCATCGACGCCGCGGAACCGATGATCGCCGCCGCCAGCAGGGACACCTCCGCCGGCTCGGGAATCTGGAACCCGGACTCGTCGCCGCCCCCGCCCTGCGCTCCGGTTTCGCCGCGCCCGACGTACGGGCCGATCCACTCGATCGCGGAAAGGTCCGCCAGGAACTGCTCCTCGCTGCCGAAAGGATCGGCGTCCCAGTCGTTCCGGTCGGCAAGCGGGGCCTGGTGGCCGGCCCCGGCCGGCGCCGCCGGCGACCGCAGGATGCGGCCCCACGTGTAGTGATTCGTCCGGGACTCCCAGCGGGCCTGCGGCCGGTTGGACTCCCCTTCCCGGGCCTGGAAACCGGGCTGCTCCGGCAGGCCGGGCGACCAGCCGCCGGCGTACAGGTTGGACGCGGCGACGCGCGCCGCTTCCTGCCAGGCAGCGCCCGGCCCGGCGCCGACGTCGGCCGGCGACAGGCGCAGCCATCCCCCCGTGTTTGCGGCGGCATCCGCGCTCAGGCCGGCCCGCACGTATTCGCTCGTCCAGCCGCGCGGCCCCGGATCCCAGTCCTGCGCGCCCAGAACGGCGTCCGCGCGGGCGCCGACGGAAAAAACCAGCGGCGCGACGGCGCAAGCCGCCGCCGCGAACCCGCGGCCGTGACGCTTCACGCGCATTCTGACTCCGCTGCCGCTCATGCTTGACCCTTCAATATACCATTAACCACGGATTCGGCAATTGACCGCCGCGGCATGCGCAAAAAGTCACGGGATGAACTTGACCATGAACCATCGTTCATCCAATCTGATCGCGTCACAACTTCATGGCGAAGGGAGGTGCCTCATGCCGCGCAAAACGGACATACGCGAGAAAGTCACGCGCCTGCGCGTCTTCCTGGCCCGCGAGCGGCGCATGCCGGGATACAACGAAATGCTGGCCCTGTTCGAGTACCGCTCCAAGAACGCCGTGCACGGCCTGCTCGCCCGGCTGGTCCGCACGGCCTGCTCGCCCGGCTGGTCCGCATGGGATACCTGACGAAGCGCCGCGGCAAGATCGCCGCCACTTCCCGGCTGACCGGAACCGTGAAGCTGCTCGGCGCCGTGCAGGCCGGCTTTCCCTCCCCCGCCGAGGAAGAGCTGATCGACACCCTCAGCCTGGACGAATTCCTGATTGAACGCCCCGAGGCAACCTTTATGCTCAAGGTTTCGGGCGATTCCATGCTGGAGGCCGGCATCCATCCCGGCGATCTGGTGCTCGTCGAAAGAGGCGTCGCGCCCAGGAGCAACGACGTGGTCGTGGCGCAGGTTGACGGCGAATGGACCATGAAGTACTTCATCAGGGACCGCAAGGGCGTCCGGCTCGAGCCGGCCAACCGGAAGTACAAGGCGATCACGCCGCGCAGCTCGCTGGAGATAGGCGGCGTGGTGCGGTGTGTGATACGGAAGTATCGTTGAGAGGGTTGCGGGGCTCCGGCTTCAGGAGCGGCAGGAACGCGCGCGGCACGCGCCGCGCGCCGGCCGTCGCCCGGAACCCGGCCGGGAGAAACGCGCATGAAAGTTGTCAACACGATTGAAGAGGGCGAGGACCTGCGGCTCGATTTCGGCAAGATCGCGGCCGTTGCGGATACCTGCCCGGACGTGATTCCGGTGGCGATCCAGAACGCCGACACCGGCGAGGTCATCCTCGTGGCGTACACGAACGAAAAAGCCTTCATGGAGTGCCTGCGCACCCGCACCCTTGCGCTGTGGAGCACCTCGCGGGACGAGCTGTGGGTCAAGGGCGCGACGTCGGGCGAGACCTTTGAGCTCGTGGAGGCCTTCGTCAACTGCGAACAGAACTCCCTGCTCTACCGCGTGCGGCCGCGGCGCGGCGGCATCTGCCACACGCGCAACAGCGGCGGCAGCCCGCGCAACTGTTACTACCGCCGCATCAACCTGCGGACGCTGGAGCTCGAGAACACCGATCCGTAGTGAAACTACGCTGTCCCTACTGCCGCGCCGAATTCGGGCCCGAGCCGCGGCCGGTCTGCCCGGCCTGCGGCAAGACCATGCGCGTGCCCGCGCGCCTCATGAAAAAGCCGCGGCCCCGAAGGCCGGAGCGGACCTCCCGCCGCGAGGCGGCCGAACCGCTGATCCCGCTGCCGGACTTCCTGGACGGCCGCAAGCCCGCCAGCGCGGCCGCGGCGCTGATCGTCCTGTTCGTCGTCGGCGCCATGCTGGCGGGCCTGGCCCGGCGGCCGCCGCGCGCGCGGCTCGACCGCCGGCCGGAGTTCGTGGCGGCCCGCGAAACCGACGCGCTGCGGGCCGCGCTGGACCGTTTCCGCCGCGACTGCGGCCGCTATCCCGGCGCCGCCGAGGGCCTTGCCGCCCTGATCAACAACCCCGGCGCGCCGCGCTGGGACGGACCTTACGTCACCCTGCTCAAGTCCGACCCGTGGACCAACGCCTACGTGTATGTCTCCACCGGCGCGACGGGCTGCGCGGTCTTCTCCCGCGGGCCGGACGGCGTCGCCGGAACGGCGGACGATATCCGTCCGTCGCCGCCTTGACGGCCCGCCGCGCAGGCGCTATAGATCGGGACACAGGACACGAAAGGAGGTTGCGCCATGCGAAGGCTCATCCCCGCGGCATTCGGACTGGTCCTCCTGGCTGCCGTCGCCCGCGCCGGCGACGTCAAGCTAGGCGGCCACGCGGCCTACCTCGTGGGCGGCGACCTGGCGACCGACACTCTCGGCTTCGGCGCGCAGGCGCAGGCGTACGTGAACGACGCCCTCTCCCTCGAGCTGGCGGGCACCCGGTTCACGGACGACAACGCCGCGGACATCACGATTGACCACCTTGCCTTTGCCGCGACGGTGCGACTGAGCGGACATCCCGCCGAAGGCATCGAGGTCTACGCCGGAGGCGGCGCGAACTACAACCAGCCCTACGTCACCGCGCCGGCGAAGCGGCGCGGGCGCGTCACCCCGGCCATCGGGTACCACTATTGCGGCGGCATCGCGCTGGCGATCCTGCAGCACCTGGATCTCTTCGCGGAGTACCGCGGCTCCAGCGTGTCCTTCGAGCAATCCCTCGGGAAGTACGATTCCGGGCTGGTGTTCGTGGGCCTGCTGTTGCCGTTGTAGCCGGGGACAAGCGCGAATGGACGCGGATATGCGCCGCCCGGCGGGCGGCCAGGGGAGACATGTCATGATGAGAGCACTGTGCGCGGCGGTTTTGCTGGCAGCGGGTTTGGCGTGCCCGGCGCGGGCGGCCGAGGAGTTCCGGGCAGGGGGGCACGTGGCGTATTCGGCCGGCGGCGACGTGGCGGACGAGCGCTTCGGCGCGGGGGCGCAGTTCGCGGCCGCGGTGAACGACGTCCTTTCGCTCGACCTGGCGGGAACGTTCTTCTCCGAGGAGAACAGGAACATCAACTGCGGCATCACGTCGTTCGCGCTCAGCCTGCGCGGCGGAAAGACCGTCGTCGACGGCACGCACCTCTACCTCGGCGCCGGCCCGAACCTGAACCTGTTCACCGCGCCCAGCCTGGCCGCGTCGATCGGCTATCACGCCTGCGCCGGCGGGGAATTCATGCTCGGCCGCGGACTGGAATTCCTTGCCGAGTACCGTTACTCGATCGTGGACGTGGACAACCTGCGCGGCAGGAGTTTCCGCTATTCCTTCGGCCTCGTGCGCCTGGGCCTGTCCTACGCCCTGTAACGCGGCGCGGGGGAAGGATTGACTTCGGCCGGCCGGTCGGCTAGTGTTCTTTCCGCCGCGGACGGGCGCTTAGCTCAGTTTGGTTAGAGCGCTACCTTCACACGGTAGAAGTCACAGGTTCGAGTCCTGTAGCGCCCACCA
>VGWJ01000072.1 GCA_016873635.1 Lentisphaerota bacterium | reverse complement strand
CGGCGCGAAGACACCGTCGCCCTGGGCGAAGTGCCCCCGGACTACGTGCGCGAAGTCTCGGAGGGCGCCGTGGACTACGCCTGGCCCGCGCAGGTGAACCGCCTGCTGACCGAGGGCGGCTTCGATCTGATCCTCTCCATCGGACAGGTCGTGCCGCACGAGGTGGCCGGCATGGCCGGCCACGCCAAGAACGTTTTCGTGGGCGCGGGCGGCGCCGAGGCCATTCATAAGAGCCACTTCCTGGGCGCCGCCTACGGCATGGAGCGCATCATGGGGCGCGCCGACACGCCCGTGCGCCGCGTACTGGACTACGCCGCCGAACGCATCGCGCCGCACCTGCCCGTCGTGTATGCGCTCACCGTGGTCGAGGCCGACGCCGCCGGGCGATGCGCCGTGCGCGGCCTGTTCGTCGGCGACGGCCGCGAATGCTTCGTCCGGGCCGCGGCGCTCTCGCAACGGGTGAACGTCTACACGCTGCCCGCCCCGCTGCCGCGGGTCGTCGTGTCGCTCGATCCCGAGGCCTATCACAGTACCTGGCTGGGCAACAAGGCCGTCTACCGCACGCGCATGGCCATCGCCGACGGCGGCGAGCTGTTCGTGCTGGCGCCCGGCGCGCGCACGTTCGGCGAAGACCCGGAGATCGACCGGCTGATCCGCGCGCACGGCTACCGCGGCACACCCGCGGTGCGCGCGGCGCTGGAACGCGACCCGGCCCTGCGCCGCAACCTCAGCGCGGCCGCGCACCTCATTCACGGCTCGTCCGAAGGGCGCTTCCGGATCGTCTACTGTCCCGGCGGGCTGACGCGCGAAGAGATCGAGGGCGTGGGCTTCTGCTACGGAGACCTGCAACAGGCCCGCGCGCGCTTCCGGCCCGCAGGCCGCGGCGACGGCCTCCACACCGACGCCGCCGGCGAGCCGTTCTACCTCATCAACAACCCGGGCCTGGGCCTGTGGCGTTGCTGATCATCGCGCATTCGACACCGTAAGCGACTCGCCGTCCACACCTTGCGCTTGCGCTGTTCCGTGATTGCGTTTGCGATACGTTGATCGGATTGGCGAAGGCGTTTCACGCGGCCAACGGCGACGTGATACAGCACCCCCGGATACTCGATTCGCAGCTTGCGCGCCATGCCACTCTGCTATCACATCGCCCGAGCGGACACATGTGAATTATGTGCATTTTGCGGCCAATCATGTTGCGCCTTTCACCACGGCCGGAACGCGTGGAGGGCGATGGCGCCGCGCACGCCAAGCCGCGCCTTGACAGGTCGCGCCCCAGCGCGGACACTGCGGCCATGCTTGCTTCATACGAGAACGACTTCGCGCAACACCGCGAGCGCTTCCTCGCGGAATGGCGCGAGCTGCTGGCCTTTCCGAGCGTCAGCGCCGATCCCGCGCACGACGCCGACTGCCGCGCCTGCGCGCAGTGGCTCGCCGGGCTCCTGGAGCGCGACGGCCTGGCGGCGCGTCTCGTGGAAACGGACCGCAAGCCGCTCGTGTTCGCCGAGCGCCGGGGCGCGCCGGACAAGCCCGTCGTCCTCTTCTACGGACACTACGACGTGCAGCCCGCCGATCCCCTGGAGGCCTGGACCGTCCCGCCCTTCGCGCCGGAAGTCCGCGACGGCCGCATGTGGGGCCGCGGCGCGTGCGACAACAAGGGGCAGCTCTTCTACGCGCTGAAGGCGATCGAGACGCTCATCCGCCGCGACGAGCTCCCGGTCACGATCAAGATCCTCCTCGAGGGCGAAGAGGAGTCCGGCAGCGCGGGCATCATGTCCGCTTTGCCCCGCCTGCGCGACCTGCTGCGGGCCGACGTCCTGCTGGTCACCGACTTGCACATGGCGCCCACGGGCGCGCCGGCCATCGTCATGGGCCTGCGCGGAATCATCTTCCTTTCGCTCGCGCTCGGCGGGCCGGACCGCGACCTGCATTCCGGCACGCACGGCGGAGTCGCCCCGAACCCGGCCCTGGAAATGGCGCGCCTGCTGGCTTCGCTGCACGACGCCGGCGGACGCGTCGCCGTCCGCGGCTTCCACGACGGCGTGATGCCGCCTTCGGACCGCGAAAAGGCCCTGGCCGCCGAGGGCGCGCCGACGGCGGAGGCCTACCGGGCCTCCGCCGGGGTGCCGCCGGCGGGCGGCGAAAAGGGGGTGCCGGCCGCGGAGCGCGCCGGTTTCCGGCCCTGCCTGGACGCCAACGGCATCCATTCGGGCTACGGTGGCGCGGGCGTGAAGACGATCATCCCGGCGCGGGCCGAGGCCAAGCTCAGCGCCCGGCTCGTTCCGGGGCAGGATCCGCGGCGCTGCCTGGACGCCATCAGCGCGCACCTGCGCGCGCGCGCGCCGGAGGGCCTGCGCCTGGATATCGTCGCGCACGGCCCCGGCGCGCCCGGTTTCCGGCTGGACCTCGACTCCCCCGCGGCGGAAGCGGCGCGCGGGGTCCTGGAAGCGGTCAGCGGCAGAAGGCCCGTGTTTCTGTGGGAAGGGGCTTCGATACCGGTCGTGGCCGCCCTGGCCGAGGCCGCCGGAGCCGCGCCGCTGCTGTCGGGTTTCGGCGCCGAGGAAGACCGCGTGCACGCGCCCGACGAATCCTTTGCGCTGGATCGGTTCCGCCTGGGCTACCTGTACGTCGCCAACCTCCTGCGCGCCCTCTGACATGCCCGGACCGCACAAGCACACGCCGCCGCGCCGCCCGCGGACGGAACAGCCGGAGCAGTTGACCGGCGCCGTCGAGAGCGTGGTCTTCCGCAACGAGGACACCGGCTACACGGTGTGCTCCGTGCGGCTTGCCGGGCAGCGCGACCCCGTCACGGTGGTGGGCAGCACGCCGGCGATGTGGATCGGAGAGATCGTGAACGCCGCGGGCCGGTGGGTGCGCCATCCGCAGCATGGACTTCAGTTCCAGGCCGACCTGCTGGCCTGCGTGCCGCCGACTTCCGCCAGGGGCATCGAGCGCTACCTGGGCAGCGGCATGGTGCGCGGCATCGGCAAGGTCATCGCCGGGCGGCTGGTGAAGCGCTTCGGCGAGGACACGCTGCGGATCATAGACAAGGAGTCGCAGCGCCTCGAGGAGGTCGAAGGCATCGGACCCCTGCGGCGCAAGCGCATCAAGGAATCCTGGATCGAGCAGCGGGCCGTGCGCGACATCATGATCTTCCTGCAGAGCCACGGCGTGGGCACGGCGCAGGCCGCGCGCATCTACCGCGCCTACGGGCCGTCCGCCGTGACGCGCATCACCGAGGATCCCTACCGGCTGTGCCGCGACATCTGGGGCATCGGCTTCAAGACCGCCGACCGCGTGGCGCTCAGCCTGGGCATTCCCGGCGATTCCGACCTGCGCGCGCGGGCCGGGATCGTGTACGTGCTGCAGGCGCTGACCGAGGAAGGGCACTGCTTCTGTCCCGCGCCGGAGTTGATCCTGCAGGGACAGGCCCTGCTGGACATACCGGCCGAGAAGCTCGCCGAAGCGCTGGAGCAGGAAGTGCGCCGCAAGGCCCTCATCCGGGAAGACGAACGGGTCTACCTGGGCGCGCTGTACCATGCCGAAACGGGCATTGCCGCCCGGATCGCCGCCCTGCGCGCCGCGCCGGCGGGCTTCCCGCCCATCGCCACGGACAAGGCCGTGGCCTGGGCCCAGGGACGCATGAAACTGGCCTTCTCGCCCGCGCAGGTCGGCGCGCTGCGCATGGCTTTCGCGGCCAAGGCGTCGATCATCACCGGCGGTCCCGGCGTGGGCAAGACCACCATCATCCGCGCGCTGGTCGACGTCTTCCTCCGCCGCAGGCTGCGGGTGCAGCTCGCCGCGCCCACCGGCCGCGCGGCCAAGCGCATGGAAGAGGCCACCGGACACACGGCCAAGACGCTGCACCGCATGCTCAAGTACCTGCCCGCCAACGGCCGCTTCGAGTTCAACCGCGAGCGGCCCGTGGAAGGCGATATTTTCATCCTGGACGAAGTCTCCATGATCGACGCGCCGCTGATGCACGCCTTCCTGTGCGCCGTTCCCGACCGCGCCTGCCTCGTGCTGGTGGGCGACGTGGATCAGCTGCCCAGCGTGGGGCCCGGCAACGTGCTGCGCGACCTGATCGGCTCCGGGACGCTGCCGGTGACCGTGCTGGACACGATCTTCCGCCAGCAAGCCGGAGGCAGCATCGTGGTCAACGCCCACCGCGTGAACCATGGCGAGCCGCTGGAGACCTCCAACGCGCCGGACTCCGACTTCTACTTCATCGAGACCGACGACCCCGACCGCATGATCGCCCGCATGCTCGACCTTGTGACCCGCCGCATACCGTCCAAGTTCGGGCTCGATCCGCGGGCGGACGTGCAGGTCCTGACGCCCATGCGCAAGAACCGCCTGGGGGCGGACAACCTCAACGACGTGCTGCAGGAGGCCCTCAATCCGTCGGGAACCGAGATCGCGCGCTTCGGCCGCCGCTACCGCACGGGCGATCGCGTGATGCAGATCCGGAACAACTACGACAAGGACGTCTACAACGGCGACATCGGGCACATCCGCGCCGTGGACGAGATGGAGCAGTCCCTTGCGGTGGATTTCGACGGGCGGCGCGTGGACTACGCGTTTGCCGAGCTGGACGAGCTGGCGCACGCCTACGCCTGCTCAATCCACAAGTCCCAGGGCAGCGAATACCCGGCGGCGGTGGTGCTGCTCGCCACGCAGCACTTCAAGCTCCTGCAGCGCAACCTGCTCTACACGGCCATCACGCGCGGCAAGCGCCTGGTGTGCCTGGTGGGATCGAGGAAGGCCGTGTGGATCGCGATCCGCAACGATCATATCCTGCAGCGCCGCACGGGATTGCGCGAGCGCCTGGCCGCCGCGACGCGCGGGGCGGCCCCTGACGGCCGTTCCGCGCCGGCGCCGGCGCCGTAGACAATCGCCGCGCGCGGGCCGCGCGCGTCCGATTCCGCCGGCGACGCGGCTACTTCAGCCCGCGCAGCACGCGAACGGCCCGGGCCGCGTCGGCGGCGGTGTCCAGCGCGATGTGCGCCACGAACTGCCGCCCGATGGCCGCGGCGGACAGGCCGCGCAGGTTGATGCCGCGCACGGCCAGCACTTCGGCGATGCGCGCGCCCTGGCCGGGCCTGTCGGGGCCTTCGACGCGCACGGTGTGCATGCCCGCGCTTTTCTCGAAGCCCGCTTTCTTCGCGGCCCGGCACTGCCTGGTTCCCGTGACCGGGGTCACGAAGACCACGCCCGTGCCGGGCTTGTCCGGCGCGCGGCGCGCGATCACGAACTCCAGGTCCGCGCCCGCCTCGGCCAGCGCGGCGAGCTTGGCGGCCAGCCCTCCCGGCCTATCCTGCATTCCGGCCGCCCAGGTGTCTACTCGTGTGACTTTCACGACGTCCTCCTTCCGCGCCCCGCTCCGCCCCGCGCCGGGCGCACGATCTGCCACCCGGTCCGAATTTAACCTTTGCCGGGACGCGTTGAAAGAAAAAAAGGAGGCTGAAGGGCGCAAAAAGCGAACGGACCGGGACTCATCAGTGTGTGTCGCCGGTCCGTCGCATGTCGGCGGCTGTCGGTCAGTAAGGTCACATAGGATTGCCCGTGACACTCAAGGTCTTGTCGAGCTCCTGTGCTTTACGCCGAACCAACCGTAGTCGCCTTTCTGCAAGCCGTCCGTCACCGAGGGAACTGCCTCATGGATCGTCGTCCTGCCGCCACTGTGGCCTCAGGGTCGATCCGGCCAGGCTATGGAGCATGCGGGATGCCACGGCGGCCGTGCCGCGCCCCGGACGGGCATCCGGCGGCCGAAATCACAAATCGCCGACATTCCGCTGACAGGCATCTGACGAACGGCCTTTCCGCGGGCTTCGCGGACCGGTTCCCCCTGTCTCAGGCCTGTCCGCCCGCGACCGCGTCCGGTGCGACAAGGCCGCATGCGGCCAGGCACGGCCGGCGTTCGCGGGCGCATTCTACCTGTCGGGCGCATTCTATCTTGCGCGCGCGATTGCGCTCGGATATGTTGCCGGCAGGTTTCCGCGCGCGAAGCCGCCGCCCCGGCAACGGCTTCGCGCCGCATAAACGACGAGGACGGAGTCTCTTGGCGGCCGGGATCGGCCGCGGCCCGGAGGAGATCTGCCGTGAACGAGCACATGCACGCCTCGCACACGAACACGGTCGCGCGCGCCGTGCGTCTCATGCCGCGTCCCGCGGCGGCGCTTGTCCTGCTGGCCGCGACCGGCTGCCGCTCGACGCGCCCGGACTGGTCCGTCGAAGAGCACGCCCGGCCGCCGGTCATCATACGCATCGTCGAAGGCGACGAGCTGGACATCCGTTTCCTTGGCGCCGACCATTTGAACGTCGTGCAGCGCGTGCGGCGCGACGGCAACATCGCCCTGCCGCTGGTCGGCGAAGTCCGCGCCGCGGGCAAACGCATGGAAGAACTGCGCGCGGAACTGGCGGAAAAATACGCCCCGCAGCTCCAGACGCACGAAACCACGATCATCATCAACTCCACGCCCCCGGTGCTGGTGAGCGGCGCCGTGATGTTGCCCGGCCGGATCCTGATGGACCGGCCCCTGACGGCGCTGGCCGCCATCGCCGAAGCCGGCGGTTTCGACGCGACCCAGGCCGAGGTGCGCAGCGTGGTCGTGATCCGTCACGGCGAAGGCGGGCGCAAAGGCTTCATTCTCAACCTCAAGTCCGCGATCGAGGGCCAGCCGTACCGGCCGTTCTATCTCGAGCCCTACGATATCGTCTACGTTCCGCGAACGCGCATCGTGAAGATCAACCAGTTCGTCAACCAGTACATCAACGGCCTGCTGCCGCGGCTGGGCCTCGCGTACAGCAGCACCGGCGAGACCACGTTCGTGCGGTGAGGAGATAGCCATGCCGACGAATATGCCGCTCAAAACCCTCTGGCCCCCGCCCTTCTCCCTGGGCGAGCTGTACTACACGCTCTTTCGCCACAAGGGCAAGGTGCTCGCCGCCCTGGCCGGCGGCCTGATCGCCGCGCTGGCCGTGCGCCAGGCCACCCCGACGGTTTACCGCTCCGGCGCCAAGCTGCTGGTAAGATACGTCAAGGAAACAACGGAGCTTGAGCCCGGAACCGCCCTGGAAGCCGTGCGTTCGCCCGACGAGCGCGGCCGCAACATCATGAATTCGGAAATCGAGATCCTGACCTGTTCCGACCTGGCGGAACGCGCCGTGGAGCAGATCGGCGTCTCGCGCTTCCCCGGCGCCGAGGACACGCCCGAAGGCAGGCTGGTCCTCGCGCGCAAGATCCTGGCCGCTCTTCTGATCGAGACCCCGGGACGCAGCAACGTGATCGCGCTGTCGTTCGACGGACCCACGCCCGAGCTGGCGCAGGCGACGCTGCAGGCCATCATCGACAACTACCTGCGCAAGCACATCGAGGTCCACCGCCCGCCCGCGTCGTACGAGCTGCTCGCGCGTCAGACCACCGAAATGGCGGCCAAGCTGGCGCAGACGGAGGAAGAGCTCCGCCGCGTGCGCCAGCAGTTCGGCGTGATCTCGCTGCAGGAGGCGAAAACGCTTCTGGCCAACCGCAGCGACGAGCTGATGCGTTCGCTGCAGGACGCGGAAGTGTCGCTTTCGTCGGCCGTCGCGCAACTTGACGTTCTGCGCGCCTTCCCCGACCAGGCGGCGATGCTTCCGCCCCCGGCAGGCGGCGCGGAAGAGCCCTCGCTCTTCACGGGTGGCGGCTACACGACCCTCAGCGCGCTCCGCGCCCGCGAGCGGGAACTGCTGGCCACCTACACGCCCGACAGCATACCCGTCCGCGACATCCGCCGCCAGATCGAGGCTTTTCAGCGGCGCCTGGAGGAAGCGCTCAAGCTTGTTGAAGACACGAACATGGTCTCCATGACGGCGGGCGAAGCGGCCTCCCTGGTGACGCAGCTGGCGCGCGTGTCGTCCATCAAGGCGCGCATCCGGGCGCTGAAGGAGCAGTTGGATCTGGCGCGCCGGGAAGCCGCGCGGCTGGACGAAGCCGAGGGGCGCATTCTGGAGCTGCAGCGCCGCCAGAAGACCGAGGAGGACAGCTACCTGTACTTCTCGCAGAACCTCGAGAAGGCCCGCCTGGAGGACATCCTTCAAACGGGCCGCATCTCGAACATCAACGTGCTGCAGCCCGCCACCCGGCCGGCGGCCGGCTTCCGCCCCTCCGCCGCGCGCAACATGGCCCTGCTGCTGGCGCTGGGGCTGCTGGCCGGCGTCGCGCTGGCCTTCGGCATGGAAGCCCTCGATCATTCCATGAAACGGCCGGCCGAGGCGGAAGCCTACCTGAACATTCCCGTCCTGGTGTCCGTGCCGGTCGTCAGGGGCATGCCGGGCTCGGCCGCCGCCGCGAAGCAGCTGCTTTGCGCCGCCACGCTCGAAACCGGCGCGCAGCGCGCCTGGCCGCTGTGCGACGGGCTGCTGCCCTATGTGGAAGCCCTGCACAACGAAGCCGTCAAGCTGGTCGCGGCGCAGGGCGGCCGGACCGTCATGCTCGGCCTCGCCGGCTGCCGCGCGCTTTCGGGAGTCTCCTCCCTCGCCGCCGCCTGGGCGGTGATGCTGGCCCGCGATATGAAGCTGCGCGTGGCCCTCGCGGACGCGCGCACCCCGCCCTCGCCCGCCGCGGTCCCCGCGGCGGCGGCCATCGACCGCCCCGCCGAGGGCGCCGACCGCAATCCCACGCCGGTTCCGAACCTGCGCGTGCTTTGCGCCCCGGCCGGTATCGCCGACGAAGGCCGCCCGCTCAGGGAATCCGAGGCCATGATCGCGTCCCTGCGCAAGCCGGAATACGACTTCGTGATCGTGGATCTGCCGCCCGTGGCGGAGACCAGCGTCAGCGTCGGCCTCGCGCACGCCCTGGACGGCGTCATGCTTGTCATCGGCGCCGGGGACGTGCGGCGCGAACAGGCCCAGAAGGCGCGGGAACTTCTGCAGCGCGCCGGCGGCAAAGTGCTGGGCGTCGTCTTCAACCGCCGCCGCTTCTACGTCCCCGCCTGGCTGTACCGGTCATACTAGCCGGGGCGGGCGCGGCGGCATCCTTCCCGGCGCCGCACCCCCTGTTCTCACACCCGCGCAGCCACGCACCCGCGCAGCCACGCACGCCCATGCCCGCCCCCGACGCCAGGCCCGCGCCGCCGCCCGAAGTCTCCATCGTCATCGTCAGCTGGAACACGCGCGACGAGCTGCGGCGCTGCCTGGCGGCGATCGCGCGCACGAGCGGCGCCCGGCGAGTCGAGACGATCGTCGTGGACAACGCCTCGGCCGACGGCAGCGAGGCCATGGTGCGCGGCGCCTTCCCGGAAGCGCAGGTCATTCAGTCCGGCGCCAACCTCGGCTTCGGCCGCGCCTGCAACCTGGGCCTGGCGCGCAGCCGCGCGCCTTTTGTCCTGTTCCTGAACCCGGACGCGGAACTCCAGCCCGAAACGCTGGAACGCCTGCTGGCCGCGGCCGAACGCGACCCGGCGCTGGGCCTGCTGGGATGCAAGGTGCGCCACGCCGACGGAACCGTCCGTCCGCTGGGCCTGCAGTGGTTCCCCACCCCCGGCAACGAACTGCTGTCGGCGCTCTTCCTGTCCGACCGCACCTACGGCCGTCTGCCGCGGTTCTTTCCGCGGGCCGACGCGAACCGCAGCGCCCCGGTGCGCAAGCTCTACGGCTCGTGCCTCATGGCGCGCCGGGCCATGCTCGACCGGATCGGCGGCTTTGACGAGCGTTTCTTCATGTACTCGGAGGACGTGGACCTCTGCCGGCGCGCGGCCGACGCCGGCTGGAAAGTGTACTACCTCAGCGAGGCCGAGGTGGTCCACGCCGGCGCCGCGGCCAGCGCCAGGTCCGCGCCCCTGTTCGCGTCGCTCATGCAGTGGACGTCGCGCGCCCGCCTGATCCGCAAGTACCAGGGGCGCGCCGGGGAACTCCGCTACCGCGCGGCGCTGTTCGCCGGGGCGCTGGCCCGGCTCCTCGTGCTGCTGCCCATGCTCGCGGCGTCGCCCCTGCGCGGCCGCTCCGCGGCCGCGGCCCGCGCCCGTTCGTTCCGGAAATACGCCGGCATGCTCAAGTTCAGCGCCGGTCTCGCCCGCCCGTCCGTACCCTCCGCGCCGGAAGCGACATGAGCGCCCTTCTCTACCTGCTCCACGGCGCCCTGGCCGCGGCCATGTTCGCCATCCGGGCCCGGCGCGGCCTCGAGGCGACGCTGCCTTTCTTCGCCGCCGCCATGCTGCTTTTCCCGCGCGAGGCCCAGCTTCCGCAGCCGGCCGTTTTCGACCTGACGGTGCAGCGCACGCTTGTCATGGCGCTGGCGCTGCTGGTTTTTGTCGACCGCCGCAAGCTCCCGCCGCCGCCGCGCCGCCGCGCGCCGCTGCGGTGGCTGATCGCCGCGAACATCGTCTGGGCCCTGGTCGCCAACGTCTATTCGGTCGTGCCCCTGATCAGCGCCAAGAGCGTGCTGTCGACGGTCTTCGAGTACTACCTCATGTACCTGCTGCTCGTGCGCATCATCTCGGAGCCCGCAACCGTGCACCGCATGTTCACGGCCATGGTCCTGGCCATGACCGCGGCGGCGGCGCTGGGCGCGGTCGAGGCCTACACGGGCTTCTCCTACATCAAGTGCTTTCCCGAGCAATCGTACCGCTTCGGCAACCTGGTGCGCGCCGCGATGCCGCGGGATCTGCGCGTCAAGTCGGCGTTCCAGCACGCGATCCTGTTCGGCGGGGCGCTGGCCCTGGCCGTTCCCCAGGCCCTGCACCTGATCGCCTCGACCTCCGACGCCCGCCGCAAGGCGCTGCTGAGCGGAGCCGTGCTGCTGATGCTGCTGGCCGTCTACAAGACCTTCAGCCGCGGCCCGTGGCTGGGACTGGCCATGGCCCTGACGGCCCTTCTGGTCTTCTACGTCCCGCTGCGGCGTTACGTGCTGGCGCTGGGAGCGGCGATCGGCGCGGCGCTGCTGCTGCGGCCGGGCGTCATGCGCAGCCTGATCGGCATGTGGACGGCCACGCTCAGCACGGAAACGCGCCTGGGGCGATCCTATTCGTACCGCTACGCGCTGGTCAGGGTGGTCATGGAAACCCTGGCCGGCGAACCGTTCCGGCAGATCGTCGGCTTCGGACAGAACTCGTTCTACCATCTCCAGCTGCAGGCCTGGTTCTTCGACCGCTACTACACCTTCCTGAGCTGCGATTCCGCCTGGGTGAACTTCGCCATCGAAAGCGGCTACGTCGGGCTGGCCGGCATGGCGCTGCTGCTGGGCGCGGCGTGGTGGATGGCCTGGCGCGCGTACCGCGCGCTGCCCGAACCCGGCCGCTACACGCCCCTCGTTATTGCCGTGAACCTGGCGACCTACTACTTTATGATGGTCTCGGTTGCGATGTACGAGTGGGGACAGAACACGCACCAGCTCTGGATGCTGATCGCCATGGCGGCGGCGTACGCGCGATCGATGCCGGAGCCGGGAAGCCCGGAATCGGAAGGAGAGGGTCGGCGATGACGCGAAAACGCGGCGCAATGCGGATCGGCGCGCTGCTGGCCTGCGTGCTGGTGGCGTGCGAACCTCTGTCGCTGGGCACGACCTGGCACGTCGACAACGCCGCGCCGGGCGGGGACGGCACCTCCTGGGCGCAGGCCTGGCGCAGCTTCGGCGACATCAACTGGGCGCTGGTCGGGCCGGGCGATACGGTCGAGATCTCCGGCGGAACCGAAAGCAAGGTCTACCGCGAAATGCTGACCGTCGGACGCGCCGGCGCGCGGGGCGATAACATCGTCATCCGCGCCGGCCGGGACCCCGGCCACAACGGCACGGTCGTCATCGACGGCGGCGGGGAACGGGTGCACTGCATCCTCCTGGAGGACTACGTGACGGTCTCCGGCGAGGTGGAGGGTAAGCGGCGCATGCTCGTGCGCAAGTCGGTCGGGGCCGGGATCAGCTCGGCCGACGCCGACGGCAACGTGGTCACGCACGTGGAAGTGACCGAATGCGGCAGCGAAGCCGCGCCGGGCGGGCTGGCGCACGGCATCCGCTTCGGCAACGCCGACAACGGCTGCGAGGTCGCCTACTCCCACCTGCACCACAACCACAAGGACGGCTACAACGCCGCCGGAAGCGAGGGCGGCGCCTACGGGCGCACGAAGATCCACCACAACATCATCGAGCACAACTCCGACGACGGCATCGCCTGCCGCGGGGGACACGACATCTACGACAACGTCATCGGCGACATGTGGCTGCATCCGGGCGGCGGGCAGGGCCATCCCGACGGCATCCAGGCCCAGGGGGAATACAACCGCATCTGGAACAACCGCATCTACGACTGCCACACGCACGGCATCTTCGCGGACCCCCTGCGCTCGGGCGCCGCCGCGCATATCCGCATCTACAACAACGAGATCTACCGCACGGCGGCTTTCGCGGCGCGGGGCCTGCACATGGCCGGCATAAACGTCAAGGCCGAGACGGGCACCGATTCGATCAGCGACGTGCTGGTCGCCAACAACACCATCGTCGACATGGGCTACCGGGCCATCGCGATCAGCGCCCCGAAGACCAGGAGCGTGCGCGTGGTCAACAACATCATCTACAACTGCCGCACGGACGGCCCCGGCGGCTACGTCCTGGGTTCGCTGGACCATTCGGAGGGCGTGGAGTTCGACTACAACCTGGTCCACCCCGGCCCCTCCGGCGGCAACGTCATCATGTGGAACGGCAAGAACATGCCGTACTCCGAATTCACGCGGCGGGGTCTCGGCCAGCAGCACGGACAGAGCGCCGCGCCCCGCTTCGTGTCCCACGCGCCGCTGGGCGCGTCCAACGACCTGCACCTGCGGCCGGACGACACCGCCTGCACGGGAAAGGGCGCGCTGCTCGTGACGGAGTTCTGCGCGGACAAGGACGGCCGGCGCCGTCTGCGATGGGATATCGGATGCTACGCCGCGCCGTAAGAGTCTGCCTGCTCGGCGCGTCGCCGCGGACGGGCAACCAGGGCGTTTCGGCCCTGAACGCCTCGCTGCTCAAGCTGGTCTTCGAAGCGCGGCCCGACGCGGAAGTCACGCTGCTGATCAGCCACCGCTCGCCCGGAATGCACGCCGCGCGCGTCGCCGGCCGCGAGCACATGGTGCGGCTGGTCAACTGCCGCCTTTCGCCGCGGGCCCGCCCGCGCGAACATCTCCTGGCGATCGTGGCGCTGTGCCTGGCGTACAGGCTGACGCCGTCGGCCGCGGCGCGCGGCCGCATCGCCGCGCTTTCGCCGTGGGTGCGCGCCCTGGCGGAAGCCGACTTCGTCGGCGATATCCGGGGGGGCGACAGCTTCAGCGACATCTACGGCCTGGGGCGCTTCATGCTGAACGCGGTTCCCGCCCTGACGGCGATGCTGCTGGGCCGGAAGCTGGTTCTCCTGCCGCAGACCTACGGTCCGTACGGTTCGCCCCTTGCGCGCGCCGTGGCCGCTTTCACGCTGCGGCGCGCCGCGCGCGTGCTCTCCCGCGACAGGGAGGGCGTCGCCGCGGCGGAGCGCCTCGTGCGCGGCCGGCGCGGCGCGCCGCGCCCCGAGTTCTGCCCCGACGTGGCCTTCGCGCTGGAGGCGCGCCCCCCGCCGAGCCCGGTCATCCGTCCGCCTCTGGACCCGGCCGCCGCGGCCCCGCCCGTCGGACTGAACGTGAACGGCCTCATGTACCGCGGCGGCTACACGCGCGGCAACATGTTCCGCCTCAAGTGCGACTACGCGGAATACGCGCGCCGGCTCGCCGCGCGCATCCTGGCGTCGCGGCCGGAGACGCGCCTGCTGCTGGTGCCGCACACCTTCGGCCCGCCCGGCGGCCTCAACAGCGATCCCGACGCCTGCCGCGAAGTCATCGCGGCGCTGCCCGCCGGCCTCAAAGAGCGTGCATCGCTCGTGGCCGCCGGCTATGATCAGCACGAAATCAA
>VGWJ01000071.1 GCA_016873635.1 Lentisphaerota bacterium | reverse complement strand
TTGCGCCGCCCGGGAGGAGACGTTCCACTCCGGATCGTTATCAAGCGCCCGGCGGAAAAGAGCGGCGACGTTGGGATCGTCTTCGACAATCAGTACGCGGCGCGGCAGCGGCTTCATCTGCCGATGAACATAGACGGAGACGGCCGCGAGGTCAAGGTCGCGCCGCGGCTGTTTTTCTTCTTCCGCCGGCCGCGGAAGCGCGGCGCCTTCTACGGCCGGCGGATCGTCGGGGCGACGGTATGGATGAGCCTGCCGCAGCGTTCGCACACGAAGGACGTCTCGCCGGTCTGCCGCGCTTCGCCGGCGCAGAAGGGACAGCGGCCCTGGTCCCGCAGGCGTTCCGCCTGCGGAATCCCGGCGATGATCTCATCCAGGCGCAGCGTCTTGCGCGCGAATCCGGGCGGCTGGTTTCCGGGCGGGGGCGTCTCGTCGGGCGGCACGCCGATCCTGGGCCGCCGCGGGACGAGCACGGGCGACCGGCATTCCGGGCAGCGCAGCGGCTTGCCTTCGTAGTCGGCGTAGCACTCGTCGTCCATCTCGATGCCCACTCCGCACCCGCCGCAGCGCAGCGTGGAGGCTTCCGGGATCGACAGATCCGAATCGCAGTGCGGGCAGCGGAAAGCCGCGCCGCGAAGCGCGTCGGGCGCCGCGAACTGGCGGAAGCAGGACGGGCAGAAGAAGACGACCGTCGGTTCCGGGGCCTCGAGCTCCTCTCCGCAGCCCGGGCACTTGAAGGCCATGCCCACCGACGAGCCCTTCACCGAAACATGCTCGCCGCAGCCGGAGCACGAGAACAGGATGCCGATCATTGCGTCCAGAATAGGCTTTCGCGGACCCGGCGCAAGCGGGAAGTCGGGGGGGGGCGCGGGGGAGCGGACGGGTGCGCGCCGGACGCGGGTTTGCGGTTGTTTCCGGCGCAACCGGCGGGTATGTTGCCCGGACCGGACGGACAAAGAGAAAGGACGCGCCATGGACGGGGACGCCTACGGGAATCTGATCAGTTCGCTTGCGCAGGAGAATGACAGGCGCATCGTGCTGCTGGTGATGGACGGGCTGGGCGATTGCGACAACGGGGGCGGCGGCACCGCGCTGCAGATGGCGCGCACGCCCAACTTCGACGGTTTGAGCCGCGAGTCCGCCCTGGGGCAGCACGTCCCCGTGGCCGCGGCCGTTACGCCGGGCAGCGGGCCGGGGCACCTCGGGCTGTTCGGCTATGATCCGCTGGTCTACCGCGTGGGGCGCGGGGTCCTGAGCGCGCTGGGCGTGGAGTTCCCCCTTACGAAACGCGACGTTGCCGCGCGCCTGAACTTCTGCACCGTGGACCGCGCGGGGAACGTGACCGACCGTCGCGCGGGCCGGATCAGCGACGCCGAGAACCGGCGCGCGCTGGACAAGCTGCGCGCGTCGGTCCGCGCCCCGAAGGGCGTGGAGGTCCTGTTCGAGACGGAAGCCGAGCACCGCGCGGTGATGGTCCTGCGCGGGGAGGGGCTGGACGACAACGTGGGTGACACCGATCCGCAGATCACCGGGGCGCCTCCGCTGTCGGCGACGCGTCCGCCGCACGATCGCTCGCGGACGGCCGCGGCGGTCGCGGACCTGATCGCGCAGGCGCGCGCGATCCTGAGCGACGAACCCAAAGCCAACATGATCGTGGCGCGGGGTTTTGCCAGGGCGCCGGACTGGCCCACCTTCGCGGAGCGCTTCAAGCTCGACCCCGCGGCCGTTGCCGGCTACCCCATGTACCGCGGGGTGGCGCGGCTGGTGGGCATGCCGGTGGCCGCGCAGCCCACCACGGCGGCCGATGTGTGCGCGGAGACCGTCGCGGCCCTGCGCAAACACACGTTCGTGTTCGCGCATTTCAAGTACACCGACAAGACGGGCGAGGACGGCGACGTTGCCGGGAAGGTCGCGCGCATCGAGGAGATGGACGCCGCCCTGCCTGCGCTGCTGGCCGCCGCGCCGGACGTGTTGATCGTGACGGGCGACCATTCCACGCCGCCGAGCATCAGGGGGCACAGCTGGCACCCGGTGCCGCTGCTGATGAAGGCGCCGTTCCTGCGGGGCGGAGACGGCCCGCGCTTTGAAGAGGCGCGCTGCCGCGGCGGGCAGATCGGGACGATTCCGGCCCGGGAGATAATCCCCCTGGCCATGGCCCACGCGGGCAAGCTGCAGAAATTCGGAGCGTGACGGGCTCGCTGGAGCGCCATGCTGCTGACGGTGAGCAATCTGTATCCCCGGCCCGACCAGCCGGTGAGGGGCCTGTTCAACGCGCGGTTCTTTTCCGAGCTGGCGCGGCGCCATGCGACCAGGAACGTCTGCCTCGTCCCGGAATGGCGCCCGTGGCGCTGGCCGGCGGTGCGCGCGTGGGCCGATCCGCGCGGCGCGGAGCTGGGCACCGGGTACCTGCCGGTCTTCTACGTCCCGCTGGCCGGCCGCTCCCTGAGCTGGCGGACATATGCGTGGTCGCTCGCGCGCCTGGAACGTCTCATCGCCGGGGCGGAGGCCGTGCTCGTCACTTGGCTCTACCCGGACGCCGTGGTGGCCGGGGCCATGGCGGTCAAGCACGGGCGGCCGTACTGGGTCAAGGCGCACGGCACCGACCGCTTCCACCTGGCGTCGCCGGCGCGCCGCCGCCGCGTGCTGAAGGCGTGCCTGGCGGCGCAGGGCGTGCTGGTCAACTGCCGTTTCATGGCCGGCCAGATCGCGGCGGCGGGCGTGCCGGCGGAGCGTATCCACGTGGTGTTCAACGGGGTGGACGCGGAGCGCTTCCGCTATCGCGCGCGGGAAGAGGCCCTGGCGCTGCTTCCGGCCGGGGCGCGTTCGATGTGCGGGGAGCCGTTGATCCTGTTCGTCGGCAACCTGGTGCGCGTCAAGGGCCCGGACATCGCCCTGCGGGCGCTGCGCCGGGCCAGGGAGGCGTTTCCGGACGCGCGCATGCTCGTGATCGGCCGCGGCCGCCTGCGCGGCGCGCTCGAGCGCGAAGCGCAGGGGCCGGGTCTGGCGGGGGCCGTGATGTTCGCGGGGGAGCGCTCCAACGACGAGGTCGCCCTCTGGATGAACGTCGCCGACTGCCTGTGCCTGGCCAGCCGGTCGGAGGGCCTTCCCAACGTGGTTCTGGAGGCGCAGGCCTCGGGGCTGCCGGTCGTGGCCACGGACGTGGGCGAGGTGCCGGAACTGCTCTCCGGCGGAGCGCGGGGGCGCGTGATTGCGGCGCGCGGCGGCGGGGTGGGGGACCGGCTCGGCGCGGCGCTGGCGGAGGTGCTGCGCGCCCCCGCCGACCGCGCGGCGCTGGCGCGGGAAGGCCGCCGGCGCGCTTCGTGGGGCAGGCGGGCGGAGGAGGCGCTGGGAATCATGCGAAAGCATTGCCCCGGCGCGCCGCGTCTGGTATCGTCCGGCGCGTGATCATCGTAACCCAGGCGTATCCGCGGGCGGGCCTCATCGGCAATCCGTCCGACGGCTACCACGGCAAGACCATTGCCTTCGCCTTCACCAACTTCCGCGCCGAGGTGACGCTGTACGAATCGCCGGAGCTGGAAATCCTCCCCAACATGCGCGACCACTCGGTGTTTCCGCACATCGGTGGGCTGGTTGACGACGTGCGGCTCTACGGATACTACGGCGGCGTGCGTCTGCTGAAGGCAACCGTGAAACGTTTCCACGACTACTGCACGGGCAGGGGCATCGCCCTGCACGACCGCAATTTCACGATCCGCTACCGCTCGAGCATCCCGCACATGGTGGGCCTGGCCGGCTCCAGCGCGATCATCACGGCCGGCCTGCGCGCCCTGATGACGTTCTACGGGGTCGAAATCGACGCTCCCGATCAGGCCGGCCTGATTCTTTCCGTTGAAACCGACGAGCTCGGCATTTCCGCGGGTCTGCAGGACCGCGTGGCGCAGGTTTACCAGGGGCTGGTCTTCATGGACTTCGACCGCCGTCACATGCAGAGCACGGGGCGGGGGATGTACGTTCCCATGCCGCCCGGCCTGCTGCCGCCGCTGTACATCGCCTACCGCCGCACGCTCTCCGAAGGGTCGGAAGTGGTGCACAACGATCTGCGGGTGCGGTTCAACGGCGGCGACGCGGCGGTGCTGGATGCCGTGCGCTACTGGGCCGAGCTGACCGACCGCGTGCGTTCCCTCCTGCTGGACGGGCGGGGAAGCGAGATCGGCCCGCTGCTCAACGCCAACTTCGACCGGCGGGCCGCGCTGCTGCGGATCAGCCGGGGCAACCTGGAAATGGTGGCGGCCGCGCGGTCGGTCGGCGCCAGCGCCAAGTTCACGGGATCGGGCGGGGCCGTCGTCGGGACCTGCTCCGGCGACGCCATGTTCGCCGCCCTGGAGAACGTGATGCGCCCCTTGGGGATCGACGTCATCCGGCCGGATATTGCGCCGGCGCTGGAAGGAGCGACATGACGGTTCGCAAGGCGGTCATACCGGCGGCCGGTTTCGGCACGCGTTTCCTGCCGGCTTCCAAGTCGCAGCCGAAGGAGATGCTGCCCATCGTGGACAAGCCCGTGATCCAGTACGTCGTCGAAGAAGCGGTGGCCTCGGGCATCACCGACGTGCTCATGATCATCGGGCGCGGGAAGCGCGCCATCGAGGAGCATTTCGACCGCAACTTCGAGCTGGAGGGCGAGCTGGCGGCCAAGGGCAGGACCGCGGAGCTGGAAGCCATCCGCCGGATATCGACCCTGGCCGACGTGCATTTCGTCTGGCAGAAGGAGCTGCGGGGACTGGGCGACGCGGTGGCCTGCGCCCGGCACCACGTGGGCGGCGAGCCCTTCGCCGTGCTGCTGGGCGACA
This sequence comes from Lentisphaerota bacterium, assembly GCA_016873635.1. Lineage (GTDB taxonomy): Bacteria > Verrucomicrobiota > Kiritimatiellia > UBA8416 > VGWJ01 > VGWJ01. The sequence goes on along the minus strand of VGWJ01000071.1, from coordinate 9,520 downwards.
CCGTCGTCAAGGCGCCGCGCCCCGTCACGGCCCAGCTGGCCGAGGTTTTCGACCGCTACGGCGAGTCTGTCGTGGCCCTGGAAGAAGTGGAGCGGAGCATGGTCGATCGCTACGGGGTCATCGACGGCAAGCCCATCCAGAACGGCGTGTACCTGGTGCGGGACTTCGTGGAAAAGCCTTCCGTCGCGGAGGCCCCGTCGCGGCTGGTCATCGCGGGCCGCTACGTGCTGACGCCGGAGATCTTCGATTTCCTGCGGAAGGTCAAGCCCGGCAAGAACGGGGAGATTCAGCTTACGGACGCCTTGCGCGGGCTGGTGGCGGCGCGCGCCGTGTACGGCCTGCGGTTCGAGGGCAGGCGGTACGACGTCGGCAACAAGGTCGGCTTCGTCAAGACCAACCTGGAATTCGCCCTGCAGGACGCCGACATGCGCGACGAAATCGCCGCCTGCATCCGCGCCCTTTCCGCCGAACTCGGCGCGCCCTGAGCGCGGTCCCGGCCCGGGCCGCGACCGGGCGCGAGCGTCGCCCGCGCCTGGCCGGCACGCGCGCGCCGCGCCTCCGGGGGCCGGGACGGGCCCCGCCTACGACTGTTCCGCGAGGCGGCGCAGCTTGTCGTCCGGGCCGTAAACCACGAGCGTGTCGCCGGCCGTGATCAGGTCTTCCGCGGACGGCACAAGCACGATGGCCTTCTTCTTGCCGCCCGCGCGCCGCAGGGCCAGCACGGTCACGCCGTATTCCTGGGGCAGCCGAACCTGGGCCAGGGTCTTGCCCGTCCACTGCCTGGGCGCCTTGAGATCGACGACGCTGGCGCCTTCGCAGACTTCCATGTAGTCCTCGATGGTCGGCGACACCAGCGACCGGGCGACGCGCAGGGCCATGTCGCTCACGGGGTAAACCACGCGGTCGGCGCCCACGCGCTCCAGCACCGCGCCGTGAATCTCGTTCTGCGCCCGCGCGACGATGTGCGGGATCTTCATGTCCTTCAGCAGCAGCGTGGTGAGAATGCTGCCTTCCATGTTCTCCGAGATCGTGACCACGGCCGCATCGCAGGTCTCCACGCCCGCCTCGCGCAGAACCTCGACCTCCGTGGTATCGCCCGCGACCGCCCTGGCCACGGAGGACGACAGCCGCTGGATGGCCTCGGGCTCGCGGTCGATGACCACGACTTCCACGCCCCTCTCCAGAAGGGCCGTGGCCAGCGCCGCGCCGAAACGGCCGGCGCCCAGGACAGCTACTCTGCGACGCATTTGAGCTCCTCCTTCCCTATCCGACGACGATTTCCTCTTCCGGATAGGTCGCAAAGTCAAGCACCTCTTTGCGGCCGATCAGGAGCGCGACGGTCATGGGCCCCAGCCGGCCCACGAACATGCAGGCGACCAGCGCCAGCTTGCCCGCGTCCGAAAGCCGCGGCGTGACGCCCGTGGAAAGGCCCACCGTGCCGAACGCCGACACGGTCTCGAACAGCAGGTCCGCGGCGGGGAGCCGCCCCCCGCCCGCCAGCCCGGCGTGCTCGGCCAGCAGCAACAGCTCGAAAAAGAGCGCGACGCAGCCGATGCCCAGCACGAAGATGGAGAACGCTTCGCGCACGATCCGCTCCCCGACGGCTCTCCCCGCCACGAGGGTCTGCCGCCGGCCGCGGATGATCGCCGAAACGCTGAGAAGCACCACGATCAGCACGGTCACCTTGATGCCGCCCGCCGTGGACCCGGGGCCTCCGCCCACGAACATCAGGGTCATGGTCATGAAAAACGCGGACGGGCTCAACTGCCGCATCTCAACCGCGTTGAATCCCGCCGTGCGGGGCGTCACGGCCTGGAAGAGCGACACCGTCGCCTTCTGCAACGGGCCGAGCCCGGCCAGGACGCCGTCATGCTCCATGAGGGCGAAAAGAAGCGCGGCGCCGGCGACAAGCGTCGCGCTCGTGCCCAGCACGATACGGCTGTGCAGGGCCAGCCGGCCGCGCCGCAGCTTGTTGCGGCGCCAGGGACGGACCGACGTGACGTTGCGCAGAACCAGGAAACCGAGGCCGCCGGTGACGATGAGCGCGGCGATCGTCAGCAGGACGAAGGCGTCCGTGCGGAAACCGCACAGGCTGTTCGCCCGGAGCCCGAAGCCGGCGTTGCAGAAGGCGCTGACCGAGTGGAAGACCGCGAAATAGGCGGCTTCCGCGGCCGCCATGCCGTGGTGCCGGACCAGGCGCCCGTAGAGCGCCGCCGCGCCGGCGAGCTCGATCGCGAAGGTGAAGACGATTGCGCGCGGCACCAGGCCCTTCAGTTCGTTGTAGCCCGACTGCCCGAGCGAGCCGCCCACGACCGATTCCTCGTGCAGCCTGATGCGGCGGCCCACGGCGAGAAGCAGGAAGGTGCTGAGGGTCATTATGCCCAGCCCCCCGGCCTGTATGAGACACAGGATCACGATCTGGCCGAAGAGCGAGAAATGCGTCCCCGTGTCGACAACGGTCAGGCCCGTGACGCAAGTGGCGCTTGCGGCGGAGAAAAGCGCCGTGAGCGGCGAGGTCCATTGCCCGTTGCGCGCGGACAGCGGCAGGGCCAGCAGCAGCGCGCCCAGCAGAATGGCGATGGCGAAGGCTTTGACGCCGATCCATTCGGGACGCGTTGAAAGTGAGGTGCGTTTCACGGCGTGAATTGTCCGATAACGCCGCGGGTTTCGTCAAGCGTTGCAGTGTCTTTGTCTGCAACGACTTGCGACGATACAAAGCCGGAGGCTCCCCTTGTTCACGGAGCAGTTACCCGCCGTGTTCACGGACGCCGTGGCCGGCGTCCCTCCCATCGCATGGATCAAGCGGCTCTTGACTGCCAGGACGGGAGGGACCGCGGCCCCGCGGTCCGCCGAACACGGATCGAAACTGCCGGGAGAAAGCCCCCGACAGGGCCTTGTCCGCGGATTCTGGGGCGGCGGGCGTTCTTGACAGGCAATGCCGGTATGGCGTTGAATGAGGCATGGCAAACGGCGGGTGGAGCGCGTAGCGATGGGAATCCGGCACGAGGTGCTTCCGTTTCTGCTTGCGGCGCCGCCAGTCGGCGTTGCGGCGGGGCTTTGCTGCCGCCTGCTGGGCGGGGGCGCGGCCAGGTGCGTCTGGACCGGCGCCGTCCCGGCCGCGGTGCTGGGCGCCTATCTGCTGTACTTCTTTCGCGACCCCGAACGCACTCCGCCGGACGATCCGCGCGCCGTCGTGGCGGGCGCGGACGGGGTCCTGGCGCGCATCAGCCGGCCGGGCCCGCGCGCGGAGCTGGGGGGCGCCGAGGCCGTGCGCCTGAGCATATTCCTCAGCCTGTTCGACGTGCACGTCAACCGCGCGCCGCTGGGGGGCGCCTCGACGTTCCTGGGCTACCGGCCGGGCAAGCGCTTCTTCACGTTCCTGGATAAGTCCTCGGAGATGAACCAGCACAACGCCATCCTGATCGAGGGCGAGTCCACGCGCTGTCTCCTGCACCAGATCGTGGGCCCCGTGGCGCGGCGCGTCGTGTACTGGCCGGATCACGGCCGCGCCGTGAAGATCGCGCGCGGGGAACGCATCGGCATGATGAAGTTCGGTTCCCGCCTGGACATGTACCTGCCCGCCGCCGCCGTGGTGATCGTGGCGCGGGAAGGGGACCGCGTCCGGGCCGGCGAAACGGTGGTGGCGCGCGTGACGAATCCGGCGCCGCCGCCCGCGGAATGAGGAAGCGAGGGCGATGACGAACTGGCGACAAATCGCGCCGACGACGGTCACCCTGGGCGCCATGCTGTCCGGTTTTCTCAGCATCCTGACCACGGTTGAAGGCATGCGGTCCGGGCGCACGGAGATGTACATGCGCGCTTCCCAGCTCATCATGCTGGCGATGATCCTGGACGGACTGGACGGCAACCTGGCGCGTTTCATGCGCGGCTCCAGCGAGTTCGGCGCGGAGCTGGACACGTACGTGGATCTGACCGCCTTCGGCATCGCGCCGGCCTTGCTGATCTTCGCGGTCTCCATGCAGAGCCGCGATCCGATCTGGCGCGTTATCCTGCCCTCGGCGGTGGCGCTCTCGGGCGTGGTGCGGCTGGCGCGCTTCAAAGTCAGGGATCCCCTGCGCGGACAGGCGGGCTACGCCGGGCTGCCGATCACGGCCAACGCGGCGTGGGTGGCCCTTTTCGTCTTCATCAGCCTGGCGCCGCCGCGCGATGCGTTCCGGCTGGACGAGGGTCCCGTGGCCAGCCTGTTCCTGGCCGGCATCGTGGTTTTCATCGTGCTGCAGGTCACCAGCCTGCACTATCCCAAGCCCAGCAAGAAGCTGGCCCTGTTCGTTCCGTGCGCGGTGCTCGTGGCGCTGCTGTGGGCGCTGAGCCACCGCATGGCGGTGCGCGTGGCGGTTTTCATGATCGTGCTGGGCACGGGCTACGTGGTGTTCGGGCCCCTCTTCGTCAAGGGGGTTGCCGCGCACAAGGCGCGCCGCGACGCAAAGGCGCTGGCCGCGAACGGCGCCGCGCCGAACACGGAGGACTGACGTGCCCGTCGCCAACACCCTGGCGGAGATCCGCCGCTACCTGGAGAACGAAATCGCGGAGGGGCGCGCCACGGCCGAGGTCAGTCCGGAGACGGCGGCGGCCTTCAAGCGCGCGGCGTCGTCCGGGCCGGCGCGCAGGTCGCCGGAGACGCCCGCCGCGGCGCCCGCGGCGGAGCGCGCGCGCGCGGAAGAGCCCGCCGCGGCGCCCGCCGCCGGGGACGAGCTGGCGGCGGTGGCGCGGGCGGTTGCCGGCTGCGCGCGCTGCGGCCTGCACAAGTCCCGCGCGAACACGGTGCCGGGCGAGGGACCGCCGCGGCCGGCGATCATGTTCGTCGGCGAAGGGCCCGGCGAGGAAGAGGACCGCCAGGGCCGGCCGTTCGTCGGCGCCGCGGGCCAGTTGCTGACGCGCATGATCGAGGCCATGGGCTTCGCGCGCGAGGAGGTTTTCATCGGCAACGTGGTCAAGTGCCGCCCGCCCGGCAACCGCACGCCCCTGCCGGAGGAAATGGAGGCGTGCCTGCCCTACCTGCGGCGGCAGATCGCCGCCCTGCAGCCCAGGGTGATCGTGGCCCTGGGCGGCACGGCTTCCAAGGCGCTGCTGGGGCTGGAAACGGGAATAACCCGCCTGCGGGGAGTCTGGCATTCCTTCGAAGGCATCGACCTGATGCCCACCTACCATCCCGCCTACCTGCTGCGCAACGCTTCCGGCAAACGGCCGGCCTGGGAAGACCTGCAGGAAGTGCTCAGGCGCCTGGGCCGTCCGGTGCCCGGGCCGAAGAAACGTAATCGGCAGGGATAAGGCAAAACCCGATTGACGGTCGCCGGACGCGAGCCGTCGCGGCGGCCCGATCATCCGGCCCGCGGCAAGCTTCGATCCGCATTCGCTCCCGGCCCGAACGGCTTGACCAGCAGGATCAGGCGCGGCAGCAACAGCAGCGATGCCGCCGACGCGCTCACCATGGCCAGGCTCGTCAGCAGCCCGAACAGGATGCTGGGCACGAAGTCCGACAGCGCCAGGATCGAGAAGCCCGCCGTGATCGCGACCGAGGTGTAGAACATCGCGTGCCCCACGGTGGCATGGCTGCGGAACATCGCGGCCGCGTAGTCGCCGTCCGCCGCGAACTCCTTCCGGAAGCGGTGAATGTAGTGGATCGTGTCGTCCACCGCGATGCCCACGCTGATGGCCACGATGGTGATGGTCATCATGTCCAGCGGGATGCGGAACAGGCCCATCACGCCCAGCACGGTCATGGAGGCGAGCAGGTTGGGCAGAATGGCCACGAACGCGACCGTCACCGACCGGAACAGGACCAGGAACATCGCGGTCAGCGCCAGGATGGTGAAGCCGATTGTCCGCACCTGGGAACGGTACAGGCTCTGCAACAGGTTGTTGTACAAGACCATGACGCCCGAGAGCCTGGCCCGGCCGGGCGCCGGCCCCAGGCGGCCGGCCAGGTCCGCGCGGATGCTCCTGAGCAGCGCGTCGCGCCGCAGCGCGGGATCGGAATCCCGGACGCGCATCGTGACGCGCGCCTGGTTGTGCGCGACGGAAACGAAGGGCTCCACGATCGCCTTGCGGTACTCCTCCGGGAGCTGGCTGAAGAGCAGGGCCAGCTCGAAGGCGTCCAGCTCACGCGCCGCGCCCAGCCATTCGGCCGTCTGCCGCAGCGTGGCCAGCGACAGCACCTTGCCGATTTCCGGCCGGCTTTCGAGATAGCGGTGGACCCGGGCGATCGTTTCCAGCCGCGCGGGGGTCAGCCAGTACTTTTCCGCGTTTTCGGCCGCGTCGAACTCCTCGAAGTCGTCGAACGCTTCGTCGCCCTCCGCGGGCGCGCCCGGAGGCGGCGGCCCGGCGGCGCCGGGCGACGCCGCTTCGACGGCGTCGAAGTCGATCAGCACGTCCATGGGCGTCGTTCCGCCCAGCTCGCGGTCGATCACCCGCATGCCCTTGTGAATTTCCGTGCCGGCCTTGTAGTAGTTGATGAAGCTGTTCTCCACCTCGAGGCGGCGGATGCCCGCCGCGGTCCCGGCCAGCACCGCCAGCGACACGGCGAATACGACGGCGGGATGCCGGCTCGCGAAGCGGGCGCAGAGGGCGGGCACCGCGAAGCGCGGCGCGCGCGCGCGCGGCGCGGCGGGCGGCCGCATGAGCGCCAGCGCGGCGGGGAAAAGCAGAAACGTCACCGCCAGCGACACGGCCAGGCCGGCGGTCATCATCCATCCGAACTGGATCACGGGCTGGATCCGGCACAGGATCAGGGAGGCGAATCCGGCGATCGTGGTCAGGTTGCAGTAGAGGCACGGCAGAAAGACGCTGTGGACCGTCTCTCTGACCCGTTCGAGATGCGCCGCCCCCGGCGCCTGCCGCTGCAGTTCACGGTAACGCACGATCAGGTGAATGGCCAGGGACATGGTCAGGATGAGCTGGAGCGAGACGAAGTTCGAGGAGATCACCGTGACCTTCCATCCGGTCGCGCCCAGAAGGCCCATCATCACAAGCACCGCGCAGCCGCAGCACAGCACCGGCAGGGCCACCCAGCGGACGCGGCCGAAGATGACGGCCAGGATGGCCACGAGAAAAACCAGCATGCCCAGGCCGAAGACCAGAACGTCGCGGCGGATGAAGGCCATGGTGTCGTCGGCGATCATCGGGATGCCGCCCAGGAACAGCGTGCCGGCCGCGCCGTGCGCGCGCACGACGCCGCGCACGGCCGCGACGATCCGGCGGCGCGCCCGCACGTTGCGCGTCTTGCAGACCTCGTACGCGGCGCTGACGCGCTTCAGCTCCGCGCGTTCGGCGGGGGTGATGAGGCCGTCGTGCTTCCTGTCGCGCAGGATTGTGCGCCGCATCAGCGTCGCTTCGAGCACGTCGTCGCGCGCCAGGCTGATCTGCAGGGCGGTGGTGCGCAGGTCGGAGCTGACCAGGGCGTTGCGGTAGAGCGGGCTTTCGCGGAATTCCCTGCGGGCCAGCTCCACGTCAACGCCCGGGGAATCGAGCGTCTTGATGTTGGCGCGCATGTCCTTGAGGGGCACGGGCGGATTGCCCAGCAGCGGCGCGTCGAGCAGCGTGATCACCGACGCGATTCCCGGCAGGGCTTTCAGCCCGTCGCGCAGCGTCCTGACCGCCGCCAGGCTTTCCGCGCCGAACAGGTCGCCGCGCGGCGTGAAGGACAGCACCAGGAAATCGCCGGTGCCGTAGCGGTAGACGATCTCACGGTAGTAGCGCAGGTCCTGGTCGTCCTCGAGGACCAGGGCGTCGCCGGTCGCGTCCATGCCCAGGTCCCTGACGCGGTAGCCCAGCAGGCCGAACAGCACCAGCAGGACCGCGATGACGGTCCGGGCGTGCCCCAGGACGAGGCGGTCGTATAGATCGTAGATCTTCAAGCGCGCCCGTGAATTGCGGTTCTACCTGCCTGCGCCGCCGGCCTGCTCCCGCATCCTGGCGAGCAGGTCCTTCGCGGTTCCGGAGCTGAGGACTTCCGCGTACTGCGAACGGTAGGAGGCAATCATGCTCACGCCCTCGATCTCGAAATCGTAGCCGCGCCAGCCTTCGGCGCCCTTTCTGTAGAGCTTGTAGACGACCTTGACGTCGTCGCTCTTCGAGCGCACGCGCGTGGCCACGTGGATTTTGTTGCCCGCGGCCCGCGGCGGCTCGTAGACCACTTCGCCCTCGGTGAACAGCTCGATCTTCCCGAGGTAGGAATCCTTCAGGCGCCGCGTGAACAGGGCCGTGAATTCCTCCCGTTCGGAAGGCGACATGGCGGTCCAGTTGCGTTCGCCGAGCGCCAGCTTGCCCATGAGGGCGAAATCGAACACCGGCTCGATGATCCCGACGATCTTCTCGCGCTTGGCTTCCGGCGCCATGTCCGCGTCGCGCAGGCAGCCCAGAACGGCTTCGACCGCGTCGCGCACGAGCGCGGCGGCGTCCTCGGCATCGCCCGCGCGAGCCGGCCGGCCCGCGAGGCCCAAGAGCAGCGCGATACCCGCAAAAGCCTTCTTCATCATGTCCTCCGTGCTTTCACTCCCGGATGCGCGCTTCGCGCATCCGGCCGTAAGCGTCGCGCATCATGGTGTAAGGATCAAGGGCATCCTTCTTGAGCGACTCGTAAAGGCCGATGTTCAGGGAGACGTAGTTGACCTTGTCGTAACACCACACGCCGACGCCCAGTTCCGTGGGGTTCATTCCGGCCACGGGCTTCATGCAGGCCACGTAGGCGCCGGGCTTGAGGAACTGGTCCGGGATCATTCCCAGGCCGTCGCGGACGTTGGACTGGCCCAGGAAGGGCAGGACCAGGGGCCAGCCCGGCCCCACGCCGTAACGCCCGAGGGTCTGGCCGAAATCCTCCTCCGCCGGCTCCATGTGCAGCCACGAGCGGGCCGGGTCGAAAAGGCCCAGAAGGCCGACGGTGGTGTTCACCGTGAACCGCCCGGCTTCCCGGCCGGCCTTGCGGAACTTGCCCTGCAGACCGCAGTTCAGGAAACGCACGGGGAACTCGAGGTTGTTCAGACCGCGCTGCACGGACTTGCGCACGCCTTCGGGCACGGTCTTGCCGTAGCCGACGGCAAGCGGGCGGAACACCCAGAAGTAGGCCTTGTCGTTGAAATTGAACATCAGACGGTTGTAGCGCCGCAGCGGATCGCGCGCCGGCGCCTCGCGCGCGAACTCGTCGAATTCCTCGAAGGCCGCCTGCGCACCGTCCGCGGGCGGGGTCGCGGATGGGTCGGCTTCGCGCGCCTTCGCGCCGAGCGGCATGAGCCACGCCAGAAGCCCGAGCACACAACAAGTCCGGAGAGGAAACATGACGGACCGCTTTCTGCCACGCGGAACGGCGGGTGACAAGCGCGAATTGGCCGCGACGCATGAACTGCCCCTCCGTTCGCGCCAGACCCCGCGCCATTTTGCCTGTCGCCATTTTGCCTTGAGCTTTCGCGGGAAACGTATATCCTTCATTGCTCCTGTTTGCGCGGAGGCGGCCGCCGGCCGCGCCGCGCGTTCACGGGCGCCCATCGTCTAGTGGTCAGGACACAAG
>VGWJ01000070.1 GCA_016873635.1 Lentisphaerota bacterium | reverse complement strand
AACGTCGCCGTCACCGCCGACGCCGCCGGCGAACAGTCGGACGGGTTCCGGCCGGGCGCCGACTACCGGACATGGTCGGCCTGGGGATCCCTGTTCGCCCGCACCGAAGGCGGCGGCCTGCGCGTCTCGGCGGGCCACGGCGAGAAGGATGCCGGCGCGCGCGGCTTCTATGCGCACGAACCCGGCCTCTCACGCGCGCGCACGCGCGTCACCCTGGTGGATCTGGCGCCGCGCGTCGAGCCCGCGCCGGGCTGGGTGGTCGAAGGGCTGTTCCGCCACCGCCACCATGCCGATGACCTGCTGCTCATCGCCGGCGATTTCTCCTCCGGGACGGAGCGGCACGTGACGGACACGTTCATCGAGCGGGCCGTGCTGCGATCGTCCGGGCGTTCGCCGGGAACGACGGCGCTGGGCGTCGAACGGACCGACGCGCTTCTGGCAAGCTCCACCCTCGGCGGACGGTCCGCCGCCGTCAGCGCGGCTTTTGTCGAACAGCGCCTGTCCGGCGAGGATTTCACGGCCGACCTGGGCCTGCGCGTATCCGACTACAGCGCCTGGGGCACCCGCACGACCCCCTCCGTCTCGCTGGCCGTGCCGCTGTCCGACGCGCTGACCTGGCGCGCCTGCGTTGCGCGGGGCGTGCGGCCCCCGGGCTTTGACGAGCTCTACGCCGCGAATTCCGCCCGCGCCGGCAACCCGGACCTGCGACCCGAGGAGGCCTGGGGCGGCGAATCCGGGTTCGACGTGCACATGCCGGGCGGCGCCGAAGCTTCCGCCGCCTATTTTGTCCGGGAGGCGGAGAACCTGATCGACTGGATACGCGTCGCGGACGATGGAGTGTGGCGGGCCGCGAACACCGGCGACGCCCGCATCGAAGGCTTTGAAGGACGGTTCTCGGGACGGACGCGCTTTCTGGCCTGGGAAACGGCTTATCGCCACACCGCGGTTGAAGCCTTCGCGGCCCGGCCGGAATCCGCGCATGCGGCCGGCGCGGCCCGGCACGACGCGCGCCTTGCCCTGGGTCTCCCGGAAACGCACGGCTTCTCGGCCTCCTTCACGGCGCGCTATCGCGACCTGCCCGCGCTGAACGAGTACTGGCTGCTTTCCGCCCGGCTGGCCCAGCGCCTCGGCAAGTTCACGATGTTCGTGCGCGGGCGGAACCTGCTTGACGCGCAATACGAGGAAATCGCCGACGTCGCCGCGCCGGGGCGCTATCTGGAAACCGGCGTCGCCCTGGACCTGTAGCCGCGAGTCGCGCGGGGTGTCTTTCCGCTCTTGTCCGCCCGCCGGGACCGCGGCCGGATCCCGACGCGCGGGGCCGACGCGCCTCACTTCGCGGCCCGCGCGCGCTCCAGCACCCAGCGGTATTCCCCGGCAATGCTTTCCTCGACGGGCCGGCCGCCGAGCGGCGGCGGGAGCACGTTGAAGGTGTAGGTCTCTATCTCCAGGTGCGGCACGGCGGCGTCGCGAACCGCCTCAAAGAAGCCCGCCGAGAGATCCTCGGACGTCGAGCGCAGCGCGCCCGCCTCGCGGAAGTACAGCGGGACGTGCACGTGCACGCGCGCCTCGCCGTCTTGCTCCCGCGCCACGGCATCCAGGGCCTCCGCCGTCAGGTCCGTCCACCGCCGCACCGTTCCGTCCGCCCCGCGCAGGCGCGTCTGATGCAGATAGACCCCCTCCGCGAACGGACGCAGGGCGCGCGCCGTTTCCGCGCCCGTCCCGGCGCGCAACGCGGCGCTGACGTGGACCTTGGGAACCGCGATGCCGCCGCGCGTCAACTCCAGGAGGCTTGCGGCGGGATCCTCGAACTGCACGCTGAGATGACAGGCGTCCAGGCACACGCCGACATGGCGGCGCCACGCCTCGCCCTGTTCCCGCATGGCCGGGTGACGCGCCAACGTGCCGTTGAAGAAAGCGACCGTTCCGGCCGTCGTTTCGAACAGGCAGTCCGGTTCCGGCTCGAGGGCCAGCATGACGCGCCGCCCGGTTTGCGCTTCGATCCGCCTCAGCCGCCGGGCGCACTCCGCCAGGTTGCGGACGATCCGGTCGGCTTCCTCCGCGCCGCGCGCCCATGCCCCGTACGAGCCCGGCACGGTGCTGATGCTGCCCGGCACGCCCTCCGGAAGCAGCGCGGCCATGGTCTCGGCGAGCAGCGTGGTGTATTCCAGGCGCTCGGGCGCGCCCCAGTCGGGCGCGTAGACCCGCTGCTTCACCGCGGCGCCGTGAAACGCGCCGTAGGGAAAGCCGTTGACCGTGAAAACGTACAGGTCGTGCTCCGCGAGAAAGGCGCGGAACTGCTCCGTGTGCGCGGGCCCGTGCAGTTCTTCGACCGCGGCCCGGCTCAGACGCAGCCCGAGCCCGAACGGCCCCGGCGCCCCCACCAGGTCGCGCACCCGCAGCGCGTGCGTCCGGATGGCCCGCAGGTTGGCATCCCAGCTCTCGCCGGGGTGCACGTTGAGGCAGTACGTCAGGTGCAGGGGCGGATCACGACGCAAGATCATCCGTTTCCGCCCCCGTCCGCGCTCCGGCGCGGCTCTCCTCCCGTTCGGCCCGCACGGAAATTTCCCGCCGCGCGGCGGACTTCAGAATGCGAACCGCCTCCAGGACAAGCGCGTGATCCATTTCGTGCACCTCGACGCGCCGCCCGATGCCTTGCGGCAGCGTGATCGTCAGGCGCCCGCCGAGATGCTCGCGGAATTCCTCCAGGCCCTTGAGAATCTCCGGCCGCCCGTCGCCGGCGCCGGCTTCCAGCAGACCGTCCCACACGGGCAGCCCGACCGCCTGCATGGCGCGCGCGATCCGGGTTGCCTCGCCGTCGGTCAGGCGGCCGCTCAGGGCGGCGTACCGGGAATCAAGCGCGATGCCCACGGCCACGGCCTGGCCGTGTCCCAGGCGATAGTTGGACAGCAACTCCAGCTTGTGCGCCGCCCAGTGCCCGAAATCCAGGGGGCGCGCCGCTCCCATTTCGAACGGATCGCCGCCGGACCGCATGTGATCGAGGTGCAGGCGCGCCGTGCGTTTGATGGCCTCTCCGACAACGGCGCCGTCGCGCTTCGCCAGGTCCGGGGCGTGCCGTTCGAGGTAATTGAAGAATGCTTCGTCCTTGATGATCGCCACCTTGAACGCCTCGGACAGGCCCCCGTGCCAGTACTTGTCGGCCAGCGTCGCCAGGAAGTCGAAGTCGGCCAGCACGGCGTAAGGCGGCGCGAAGGTTCCCGCGAAGTTCTTCACCCCGTGCTCGTCCATCCCGGTTTTCACGCCGATGCCCGCGTCGCACTGCGCCAGCACCGTGGTGGCCACGCGCACCATGCGGATCCCGCGGTGCACGATCGAGGCCGCGAAGCCCACGCAGTCCAGCACGCTGCCGCCGCCCACGGCGATCACGAAGCTGTGCCGGTCGAGGTGCGCGTTGCCGATGTCCGCCATGATGTTGCGGACGATGTTCCAGCCGTTCTTGGCGCGTTCGCCGCCCGGAACCGTGATCGGCGGACGCGCCAGCTCGATCGTGGCGGCGTGTCGCTCCGCGTAGCGGCGGATGCGCTGCGGCAGCTCGGGATGCGCGGCGACGACGCCGTCGTCGACATACACCAGCGCGCGGTGCGGCCCCGGCTCGCCGCGGGCCGCGAGCGTCCCCGCCAGGACCGGCGAATCCGCCTCGAACACGCCCCGCGTGAAGGTCACCGGGTACGAGAAGGCTACCTGAATTTCCTGCCGATATGTTTCCATTTCCTGGCGCCGTACGCCTTGTCAGTCATTTCCGAGCCAGTCCCTGGCGCATCCCGCCAGATCCCGCAGCGACCCGGCCTCCCGCTCAAGAAGGTCAAACGCCCACGCGATCTCGCGGCCGGAATCGTTCCGGCCGTGCGTTCCCCTCACGCGGCGCGGGTCGCGGCTGACGGAGCCCGGCGGCCAGCCCCAGAAGAGCTCGGCCGGATCGTAGCCCGGCTTGTTGTGGATATCCACGTGCGCGGCATAGTCCGGCGCTTCCCGCGGCTTGTCCCACCACGGGTAAGCTATCCACGATCCGGCCGCCGCCACAAGCACGAGTTCGCCGGAATTGGCGTGCGCCGCGCCGCGCTCCGCCTGAGCGGCGCGGTCCAGGACCGCTTCGATGCCCGGGAGCGCGGCGAGCGCCGACCGCACCCGCGGCGCGGCGGCGGCCTCGCGCACGTACACGTGACCGATCTCGTGGTCGGCCACGACGAAGGCGGCGCTGGTATGCGGGTCGAGGTAGGACATCCCGCGCACGCGCCGCACGTTCAGCAGCCCCTCCCGGCGCAGCGCCAGGTTCGGGAGAACCGGTCCGCCGTTTACGTCCGCCATCGCGTAGTCGCCGAACACCAGCAGGGCGTAGCCCCGCGCGTCGGCCGCGCGCCTGAGGAGCTCGATCTGTCGCAGCAGATGCCGCAGCGCGCGCAGGCTGCGCGGATGGCGCGTGCCGAAGCGCTGCAGATCGTAGTCCAGCGCGGGCAGGTAGGTCAGGCACAGGTCCGGCGCGTTCTCCGGGTCCGCCAGCAGCGCGGCCGTCGCCTCGGCGATCCATTGCGAAGAGCGCCACGAGGCGCAGGGGCCCCAGTAGCGCATCAGGTCAAAGCGGCGGCCGACCGCGGCGCACAGGCGCGCGTACAACCCCGGCGGCCGGCAGTAGCAGTCCTGGATCATGCCGCCGTGGTGCTTGTGAATCGGCGCGGGCGACAGCACGATATCGGCCGCCTCGCCCAGGCTCTGCTGCCAGAACAGCATGGCCACGCGGCGGCCGGAGCGACGGAATCCGTCCCAGATGCGCGGCCCCGCAACCAGCGTCGCGGACTGTTCCCAGAACCGCGCCCGGGCATACGCCCTGTCCCAGAGACCGTTGGCCACCATGCCGTGGCGGTCCGGCCCGGACGCCGTGCGGAAGGTGGCCTGCGCCGGACAGGTCAGCGCCGGAAACACGCCGGCGGCCGGGCGGAACCGCAGGCCGGCCGCGGTCCCGCCCTGGCTCCGGCGCAGGAAGTCGTAGCCCAACCCGGCCGCCGCGACGATCAGCAGTTTTTTCCCGTCGTGTTCTTCGCGCATCGTCGACACATCCGCGACACCGGCGAATTCCTTCCCGGCAACGCCTCCATGCGTTCAGACAAGTTTCGCGATCGCGAGTCCTGCTTGGACGCCCCGCCGCCGCGGCCGTGTTCTCAGCTGCCCGCGAAACGGCGGGACAGCGCGGCCGACAACGGCCATGCGGCCAGCAGCAGGACCGCGGCGGCCGTCACGCCGCCCCGGCCGCCGCCCATGGCGCACAGGCCGGCTTGAAGCGGGATCAGGACCCGGATCAGACCGCCCACCGCGCGCCCTACCCCGTCCGGCCCGGGACTCCCGCCCAGGCGCGCGCCCCACGCCGCCGCCGGCGCGACGGCCGGCGCGGCGCACAGCGGCGCCCGCGCCCAGAGGTTCGCGCCCGCCGCCGCCGCCAGGGCAATCGCGAGCGCCGCCGCCAGCCCCGGCGCCCAGCGCGCGCGCCCCACCGGCTCCGAACACGTCTCGCGCGCGGCTATCCAGCTTACCGCGGCAACATACATCCAGATGCCCGCCGCCCCGCCCGCGGCCGCGCCCGCCGCGCGCCCCCCCTGCGCCCACGCCGCGCCCGCGCCCATCAGCACGCTCATGGCGCGGCACGCGCCCATGTTCAGCGCGCTCAACGCGCGAACCCGCCGCGCGCCGAAATCATATGCCGCAATCAGCCCCAGCAGCGCAACCGCCCCCGCCAGAACCCATCGCCCGCCCATCGCCGCCAGCCCGATTCCGGCCGCCGCCGCCGCCGCGCCCGCCCATGCCGCGCGCCGCGGCGACACGCGTCCGCTCGGCAACGGACGCCGCGGCCGGCTCGCGCGGTCCTCCCGCAGATCCGCGCAGTCGTTCCATATCAATCCCGCCGCATAGAGCAGCACGGCCGCGCCCGCCGCGGGCAAGACGGCCGTCCACCGCGCCTGGGCCTGCCCCAGCGCGGCCAGCGCGAAGCCGGCCAGGGCGTCGCCCGGCACGGTCGGCAGGTTGGGCGGACGGACCAGTTCCAGCCAGGCACGGCAGCTCCCGCCCCGCCCGATCATGCGCGCCTCCTCGTCTCAGCGCTGAAACTCGCGCGGATCCACGGGCTGCAAATCCAGCTCCGGCTTCCATCTCTCGGACTGGCCGTAGAAAGCCATGGCATTGCTGAAGACGATGTCCCGCACCGCCTCCTCGCCGTGGCCGTCCGCGGCCATGCGCCCGACCACCTTCACCAGGCTGAGCGGGTCCGACACGCCCCAGTCCGCCGAGCCGTTCACGATCATGCGCTCCGTGCCGTGCGCCCGTATGATGCCCGAGACCCTTTCCGGCGTAAGTTTCGAGATCGGATACACCGTCATGCCCGACCAGCACTCCGAGTTCCGGCTCAGCGCAATGGTCTCCTCGGTATTATGATCGAGAACGATGCGCTCCCGGTTCACGCCCAGCGCTTTAATTATCTCCACCGTGCGCCGCGCGCCGCGGAGCTTGTCGACGTGCGGGAGGTGCACGATGACCGGCATCCGCCGGCGGTCCGCGATCTCCAGTTGCCGTTCGAACGCCCGTTCCTCGTTCCGCGTGACGTTATTGAAGCCGATTTCGCCCAGCGCCACGCAGCGCGGATGATCCAGGTAGACGCCCAGGCCGTCCATGACCTCGTCGGCGAGGCCGGTGTCCTCGGTCTCTTTCGGGTTGAGGGCGACGGCGGCGAAGTGGTCCACGCCGAAACGTCTTGCCCGCGCCGTCTCGAACTCGAGTATGAGCCGGAAATAGTCGAAGAACGTTCCCGCGTAGCGCCGGTCCGACCCCATCCAGAAGGACGGCTCCAGACAGGCCCGGATGCCCGCGGCGTACATGGCCTGGTAGTCGTCGGTGGTTCGCGAGTACATGTGGATGTGCGGTTCGATGATGGTCATGCGCTGCGTCCCTCCCGTGCGCGGACCGGACTGCGGCCCTCGCCCACTGTATACGTCCGGCGCCCCGGTGTCATTAGTCCGTTGCTCTATTGCGCCCGCCGCGGCTTTCTGGCAGGCTGGCGTCCGTTGCCGTCCGGAACCGCGGCCGGGAGCAGGACATGGCCTCCGCGACAACGCGCGAATGGGTGCACCGGGCCTGGAAGAACGGCCTGGCCGTGCCCGCTTTCAACATCCCCTACCTGCCCATGATGGAGCCGGTGGTGCGGGCCCTGGCCGACACGCGGACGGCCGGCCTGATCATGGTGGCGCGGCTGGAATGGATCAAGTTCGCCGCCGGAAGCATCGAGGCCGTCCGCGACGAGTACGCCCGCGTCGGCGACCGCCGCGTCACGCGCCTGCACCTCGATCACGTGCCGGTCATCGACGAAGACAACCTGCGCGTGGACTATGCCGCGGACATCGGGCGCGCGATCCGCGCGGGCTACGAGTCGGTCATGGTCGACGGCTCGCGCCTTTCCCTGGAGGAGAATATCGCCTGCACCAGGCGCGTGTCCGAAATGGCCCGCGCCGCCGGCATTCCCGTGGAGGCCGAGCTGGGCGCCGTGATGGGCCACGAAGCCGGACCGCTTCCGCCCTACGAAGAGCTCTTCCGCTCGCGCCGCGGTTTCACCGACCCGGACGAAGCCGAGCGTTTCGTGCGGGAATCCGGCGCGGACTGGCTCTCCATCGCCGTCGGCAGCATCCACGGCGCCATTTCGGACAGCGCCAGGGCCCGCAAGAAGATCGAGGCCCGCCTGGACATCGGGCATCTCGACAACATCAACCGGCGCTGCGGCGTCCCGCTGGTCCTGCACGGGGGAACCGGCATCGCGCGCGAGTGCATCCGCGACGCCGTCCGCCACGGCATCGCCAAGATCAACGTTGCCACGGCCATCCGCCAGCCGTATGAAAGACACGCGCCCGAATCCCCCGCGCGGGCCCGCGACGCCGTCTACGCCGAAACGGTCCGTATCGTGCGGGAGGAACTCGCGATCGAAGGAAGCGCCGAGCAGATCAACAACGGAGGCAACCGCCCATGACGAAACAGACCCCACCAACGACTTTCGCCCTGTATTTCGGCAATCGCGGCTTCTTTCCCGAGTCGCTGATCGCCGGCGCGCGCCGCGAGCTGCGCGCCGCCGTGACGCGCGCCGGCTACGGCGCCCTGTTGCTCGACGAAAAGGCCACCCGCTACGGCGCCGTGGAGACGGTCGCCGAGGGCCGCGTCTACGCGGACTTCCTCGCCCGCCGGCGCGGCCGGTTCGACGGCGTGATCCTGTGCCTGCCGAACTTCGGCGACGAGACCGGCGCGGTCGCGGCGCTGCAGGACGCCGGCGTGCCCGTCCTCGTGCAGGCGTATCCCGACGAGCCGGACCGCATGGCGATGGCCAGCCGGCGCGACGCCTTCTGCGGCAAGTTCTCGGTCATGGACGTATTCTGCCAGTACGGCGTGCCCTTTACGTCCTTCGCGCCGCACACCGCGCACCCGGACTCCGCGGCCTTCGCGGAGCACCTGCGCCGCTTCGCCGGCCTGTGCCGCGTCGTCAACGGCATGCGGCGCATGACCGTGGGCGCCATCGGCGCGCGCACCACGGCCTTCAAGACGGTGCGCTTCGACGAAATCACCCTCCAGCGCTACGGCATCACGACCGAGACCCTCGACCTGTCCGAAGTCATCCGTCGCGTCCGCGCCGTGAAGAAGAGTGGCGCGCCCTACCGCGCCAAGGCCGCCCGCCTGCGCGCCTACACGGAATGGAAGGGCGTGCCCGCGGCCGCCTTTGAAACGCTGGCGAAGCTGGGGCTTGTCCTGGACGAGATCATCGCCGAGTACAAAATGGACGCCATGTCGCTGCGCTGCTGGCTCGAGCTGGAGCAGGACCTCGGCGTGTCGCCCTGCGTGCTTCTCAGCGAGATCAACGACCGCGGCATACCGGCCGCCTGCGAGCTGGACGTCTGCAACGCCGTGGCCATGCGGGCCCTGCGGCTGGCCTCCGGCCGCCCGGCAACCTGCCTGGACTGGAACAACAACTACGGCGAAGAGCCCGACAAGTGCATTCTCTTTCACTGCGGCCCCGTGCCGCAGGGCCTGATGGCCGCCAAGGGGCGGATCGTCGACCACCCCATGTTCGCCAAGGCCCTCGGCGCCGGCCGCGGCTTCGGCTGCAACACGGGCCGCATCGCCCCCAGCCCCATGACCTTCGCCAGCTCCAAGACGCAGGACGGCAAGCTTACCTTCTACCTGGGCGAAGGCGAGATGACCGCGGATCCCATCCCGGAGGAATTTTTCGGCTGCGCCGGCGTGGCGCGCGTCGACGCGCTGCAGTCCAAGCTCCGGGCCATCGGCTACCAGGGCTACCGGCACCACGTGAGCGTCACCGCCGGACACGTCGCCGCGGAGCTGCGCGAGGCGTTCACCCGCTATCTGGGCTACGACATGGCGGAGATCTAGGCCGGTGAGCCTGCTCGGAATCGATCTCGGCACCACGGGCTCCAAGGCGGCGGCCTACGCCGCGGACGGCCGCGTCCTGGCCTCCGCCTACCGGGAATACCCGATCCTGCGCCCGGCGCCCGGACGGGTCGAACTCGACAGCGCCGCCGTCCTGGCCCTGATCCGCGAGGTGATCGGCGAGGCCGCCGGCGGCGCGAGCGCCGCGGGCGACCCCGTCAGCGCCCTGTGCTTCAGCTCGATGGGCGAAGCCCTGGTCCCGGTCACGCGCGACCGCCGCATCCTCGGGCCGTCCATCGTGGCCTCGCTGGATCTGCGCGGCGCGGAGTACGTGGACGCGCTCATCGCCCGGGTGGGCCTCGAGACCTTCTACGGCATCAATCCCAATATCCCCGCCGCAACCTACTCGATGCCCAAGCTCGCCTGGATCCGGGACCACCAGCCGGATCTTTACGCCGGCACGGACTTCTTCCTGCCCTGGGGCGATTTCGTCGCCTTCATGCTCGGCGGCGAGCCGCGCACCAGCTTCGCGCAGGCCAACCGCACGCTTCTTTTCGACGTCCGCGGCGAAACCTGGTCGCCGCCCCTTGTGGAGGCCGCCGGGCTGGACGGCGCGAAGCTGCCGCGCCCGGTCATGAGCGGAACCGTGGCCGGCGAGGTGAGCGAAGCGGCGGCGCGCGAGCTGGGTCTGCCGCGCGGCGTCGCGATCGTGGTCGGCGCTCACGATCAGTGCTGCAACGCGCTGGGCGCGGGCATCGCCGCCGCGGGCAGGGCGGTTTGCGGGATCGGCACCTTCGAGTGCATCACGCCCGTCTACGCCGGCATTCCCGATGCCGGCGCCACGCTCGCGGCGGGCCTGAACGTGGAACACCACGTCCTGCCCGGCCTGTACGTTTCGTTCATCTACAACCAGGCCGGCTCGCTCGCGCGCTGGTTCCGCGACACGTTCGCCGCCGCGGACCGCCGGCTGCTGGAACCGGGCGCCGACATCTATGACGCGCTTGCGGCGGAAATGCCGCCCGGGCCCACGCGCCTGCTCACCCTGCCCTATTTCGAGCCCAGCGGCGCGCCGGATTTCATCGCCGACTCCGCGGGCGTCGTCGCCGGCCTGCGCACCTCCACGACGCGCGGCGAGATCCTGCGCTCGATCATGGAGGGCGCCACCTTCTATTTCGTCCGCAGCCTCGACGCGCTGAAACGCATGGGCGTTGCCACCCGGGAGTTCGTCGCCACGGGCGGCGGGGCCAAGTCCGACGCCTGGCTTCAGATCAAGGCGGATATCATGGGCGTGCCCTTCGTGCGCCCGCGCATCACCGAATGCGGAACGCTGGGCGCCGCCATCCTGGCGGGGCTGGCCACCGGCGTGTTCCGCGGGCCGGAGCAGGCCGTGTCGGTCTTCGTGAAGCGCGAGCGCGTATTCGCGCCCCGGCCCCGCCACCACGAGGCGTACCGCGAGCTCTACGCGCGCTACGAAGAGCTGCGCGCCGCCACGCGCCCCGTGCTGTCGCGCCTCTCGGCGCCGCCCCGCGCCTCCTGAAGCGCGGCGAAGACCGCGCCCGGCATCGCAACGCGCGCGCCGCTCACGCAAAGCGCAGTTCGCCGAAGTACTCGGGACGGTGAAAGTCCGGCCCGGGCGTCCCCACCGGCGACCAGGTTCCCCACGCGGGTTCCGGCCCCAGATCGCAGCACTTGTAGAAGTTCGCCCTCCACGTCGTTCCCGGGACGGGAATCGGGCAACCGGTATGCGCCGCGAAGAACGGCAGCGGCACGGAGTATTCGACCACGTAGCCTTCCGCCGGCCCGGCCGCCGGTTCCGGAATGGCGCGCCCCGCCGGCAAACTGGTGGCGATCCGGATGCCACTGACCGCTTCGGCGGGAATCGGTTCGAACCGGCGGACCGGCCTGCATTTGAAGAGCAGCAGCGTGCCGATGCAGTTGATCTCGAAGTTGAGATAGGCCGCGTCCGCCGGCGCGACGAAGAACTCGACGCAACTGTCCTGGCACACCGGCCCCTGGTACTCCAC
Organism: Lentisphaerota bacterium; assembly: GCA_016873635.1. Lineage (GTDB taxonomy): Bacteria > Verrucomicrobiota > Kiritimatiellia > UBA8416 > VGWJ01 > VGWJ01. The sequence goes on along the minus strand of VGWJ01000070.1, from coordinate 4,384 downwards.
GTTACGGGCCACGATGCGCCGCTCCACGGCGTGGAAACGCACGTAGAGCTTCCGCGGCGAGTACAGCAGCCGCGCCTCGACACGCGGCGGCGGCGGATCGTCCGGCCGGCGCCAGGGATACAGGTCAACCCCCGCCGCTTCAGCGCGATCCCATACCGGTTTGACCCGCGCGCCGTCCACCTCGAAATCCGATTCCACCCGACGGACATGATAGAGCTTCATCCGCCCGAGAGTACCGGCGCCACGCGCCGCCTGGAAAGCAGAAACGCCAAAAGGCATTCATATTTTGTGATTTGTGTGCCTTCTGTGGCTGATCTGCTCTTTTCAGGATCACGCTTGTCTCCGCCCGAACCTCTGCTAACATTCGCCCCCGGAACGCAAGGAGGAACCCGTCATGCGCAAGACGCCCAAATCGCCGAAAACACGCCGGAAGCCCAAGACCGCCGGCGCCTCCCGCACGCCCCTCGTGATCGGAATGGACTACGGCACCGACTCGGTGCGCTGCGTTATCGTCGACGCCGCGGACGGACACGAAGTCGCCAGCGCCGTGCACAACTACGGGCGCTGGGCCCGGGGACTCTACTGCGACGCCGCGGAAAACCGTTTCCGGCAGCATCCGGACGACTACCTGGACGGCATCCGCGAGACCGTCCGCGAGGCCCTGGCGCAGGCCCCGGCCGGCAGCGCCGCGCGCGTGCGCGGCATCTCCATCGACACCACGGGCTCCACGCCGGTGGCCGTGGACCGCGCCGGCACGCCGTTGTCCCTGCGGCCCGAATTCCGCGACAATCCCAACGCCATGTTCGTGCTCTGGAAGGACCATACCGCCATCGAGGAAGCCGCCCGCGTCAACGAAACGGCCCGCGGCTGGGGCGGCGAGAATTTCACGCGCTTCTCCGGCGGCGTCTACTCCTCGGAATGGTTCTGGGCCAAGATCCTGCACATCCTGCGGACCGATCCGGCCGTGCGCGAAGCCGCGTTCTCCTGGGTCGAACACTGCGACTGGATGTCGGCGGTGCTCACCGGGAAGACCGACCCGCTTGCCATTCCGCGCAGCCGCTGCGCCGCGGGCCACAAGGCCATGTGGAACGAGGCCTTCGGCGGGCTGCCGTCCGAAGACTTCCTTGTTCGCGTTGACCCGCTCCTGGGCGGGCTGCGCAAGCGCCTCTACCGGCAGACCGTCACGGCCGACGCCGCCGTCGGCACGCTGTCGCCGGCGTGGGCCAGGGAGCTCGGGCTGCGCAGGGACGTGGTCGTGGGCAGCGGCGCGTTTGACGCGCACATGGGCGCGGTGGGCGGACAGATCGAACCCCACGTGCTGGTGAAGATCATGGGCACCTCCACCTGCGACATGCTCATCGCCCCCCACGCCGACGTGGGCGACCGCCTGATCGCCGGCATTTGCGGACAGGTCGACGGCTCCATCGTGCCGGGCATGGTCGGCATGGAAGCCGGTCAGTCCGCCTTCGGCGACGTCTACGCGTGGTTCAAGACGGTCCTGATGTGGCCGCTGGACGCGATCGCGGCGTCGCACGAGCGGATCGACAAGCGGACCCACGCCAGGGTGCGCCGCGCCGTTTCCGATCGCGTGCTGCCCGAGCTGGCCCGGGCGGCGGAGAAACTCGGCCCCGGCGCCGGCGGTCTGACGGCCCTGGACTGGATCAACGGCCGGCGTACGCCCGACGCCAACCAGGCGCTGACCGGCGCCATCGCCGGCCTGCGCATGGGCACCGACGCGGCGCGCATCTACCGCGCCCTCGTCGAAGCCACGGCCTTCGGCTCGCGGCGCATCTCCGAACGCTTCGACGAACAGGGCGTCAAGGTCAAGAGCGTGATCGCGCTCGGCGGCATCGCTTCGAAGTCGCCGTTCGTGATGCAGGTGGTGGCCGACGTGCTGAACGCCGGGATCAAGGTGGTGCGGTCGCAGCAGGCCTGCGCCCTGGGCGCGGCCATGTTCGCGGCCGTGGTCGCCGGCGTGCACAAGACCGTGCAGGACGCGCAGCGCGCCATGGGCAGCGGCTTCGAAGCGGAATACCGGCCTTCGCCGGAGCGCGCGGCCGAATACGACCGCCTGTACGCCCGCTACCAGTCCCTGGGCCGCTTCGTGGAGCAGGAGACCGTTTCGTGAGCGGACCGTACCGCGAGCTGAAGGAAGAGTGCCTGGCCGCGAACCTGCTGATCCCGGCGCACCGCCTGGCGGTGTCCACGTTCGGCAACGTCAGCGCCCTGGATCGCGCGCGGGGCGTGTTTGCCATCAAGCCCAGCGGCATGGACTATGCCGACCTCAGCGTGGAAGACATAGTGATCGTCGACCTGGACGCCCGGGTGGTGGAAGGCACGCGGCGCCCTTCGTCCGACACGCGCACGCACGCCGTGCTCTACCGCTCCTTTGCCGGGATCGGCGGCGTGTGCCACACGCATTCCACCTACGCCACGGCATGGGCGCAGGCCATGACGCCCATCCCCGTGTACGGCACCACGCACGCCGACCATCTCACGGAGGCGGTGCCCTGCACCGAAGTGATGACCGACGCCGCCATACAGGGCAACTACGAGGAAGAAACCGGAAACCAGATCGTGCGCGCGTTCAAGCGTCGCTCGCACACTGACGTCGAGATGGTCCTGGTGGCCTGTCACGGCCCCTTCACGTGGGGCGACACGGCGGCCAAGGCGGCCTACAACAGCATTGTGCTGGAGGAAATGGCCCGCATGGCCCTGTTCACGCGCCTGGTCAACCCCGACGTCCAGAGCCTGAAACGGACCCTCATCGACAAGCACTACCTCCGCAAGCACGGCAAGAACGCCTACTACGGCCAGAAGTAGGCGCCGGCGGGTTGGCCGCGGCCGGCGAGTCCCCTCTCCGCTCGACAGCGGTTGCCCGTTCCGTTAGGCTCATTCGGCTATGGACGGGGTACGACGAGGTCCGCGAGCAGTTCGCCCTCGCATCCGCGCGCCTGACGGCATCCCTTCCGGGGCATAGCGCAGTCCGGCGTGCCGGGACGTAGCTCTTTCAACGGCGCCCGGCGTGCTGGACACGCCGGCGGCTTTGCCTCACAATCGCGCCATCCTGCGGGGCGTAGCGCAGTCCGGTAGCGCACCAGCTTTGGGAGCTGGTCGTCGTGGGTTCAAATCCCACCGCCCCGACCATTTCAGATTTCCGGCGATTTCCGCGCCGGGCGCGGCGGCGAGATTCGCCGCCGCGATGATGCTCCACGGTTCCGGGAAGACGACGCGCAGGACCGGGACCGGCCTTTCCGCCCACCGTGACGACGACCGCCTGCCGGACGGCGCGAACTCGGTCGGGTGACGCGACACGGCGACGCGAGCGAGCGAGACCACGGACGCCGCCGACTTGTCGGCGGCCATGCTCTCGGCTTGGCAAGCGTCGGAAGTGACTGCGGGAGAGGAGACTTGCGCTTCTTCTTGCTCTGACCATGCCCTGTCAGCCGGAGCCTTGGCGAAGGCTGATCCGGCCTTCGTCATCCGGGAAGCTGGAGGGAGGGAAGCAGGTCCGACTTGTCCGCCGGAGCCTTGGCGGAGGTGGACAGAGGCACGTGCGGCAAAGCCGCCGTGCCGAGCCGCACTCGTTGCCGCACGTTCTTTGGAGGTCCGCGTCTCCGGTTCCGTTCCGTCTTCTGTCCGGTTCGGTTCGATCAAGGATAGGTTCGAGCCGATTCGCCGGTGAAAACCGACCAATTCTTCGGGTGTGCCCGTCAAGGCGATGGTTTCCGCCTGAATTGCGTCTTTCAGGAAATCCGCCATAGGTTCGAGCCAAGCGTTACCTTCGCTCTGAATTCTGCCGACCGCCTCCTTGATGGCGGTCTTTTCTCGGAGCAATTCCTCCTTCTTCCGGGCGTAGTCGTCATGGTCAATGGTGCCGTCAATGTACACGTCCAGAAGACGGGACAACCGGCTTTCGATGGCGGCAAGCCGTTCTTTCGCGTCGGCCAGTTGGCCGGACCGTGAATCCGCCTCGGTCCGCCGCCATTCGGCGAACTGGGCGAGCATCGGCGGCGCGCCGTCCTTGTGAATGCTTGCGATTGCGGTCATGCGGCAGAATTCGTCCGTGAGTGATTCCTCACGGATGAAGCGTTTCTGCGAACAGGGACCGAGTTTCCGAGTGCACCGGTAGTAGTGGTGTCCCTTCTGGCGTTCGCCGGTGATCGCCGCACCGCACGCGGCGCACTGGATCCCGCCGACATAGGGCATGGCGCGTCGGCGTGGCTTGTGCGGGCGTCCGCGCCGGGTCATGACGTTCTGCACGTCGTCGAACAGTGCGCGGGTCACAAGGGACTGGTGTGTTCCTTCGTGGGTCTCGTCCGCAAAGCGGAAAAGACCGACGTAGAACGGATTCGCCAGAAGTCGGGGAAGCATGCTCCGGGCA
>VGWJ01000069.1 GCA_016873635.1 Lentisphaerota bacterium | reverse complement strand
GGCATCCATCACAGGAGTTCCGGACACGACAGGACGGCCGCGTCGAGATGTGGCTGGAGACGACGGGCCGCAAGGAACTGGTGCGGTGGGTCCTGTCCTGGATGCCCGACGTGAAGGTGCTCGCCCCGAAGAGCCTACGGGATCGGATCGCGGAGAAACTGCGGGATGGACTCCAAAGGCAGAAACAGTGAAAGGATGGCTTCCCCACGTGTTACTCCGAGCAGAGCCTACCGTGAGGCACGCCGGCGGCCCCGGGGTGGCCGCCTCGGGATCGACTGCCGACGCGCCGGCCGGCGAGATTTCTGCGGGACGGTGGGAATCGGGCCGCCAGGGGGGCCGGGCGGCCTGGACGGGCGGCCGCGCTTTCTCTCGCGAACAGGAAGGCCCCGTCGGGGGTCGGGCCAAGCGCGTCGGCGGTGTTCCAGGCGCGATTGGGAAGTCGTGAGCCTGAAGGTCGCTCTTGCTCGAAGGTGAAGGCAGGCGGCCCCAGCCCTGCCCGATCCGGCCGTGGGAGGTGTCGGCGTGGCGGTGCCATTCCCAGTCAGCCACCAGTCGCGCGAGCACTTCGTGCTGCAGCCTCTGGTTCACCGCAAGAGGCCGCTTTTCCACACTGGACGTCGTAGCACGATCCGTAGTTCGATCCGACACTTATCGTGGAAAGATTTTGTCGCAATCAACGGAACCAATGGACTACCATTGGGTTGCGACTGGAAGGGCTTTGCCAGGACAGAGCATCTGGCTTCGGACCAGAGGGTTGGGAGTTCGAATCTCTCCGGGCGCGCCCTCCGAAGCCTTGGCGAAGGAGGGCCGAGCGGCGGGCCCTGAAGTACGCGCTGCGCTTGACTTCAGGGCGGGCCTTGCGTGGCCTCGGTCAAAACGCATTGACCCGGGGGAGAGGCCCCACCTTCGGCGAAGGTGGGGCCACAGCGGAGCGCGCGACCACGGCCGCGGAATCGGCTCCACGCTCGCGGCGCCGCGGCGCGGCGCCCTCCATTCGGTGAGGTAATCACGCGCGATCGCCGGAGAAGGTGCGACATGGAGCCGGCGGTTCCCGCCGGTAGATACGGGAGAGGAGAACGGCGGAGGACCGCCGTCTCCAAGGAGACGGGTGGGAAATGGAGCACGCGATGACCCCGGGGGAGAGGCCCCACCTTCGGCGAAGGTGGGGCCACAGCGGAGCGCGCGACCACGGCCGCGGAATCGGCTCCACGCTCGCGGCGCCGCGGCGCGGCGCCCTCCAGACGGTGAGGTTCAGCGCCTGCGGCCGCCTGCGATGCGGTCAATCGTCCGCGTGGGAGGGGGCGCCGAGCCACTGCGGGAGCAGGGCGAGCTGGTTCTTGAAGCTCAGCAGCGCGAGGTACACGCCGAAGTCGGGGTGGGCCCGGCGCAGCCCCACGAGGTTGGCCGCCGGATCGTAGGGGCCGTCCGACCCCGATGTCAGCGGGTAGCCGACGCACTCGGCGAGCAGATCGAGGTTCTTCGACATCCACGCCCCAACGGCCACCGGCACGCCGAACTCGCGCAGCTTCTCGATGCGCTTGTCCCAGACCAGCACGGGCTGGGTGACGGCGAATTCCGCGCCCGCCGCGAGCTTGCGCTTGAGCTTGGCGATCTCGTGATCCTGCGGCTCGTACTGGTTGAAGGCCACGCCGCGGTGGAACGCGCCCTTGAATTCGCGGTCCACGTAGCGCAGCAGGTCCACGGAAGTGGCCGACGCCCCCTCCGCGCCGATGGATTCCGGCGGGATCTTGGGCAGGCGTTCGCTGCCGTCGCCCGTGATCAGGAGCACGTTGCGGATGCCCAGCTTTGCGGCCGCGCGCAGAATGGCGTCCAGATCGTCCTTCTTGTGGAACGTGTTCAGGTGCAGCAGGACCTGGCCGGGGGGCACGGGCAGGCCGAGTTCGGAAATGATTTCCGTCACCTGGAAGTGCGCGACGCCCATGGGGTTGTCGGGGACGCTGACCACGTAGCCGTTGTCAATCACGGTCCGGTACCGCTCGGCGAATTTCGCGAGGGCGGAATCCAGGTCTTCGGCGCTCTGTCTGGGCGTGAGAATCTCGATGAACTTGGCCGCACGCATCCTGCGTCCTCCGTCCCTTCCGCCGCCGCGTCAAAAAGCGGTCGCGGCCGGCGTGGATTTGGTGCGCGATGATGCTATCGGCGGACGGCAAGGTCAAGCGCTGCGCCTCCCCCTTCCGCGCCGCCCGTCAGTTCGTCAGGCCGCGCAGGGGGGCGGGGATATGGCCGCCGCGGTTGACGAACGCCGCCGAACCGCGGGGGCAGTTGATGCGCGCCACGGTGCCGCCGCCGAACAGCCCGCCGAAATCCACGCGGTCGCCGACGTCCCTGCCGGGCACGGGGATGAGGCGCACGCCGGTGGTTTTGCCGTTCATGACGCCGATGGCGGCTTCGTCCAGGATGATGCCGGCGACGGCCGTGGCCGGGGTTCCGCCGGGCACCAGGATCATGTCGATGCCGATCGAGCACACCGCGGTCATGGCCTCGAGCTTCTCGATGGTGAGCGTTCCGGCGGCCACGGCTTCGGCCAGCGCGTGGTCTTCGGTCACCGGGATGAACGCGCCGGACAGCCCGCCCACGGAGCTCGAGGCGAAGGCGCCGCCCTTCTTCACCGCGTCGTTGAGCAGGGCCACGGCCGCGGTGGTCCCGGGCGCGCCCAGCTCATGGATGCCCATGGCCTGGTAGATCTCGCCCACGCTGTCGCCGACCAGCGGGGTGGGGGCCAGGGACAGGTCCACCACGCCGAAGGCGACGCCGAGGCGCGCGGCGACCTCCCGGCCGATGAGCTCGCCGGTGCGGGTGACGCGGTACGCGGTGTGCTTGATCTCCTCGGCGATCTCGTCCAGGGAGGCGTCGGGCCGCGCCTTCGTCAGCCGGTCCACGGCGCGTTTCACGACGCCCGGGCCGCTGACGCCCACGTTGATGACGCATTCGGGCGCGCCCGGGCCGAGGAACGCGCCGGCCATGAACGGGTTGTCCTCGGGGATGTTGGCGAAGACCACCAGTTTGGCCGCGCCGAATCCGTTCGTGTCGGCCGTGGCTTCGGCGGTGTTGAGGATCTTCTGCGCCACGAGGCGGACCGCGTCCACGTTGATCCCGGAGCGGGTGTCGGCCACGTTGATCGAGGCGCAGACGCGATCGGTGCGGCTGAGGACGACGGGCAGCGAGTTGATCAGCGTCTGTTCGCCGGGCGTCATGCCCTTGTGGACCAGCGCGGTGAAGCCGCCGATCAGGTCCACGCGCACGGCCGCGGCGGCCGCGTCCATCGCGCGCGCCAGCAGCAGGGCGTCCCGCGCGCTGCGGCCCTCGAGCAACTGGCTGGCCGCGGAGAGCGCCAGGCGCTTGTTCACGACCGGCAGGCCGTAGCGGCCGGCGATCTCGTCGCAGACCCGCACCAGGTTGCCGGCCTTGGCGGCGACCTTGCCTTCCACGGCGCGGCAGGTGTCCGCCATGTCGTTGCGCGCGCACTCCGCCACGTTGACGCCCAGCGTCACGGTGCGCACGTCGAGGTGCTCTTCCTGCAGCATGCGGACGGTGGCCAGAATGTCGGAGGTGCGCAGCACGGCGTCATCCTTTCAGCAGCGACGTGATCGGGCCCACCTCGTTCGTGGCGCGGAAGATGTTCTCGTGCTGGATGCACGTGGTCATGCCCAATTGCGACATGAGGTGATGGAACTCATCCTGCACCTGCTTGATGTCGAGGCTGAGCGGCACCGTGATCTCGCCCACGTGCGTGACGTAGGGCTCGTCGAACATGACGTTCCAGTCCTCGATATTGACGCCGCGCCGGGCCAGGTAGGTCGTCACGGCCTTGAGCACCGTGGGGCGGTTGGGGCCGGTGACGGTGATGACGTAGCGCGCGCCCGCGACGGGCGGCGGGCCGCCGGCGGCGGCGTGGCGGCGGACGGCGATGAAGGCCTCGTCCGGTCCGAAGGCGCCGGCCAGCGCGGCGCGGATCTCCTCCGGCGCGACGCCGGCCGGAAAGGCGGCGGTCAGCGTGACCGTGAAGTAGGCCTGGACCACGGTCTGGCTGATGCCGTCAATGACGCCGCTCAGGTCCGAAACCGCCGCGCTCACGTCGCGCAGGATGCCGACGCGGTCGGCGACCACCACGGTGATGACATAGCGTTGCGCCTGGTTCTGCGCGGGCATCGTGCCTCAGATCTCCAGTATGTCCTTGATGTCTTCCCATGAAAGCTTGCGCATGATCTGCTCGTCGGACTCGATCGTGGCGTCAATGACGGCCTGCTTGCGCTCCTGGAGGGCCACGACTTTTTCTTCGACCGTGCCCCGCGCGATAAGCCTGACGCTGTACACGGTGCGTTTCTGGCCGATGCGGTAGGCGCGGTCCGTAGCCTGGTTCTCTACGGCGGGGTTCCACCAGGGATCGAAGTGCACCACCATGTCCGCGCCGGTCAGGTTCAGCCCGGTGCCGCCGGCCTTGAGGCTGATCAGGAAAGCGGGTATGGCCCGGTCGGTGTTGAACCGGTGCACGATCTGGAGCCGGTCCTTGGTGGAGCCGTCGAGATAGCAGTAGGAGATTTCGCGCCGGTCCATTTCCCGGCGCAGGATCGAGAGCATGGCGACGAACTGACTGAAGACCAGCACGCGGTGGCCGCTGTCCATGGCTTCGTCGAGCAGCTCGAAGAACAGATCGGTCTTGGCCGAGGGGAAGCGCGGGTTCAGATCGGGCAGCTTGAGCAGTTCGAGGTGACAGCACGCCTGGCGCAGGCGCATGAGGGTGGTGAGGATCTCCATGCGCGAACGGTTGAAGCCCTGCGCCGAGACCATGTCGCGCAGGCGGCGGCGCGAGGCCTCGAGGAGTTCGCGGTACACGACCTGCTGGTCCTCGGTGAGGGTGCAGGAGGCCGTCCGCTCGATCTTGGGCGGCAGGTCCCGGGCCACGTCGGTCTTCAGGCGGCGCAGCAGGAAGGGGTGCATCTTGCGCCGCAGCTTGGTCTGGGCGAGATCGCCGCCGTCGCCGCTGCGGACAATGGGCGCTTCGTAGTTTGTCCGGAAAGCTTCGTGCCCGCCCAGGTAGCCGGGCATCAGGAAGTCCATGATGGACCACAGGTCCGAGACGCTGTTTTCGACGGGCGTGCCCGTGAGCACGAGCCGCTGGCGGGCGCGCAAGCGCTTGGCCGAGAGGGCGTTCTGCGTGGAGCGGTTCTTGATGTGCTGGGCCTCGTCGAGCACCGCCACGGCGAACTCGACGTTGACGGCGCGCTCGATGTCCCGGCGCAGCAGGGCGTAGGACGTGATGGCCACGTCGTGCCGCGGCACGGCCGCCCATTTCTCCTCGCGGTCCTGGCCGGTGACGGCGATGACCTTCATGCCCGGCACGAACCGCGCGCATTCCTCCGCCCAGTTCTCCACGATGCTCGTGGGGCAGACAATGAGGGCCGGCCGTCCGACGGCTTCCGTCGCGAGGCGCGGCAGGCTCAGCCACACGAGAGTCTGGACCGTCTTGCCGAGTCCCATTTCGTCGGCCAGCAGGCCGGAGAAGCCCAGCCCCTCGAGGAAGCGCAGCCAGTTGACGCCGGCCTTCTGGTAGGGGCGCAGGATCGCGTCCAGCGCCGGCGGAAGCGCCGCGGCCGCGGGCTCCACTTCGCGGTTCTGGCGCAGCGCCAGCTCCCGCCAGTCCGGCGTCTCCTCCACGTCCACGCCGTCCAGGGCCTGCAGCGAGGCCCGCACGAAAGGCGCGTAGAGATTCGAGACGCGGAAGTGTCCGGGCGCGTCGGCCTCGGCGGAGGCGCAGTCGGCGAAGACGTCGTCCATGGCGCGCACCGCGTCGGCGTCCAGCAGGAACGTCCGGCCGTCTTTGCAGATGAACGCTTCGCCCTTGCACAGCGCGCGGCGGACTTCGGCCTGGGAAAGGCTGCGGCGTCCGGAGTCGTCGAAGTTCAGGGCCACGTCGAACCAGCCGCCGCCGGTGACCGCCACGCGCACGACGGGTGACGCGAACGGCATTTCCTCCATGTACGGCGCGACCCGCCCGGCGAGCGTGACCTTCCAGCCCAGCCGCCGCAGGGCCGGCAGGCTGCCGCCCAGGAAGTTGAGCACGTTGCGGTTGCCCACGATGCTTTGCAGCTCGTTGCCGGTCGGCCCGTCGAAGCCGGCGGCGGCCAGGCGTTCCAGCGCGCGCTTCTCCGTTTCCGGGTTGCGGACGGTGTAGCGCAGGATGTCGGCGGGGTCCGGAACGCCGAAGTGGTCGCGCGGATCGGCGCGGCCGGCCACCATGACGTGGCCGTCGTATTCGGCGTAGAGCACGGCCGAGAGCGAGGCGGGGCTGCCGTGCACCTCGAGGCGGAAGGAAGGCTGCGCCGGCTCGATCGTGAACAGGTCGGGCGTGACGTTGGATTCGATCCGGGCGTGGGCCGCCAGCGCCGGCAGCTCGTCGCGCAGGAAGGCCAGGACCATGGGGCGCTCGACAACGATCGGCTCGCGGTAGATGGCGTGGTACGGCTCGGGCAGGAGGTTTTCCAGCGGCCAGAGGTTGTCGGCGCCGTAGGCCCATCCGGACCGCCGCGCGACGAGATAGCGCGGGGCGGCGCCGTGCGGGAAGAAGGGCAGTTCGGTGTGCAGCGCGAGGACCAGCGCGCCGCCGCTCTCGTCGAGTTCCACCTTCAGGAACGAGCGCACGGGCGTCTTGTTCACCGCCACCGCCCCGCCGCCGGCGCGGCGCAGATGCCCGCCGGCCTTCAGGCGGATGAGGTTCACGAAATCGCCCATGTTCACGGTCAGGCGGCCGCGCGCGGGGCCTTCGGATATGTCTTCGAGCACGAAGAGCAGCGCTTCGTCCTGGCGGCTGAACCGCAGCGGCAGCCCGCGCGGCACGTCTTCCAGGAGCGCGGACCGGCCATCGAAGCGGGCTTCGGCCACGACGGGCACGCCGCCGTCGGCGGCCGCGGCTTCCCATCCTTCGGCGAGGGTCACCTCCAGGAGGGCCGGCACCGCGCCCGGCGTGTCCTCGTGGCCGCGGGTTATGTACTGCCCTTCGTCGATCGTCGCCAGGCGGTGGGCGCGGCGCAGCTCCTCGCGGTGCTTCTCGTCGCGCGCGGGGTCCGTGGCGCGCAGCACCAGGGAAAGACCCAGGGCGATGACGTGCGCGCAGATGATGCCGCGTTCGGTGTTGGCCCAGCAGGGGCACTGGCTCTCGACCGTGCCGTCCCCCAGGAGCTTGAAGGCCGTGCGCAGCGGCCGGTTGCTCCACATCACGGTGCCGCGCACGTAGGGCGCGTCGAACACGGCTTCCTCGACCAGGCCGCGCCGGACCAGGGACTCGGCGTCGTGCAGCACGCGTTCCCCGCCCCAGTCGAGGAGCATCTTGCGCGTGATCGGAACCGTCATGCAGACACCCCCACGCATCACAGTAGCGTACAGGAAACGACAGCCGGATGAAAAGGGGATTGTAACGGGCCGGTTCGCGGCCGGGCCGGGCGGCCGGAACGCGCGCGGGAACCGGCGCGTCCGTTCCGCTACCTGCCCGCGGGGAAGTAGATGCGGAAGGTGGAGCCTTTGCCGGGGGTGCTCGAGACCTCGATGCCGCCGCCGTGGCCGCGCACGATGCCCAGCACCGAAGCCAGACCCAGCCCGCGGCCCATGAACTTGGTGGTGAAAAACGGGTCGAACATGCGCGCCCTGGTTTCCGCGTCCATGCCCCCGCCGTTGTCGCTGACATCCAGGACCACGAAACGGCCGGGCCGCAGTTCGGGGGCTATGCCCATGCGGTCAACGGCGGCCTGATCGCATTCCACGGCGTCTACGACGACGGTCACCAGGCCGTCCGCCGCCGGCATGGCCTCGGCGGCGTTGGTCACGAGGTTCATCAGGACCTGCTGGATCTGAATCGTGTCGCCCTCGATCCGGGGCAGACCGGTCCCGAGGCGCAGTTCCACGCGCGCGCCTTTGGGGAGCGGCACCTCCAGCAGGCGGCCCATCCCGCGCACGACGCCGGCCAGGTCGACGGGCTCGACGCGGTACTCGCCCTGGCCTGAGTAGGCCAGCATCTGGGAGCACAGCTCGGTGGCCTGGCGGGCCGCCTTGCGGATGCTTTCGACGTGTTCGCGCGCGCTCGCGCCGGGCGTCAGATCCTGCATGATCAGGTCGGCGTTGCCCAGCACGACCGTGAGCAGGTTGTTGAAGTCGTGCGCCACGCCGCCGGCCAGGATGCCCAGGCTCTCCATCTTCTGCTGGCGCTGCATGCGTTCTTCGAGCCGCAGGCGCTCCTGCTCGGCGTTGACGCGCTCGCTGATGTCGCGCAGCAGCAGCACGGCGCCTTCGCCGCCGCTGAGATGCCCCGTGATGATCTCCAGGGGCACTTCCCGTCCGCTCTTCGTCACGCCCGTGGCCAGGCCCACGTGGAAACCCTCCTGCTTGAGGGTTTCGTATATCTCCCGGTTCTGGCCCGGCTTCTCGCGGCGGTCGCGGTACAGCATGTCGGTGGTGCGGCCGACGACTTCGTCGCTCGCGTAGCCGAAGATGCGCGTAATCGAGGCGTTGCACAGGCGGATCCGGCGGTCGGGCGTGACCACCACCAGCGTGTCGGGGCTGATGCTCGACACGATCTCCTCGAGCTCGGCCTGCTTGCGCGCGGTGGCGCGCCAGCGCAAATAGGCGATCCAGAGGAGTCCCGCGAGCCATACGAACAGCATGTTGATCAGCGCGTCCGTGAGCGCGAAGCGGGAGTAACTGGTGAGAAAGGCGTGGATGCGGTCGAGGAAGTTGATGGCGATGTTCAGCACCGCCAGCACGAAGGCCGCGGCCAGGGCGATCGCCATGTCCACGACGGTGCGCCGCTTTGCCGTCCAGGGTCGCATGCTTCGCCTTTCCGCGCGCGCCGCCGGCCGGTGCGCGACCGGCCGTCATGGTAGAAGATCGCTCCCGCCTCACAAGGCAAAAAGGCGCGAGCCCCCCGCCCCCCCAACCCGCGGCCGGCGCGCCCGGGCCGCCCGCCGGCGGCGTGCCGCTCGTCCAGCCGGGGTAGGAACCCCACCAGCGGACCGCGGTGATCGGCCGGCCGCCGGCTGCCTACACTCTTCTTCTCAGCACGCCGCAGAGGGGCGGGCGGCCGGCCCGTCGCTTTGCGGGCGGTGACGCATGTAGCGCTCCAGATCCTGGCGGCGTTCCTTCAGCTTTTCCGTTCGCCGCTCGCCCGCGCCGAACGTGTCGAAAGCAGCACGGCCGAGCAGCACGACGCTCGCGGCGGCCGCGACGGCCAGGATCACAGCCGCAAGGTTGATCAGGTAGTTGCCGCGGTGCACGGCGCGGGAAATGACCGCGGCGCCGGCCAGGACGGCCAGAACCGCGGCGGCCGGCGCAATCAGCGGCTTGATGGCGGCGCCGGAGAACCGGGGAACGACGTACAGGCGGGCCGCGACCGTCGCCAGCAGCGTGACAAGCGTGCCCAGCAGCATGACCTGCAGGGCGCGACCTATGTCCGACATGGGCGTGCCCAGCAGCGCCGTGGCCAGGCGCAGCACGGCCGTGATGGCAATCAGGGCGGCAACGATGAGGACGATGAACTCCACCGTCGTGTCGGGCCCGCCGGTGAGCGTCCGCAACAGGCGCAGCGTCTCCGTTTTCCAGGCGTCGAGCATCCGCGGTCTCCCGTACGATAGCCTAGCGGCCGTCCCGGCCTTTGTCCACGCGGAAACTCTTTTTTTGCGCTGTACGGCCCGCGGAGGGGTGGGCTATCCTGCGCTTCAACGCGTTTTCGCGCCGCGCCGCGGCCGCTTCCCCGACGCGCAGGATGGCCTATGGGCGAGCACGACCCGACGAGCACCATGCGGATTGACATCCGCCCGGATTTGCTCGGGCAGTCTCTGGCGCGCAAGCGACAGGTGGCGGCCGCGGGCGCCGCGGGCGACACGTCGTTCCTGGTGCTGGAGGCCGCTGCCCGGCACCGGTCCGCCGAGTTCCGGAAGCTGATCGAGAGCATCTACGACGCGGTCCTGATCGCCGACGCCAAGGGCCGCATCGTGGACTTCAACACGCGGGCCACGGAGTTCTTTGTCTGCCCGCCGCCGAACCTGGGCGGCCTGAACGTGCTGGGTTTAATCTCCGGGGCCGACGACGCGCTGCTGGCAACGATCCAGCGCAACCTGGGACAGCACCGCTACACGCTGATCGAGGCCCATTGCCTGCGCCTGGACAAGTCAACGTTCCCGGCGGAGATCGCCGTCAACCGCGTGGACCTGGACGAGCAGTGCCAGCTCTGCTTCCTGGTGCGGGACATCTCGGTGCGCAAGCGGGCGCAGGAGGCGCTGGAAGACGCGGTGCGCCGCCTGGCGGAACACGACCGGGCGCGCTCGGAATTCGTGTCGCACGTCTCGCACGAGCTGCGCACCCCGCTGACGTCCATGATCTACGGCATCGCGAACCTGCTCCGCGGCGTGGGCGGTCCGCTGCCGCCGGAGGTGCGCCGCTACGTGGAACTGCTCGAGGGCGACAGCAAGCGCCTCCTGAGCACGGTCAACGACATCCTGGACCTGCGCCAGGCCGAGATGAAGACGCTCAAGCTCGCGAAGTCGCGCGTGCCCTTCGGCCGGCTCGTGGAACGGGGCGTGAACGTGCTGCGCGTGCAGGCCGAGAGCAAAGGCGTCGGCCTGGAGGTCGCGGTCAGGTCCCAAGGCCGCTTCGTGGATTGCGATGCCCACAAGATGGAGCGCGTGGTGCTCAACATCGTCGGCAACGCCGTCAAGTTCACGGGCAAGGGCGGCGCCATTGACGTGACGGTGGAGGACGACCCGGACCGCGCCGGCTTCGTCCGCTTTGTGGCGCGCGACACCGGCGTGGGCATCCCGCCGGAAGCGGTGGGGCGCGTGATGGAAATGTATTTCACGGTGGGCGAGCAGGCGTCGGGGTCGGGACTGGGGCTGGCCATCTCCAAGCAGATCGTCGAGTTTCACGGCGGGGCCATCCGCATTTTCAGTCCGCCGCCCGGCCGGGAGAGGGGCACCGAGGTGCGCGTCAGCCTGCCCGCGGCGCCGCCGCCGTGCGTGCTGGTGGTGGAGGACCGGGCGGACGTCAGCGCGGCGCTGGCCGGGCAGATCGCGCGGCACGGCTATCGCGTGGTCGAGGTCGCATCCGCCGCCGCCGCGCTGGCGGCCCTGGAAAAGGAACGGCCTTCCGTCGTGGTGCTGGACCTGGTCCTGCCCGACATGCCGGGGCGCGACCTGATCCTGAAGCTGAAGGCCGACCAGAACATCTCGCGCATTCCCGTGGTCGTGGTGACCGGGGCCGACGTTGACGCGCGCACGGCGCGGGTTCTGGACGGCTTCTCGATCACCGCGCTGGGCAAGCCGTGGAACGAAGAGGAACTGATGGATCATCTCGAAGGCACGTTCATGGGCACGGCCCGCATCGGCGTCTGAGGGCGGCCGAAACCGGAGGAGAAACGCAGCCATGGCGGAAGAAGCGAAGAAGACGATACTCCTGATCGACGACGACACCAGCCTGCTGGTCACGCTCAGCGATTTCCTGAGTTTCGAGGGCTACCGCGTGGTGATCGCCGACAGCGGCGAAGAGGGCCTGAAGCGCCTCGCGCACACCAGGCCCGACCTGATCGTGCTGGACATGAGCATGCCCGGCATGGGCGGGGTGGGCTTTCTCAAGGCGATCTCCACGCCGGAAGGCAAGCCGCGCTATCCCGTGCTGGTGCTCACCGCGCGGGCGAACATGGCGGAGTTCTTCGCCAACGTGGACGTGGACGGTTTCGTGGCCAAACCCTGCGACCCCGGCGACCTGCTGCTGGAGATCAGCCGCATCGTCTTCCTGCGCAGCGGCGACGAGGCCGCGGGAGCCGAGGCGCGCAAGCCGGCCCAGAAGAAGAAGGTCCTGCTGGGCGAGGACGACGCCGCGGTGCGCGAAAGCGTCGCGGCGGCGCTCACCGCGGCGGGCTACCTGGTGGAACCCGTCCCGCGCGGTCCCGACGTGCTGGAGCGGGCCATCGTCACGCGGCCCGACGTGGTCGTGGTGAAACTCGTCCTGGCGGGGATGAACGGCGACGCCGTGGCCAAGGTGCTGCGGACCATGCCGACCACGAAGGCGGTTCCAATCGTGCTGTACGACGACAGCCAGGCCAACGTCCCCGAAACGAAGTACACGCAGTCCGGGCCCCGCGTCCGCCGGTTCCTGAGGAGCAACGCCTCCGAACCGATCGTGTCGGCGGTCCGCGAGGCCCTGGAGGCCTGACGGTCATGCGCTGCCCCAGGTGCGGCCACGCCGAAGACAAGGTGATCGACAGCCGCGCGGCGCGCAACGACGCCGTGATCCGGCGCCGCCGCGTGTGCCAGGCCTGCGGCAAGCGCTTTACGACCTACGAGGAAGTCGTCAAACCGCGGCTGCAGGTGGTCAAGCGCGACGGGCGGCGGGAGGAATTCGACCGCCGCAAGCTGGCGGCCGGCATCATGCGGGCCTGCGAGAAGCGGCCGGTCAGCGCGGCGGCCATCGAGAGCATGGTGGACGGCATCGTGGACCAGTTGGAGAGCGAGTTCGAGGGCGAAATCCCCAGCGAGCGGATCGGCCGGGCGGTCATGGAGCGCCTGGAAACGACCGACGACGTGGCCTACGTGCGGTTCGCCTCGGTCTACCGGCGTTTCCAGGACCTCAACCAGTTTCTGAGCGCGATCGAGGGTCTGATCAAGAAACAGTGATCTGGGACGCCCATCGATGGGGAGGCGACGGCCGCGACGGCCGCGACGCGCGCGTGCGCGCCGCGGTCCGCGCGCTGTGCGGGGCGCCGGGCGGCGCCGGCGCCGCGGCCGCGGACGACCTCGCCCGCGCCGTGGCCGACTACGTGCTGCGCGAAGCCGCCGCGGCCGAACCCGGCGCCGGCGAGCTGGCCGCGCTGGCCTCGCGCGCGCTGCACGGCCTGGGCGAAGGGCGGGCCGCGCGCCGCGTGCTGCTGGAGGGGACCGGCATGGCGCGTCCGGCCGCGTGGGACGTGACCGGCGGGGGGGCCATGTGGATCCTCGATCTGCGGCGCGTCCTCGCGCGCGAGGACGCGGCGCTCGAAATGATCCTTTTCGCGGCGCTGGGCACGGCGGTGGATGCGCTGGCCGAATGCTGGGACGCCACCGGCGGCCGCGGCGTGCTGGGGCTGCGGCACGTGCCCGCGGCGGCGGCACGGCTGCTGGGGCGCGGCCGCGGGGACGGCGCGGTCGGCCGGCTGGTGGGCGAGGCCCTGCGCCTGTGCGGCGCCCGGCTGGCCCGGGCCGGGCGGGCGCGCGGATGGAGCGAGACGCCGCTTGTCATGAACCTGGATTTGTGATAGGAACGCGCGTGATGTACCGGATGCATACCCGGCGGCAATTCATGTGGAAGGGCCTGGGCGCGCTGGCCTTGGCCGCCGCGGGCGTCCGCCGGGCCGGCGCCGCGGCCGTCAAGCGGCCGCTGGACGGCCTGGACCTCGGCGCCCTGGCCGGGTGCGTGGACCTGGTCCGGCGCTCGGCATGGGACGGGCCGCCGCCCAAGACGTGGCTGTTGCGCGAAGCCGGCCAGTATGACCGGCTCACGGTCCACCACCAGGGCGAGTGGTCGAACGGGGCCACGGACCGGAACGCCGTGGAGGGTGTGATCCGGAACGTCTGCGCGGGACACCAGGCGCGCGGCTACGGGGACGTCGGCTACCACTTCGTGGTGGACACCGCCGGCCGCGTGTGGGAAGGGCGTTCCCTGGCCTACGAGGGCGCGCACGTCTCGGGCGAGAACGAGCGCAATCTCGGGATAATGCTGCTGGGCAACTTCGAGGAGCAGCGTCCCGCGGCGGCGCAGGTGCAGGCCCTGGACCTGGTCACGGACTGCCTGCGCGAGATCTTCATGATCAAGCGGCATCGCGTCTACGGGCATCGCGACCTGAACCCCAGCGCCTGCCCGGGGCGCAATCTCTACGGCCACGTGGTGGATCTGCGGACCTGATGCCGCGGCGCCGCGGCGCCGCGCAAGGCGCACAACATGATGTCGCACGCCAGAATCGCCGCGGCCCTCGGACAAACCGTCGAGGCGACGGATTTCGCGGGGATCGGCGCGCGCGAGCGGGGCAAGGTCCGCGACTCGTACAAGCGCGAGGGCCGGCGCCTGATCGTGGCCACCGACCGGATCTCGGCCTTCGACTGCGTGCTCGGCACGGTGCCGTTCAAGGGCCAGGTGCTCACCCAGCTCGCGGCGTTCTGGTTCGAGCGGACGCGCGGCGTGGCGCCCAACCATCTGGTCGAAGTGCCCGACCCCGCCGTGATGCTGGTCAGCGAGTGCGAACAGCTCCCCGTCGAGTTCGTGGTGCGCGGGTACATCACGGGCGTCACCAAGACCTCGGCCTGGTACAACTACGCGCGCGGCGTGCGCAATCTGTGCGGCAACCGGCTGCCGGACGGCCTGCGCAAGAACCAGAAGCTGGACCGGCCGATCATCACGCCCACCACCAAGCTCGAGAAGCACGACCGCAACGTCTCGCGCGACGAGGCCGTCGCCGAAGGCCTGCTCGACGGCGACACCTTCGACGAGGCGGCGGCGATCTGCCTGAAGCTCTACGACTTCGGCGTGAAGCACGCCGCCACGCGCGGGCTGATCTTCGTGGATACGAAGTACGAACTGGGCCGGCTCAACGGACGGCTGGTGGTCACCGACGAGATCAACACGCCCGACTCGTCGCGCTACTGGTTCGCCGACACCTACCGCGCACGCTTCGCCGCGGGAGAGGAACAGCGCAAGCTCGACAAGGAGTACGTCCGCGAATGGCTGGCCGACCAGGGCTTCCGCGGCGACGGGCCGCCGCCCCCGCTGACCGACGAGGTGCGGGTCGAGGCCGCCCGCCGCTACATCGGCGCCTACGAGCTGATCACCGGCCGCGAATTCGCCGTCAGCGACGAGCCGCCGCTGGCGCGCATGGAGCGCGCGCTGGCGCGCTTCCGGCGCTAGCGCCGCGGCGACGCTACCGCCCCCGGGCCGCCTTCCGCCTGTTTCGGCCGTCTCTCCAGGTGGCCCGCGACCTTCTCCGGGCGCGGGCGCCGCGCACCGCAAAGCCGTCTCTGTGAGGGCGCACTGTCCGCCGGCGGACCGCCGGCGATTCACCACCGCAGCTCCGCCGCCGCCAGCCGGCGCGCCAGCTCCGCGATCACGCGGTCGTCGTCGGCGTCGCCGCGCGACTCGAACGTGGCCGAGAAGCGCAGGTGCGCCCCGGCGTCGTCCCAGGGCACCGTGGAGATGGCGTGCTCGCGGATGAGATGCTGCGACGCGTCCTCCGCGCTGCGGAACGCGACGTCCTTCGCGCCGGCGGGGGCCTTGACGTAGAGGTAGAACGTTCCGCCGGGCATGCGCGCGTCGAATCCGGCCGCGCGCAGCGCCTCCACGAGCTTGCGCAGCCGCCCTTCGTAACGGTCGCGGATGGCGTCGGAGACGGCGCGGTCGGCGATGCCCGCGCACGCGGCGAGCTGGATGGCCTTGAACTGGCCGGAATCGCAGTTGTCCTTGACTTCCGCGAAAGCCTGCACGATGCGCGGCGCTCCGGCGACGAAGCCCAGGCGCCAGCCGGTCATGTTGTAGCTCTTGCTCATGGAGTGCAGTTCGATCGCGGTTTCCTTGCCGCCGGGCCGGCTGAGGATGGACAGGGGCGCGCGGCCGTAGACGAGCGTGGCGTAGGCCGCGTCCTGGACGATCAGGATGTTGTGCTGCCGGGCAAAGGCGATCAGCCGGTCGAAGAACTCCTCGTCCGGCGCGGCGCCGGTCGGGTTGTTGGGGTAGTTCACGTAGAAGAGCTTGGCGCGCCGCGCCACGTGGGCGGGGATGGACGCCAGGTCCGGCCGGAAGCCGTTCGCGGGCGTGAGCGGGACCTTGTGGACCGTTCCGCCCAGGTAGAGGGTGTGCGTGGCCAGGACGGGGTAGCCGGGCGAGGTGACGATGGAGACGTCGCCGGGATCAATGAAACACAGCGGCAGCATGGCCAGGGCCGACTTCGACCCGATGCTGTGCGTTATTTCGGCGGCCGGGTCCAGGCCGCGCACGCCGAAGAAGGTCTCCATGTAGCGGGCCGCCGCTTCCTTGAAGGCGGGGATGCCGTTGTCGGCGTAGCCGCGGTTGGCCGGGTCGTCCACGGCGCGCTTGAGGGCCTCGCGCACGGCCGGCGGCGCCGGCTGGTCCGGCTCGCCGACCCCGAAGTCCAGCAGTTCCACGTCCGGCCGCGCCGCGCGGGCCGCGGCTTTGGCGCGCTTGATCTTCTCGAACTTGTAGATTTCCGTCGAAGTGCCGAAGGCCCGCCCGCCTATGCGCGCGGCAAACAGTCCCTGCATGTCCATGGCATTGTCTCCCGTTGTCGGATTCGGGGGCGTGATTGTAGGGGGAACGCCCGCGAAGTCAACGCGGCAGGTCAACCCACGGCGCTCGACCGGGATGTGGCCGCGCTGCATCTTTTATGGCGCTTCAGGGTTCCGTGTGGGTAGCCCCCATATGTAGTGGTTCATGATGCCACCGTGGCGGGATAGAGGTCGAGGCCGCCGCAGTGGAAATAGATCGCCAACTTGTAGTGCTCCCGGTTG
>VGWJ01000068.1 GCA_016873635.1 Lentisphaerota bacterium | reverse complement strand
GACTGACCTGTTTGCAAAAACGCTGCATCAGCACCATGCCGCCGAAGTGCGTCAGGTGCTGCTCGTCGAACGAAAACCCCAATGTTTCCAAGCCTTTCGGCATCGCGTGGGCCCGGAAAATGCCTCCAGCAGCCTCTGGACAGAACCCTACCTAAAAGGGAGGGTTCTGTCCATGACCGCAAAACCGCGTTTCGTTCAATATCCACGGGCATTTCCTCGCTCTCAACATGCTCAACTCACGCACTTTTGAGGTTTATATATAGGTGAACTTTCGCAGTTTTTCCGGCCCATTGGATTCGGGCGGACGAAGGAGTATGGGCCGGTTCATGCGGCATAGGCAAGAACGTTGATCAGGCTCAGGATATTTTTCGTGTGGAGCGCCGATTTCTCGGAAGTGGAAAATATTCTTTGGCGCCAGAGGTCGCGGCGGAGGCAGGCCAGTGCATCAGCGAAGGAAGGCGTGGTTTTGCTGCGATACCAGGGCGTGGGAATCCAAGACGTGGCGTGGCGCTGAGTGGTCAGGTGCCAGAGCCAAACGAGGGAGTACAACCAGAGTGAAAAGGCAGCCGTGCGTTCGGGGCCTTTGTGTTTCCAGGATTGCGGGGTGTGCCCCGCGAGGTGTTGCTTGACGTTTTTGAAGGTGTCCTCGATGGACCATCGGCCGGCGTATCGCTCGACAACCTGGACGGCGGTTGCTTTCAGGTTGGTGGTGAAGAAGAAGTCGTCGGGCTCGACGCCATCCGGATCGCGGCAGATGACCAGCCGTACAAGTCGATCGGGGCAGACCTTATACCAGAGCACATCGCGGACGGCCACGAGCCGGATGGTGGACTTTCCCCGAATGGTGACGTTGACACGATCCCAGCGTTTGTTGGTCTTGGCGATTTGCTCGGGGGTCGGCAACCGTCGGCCTTTCTTCCTTGGCCGGCCTTTGCCGCGTTTGCGCTTCTTGGGCGGCGGTGCATACAGCGCGGCATCGCGCCGCATTCGGGAGGTCAGACGAAACGGGCGCGGAAGGTCTTGGGCGAGGGAGGCGTAGAATCCGTCGGCGCACAGATCAAAGGTACGGCCCGGCAGCCACGCGGCCATCTCCTGTAACATGAGTTGGGCCAGTTCCAGGAGGGTTTCCTTGCCCTTGCGGTGCACGCGCATATTGACCGGCAGCCCCAGGGGTTCGCCGCCCCACGGCGGATAGACCCGCAGCGTGAGCACGACCAGATTCAACCCGAAACAGTGCACGACCTTCTGTCCGGTGGAGCGAACCGCGTCGCGCCACCACCCCGCGCCTTCCACCTTGCGTCCGCTTTTATGAAATGCGGTGTCGTCAATATCCAGCGGGACGGCGCCGGTCGGATAGAATCGGTTCACGAGCATTTCCACCACCAGCTTCCACAACCGGCTCATGGACCAGGCCCCGATGCGGAAGAAACGGTGATAGGCGTCATGCGCACGCTCCCCCCGCGGTTCGGCAAGCCGATAGACGCGGGTGATCGTGCGCCGTCCGGGGCACAGGACCCAGCCGGTAGCCAGATTGATGAATAGCGGCAAGGAAGGGGCCGTGAACACGGAGGCAAAGCCCGCCAGCAACTGAAGCCATACGGCGTCGGCGCTCATGAGCTTGCCCTCCGCGCTTGTTCTTTCTCACGTTGCAGGCTGCGCTTGAGCGCTTCGATACCGCGCAGCGCCCCCTTCTCCAACCCGCGTAGGGCTTGCTGGTAGCGTTTCAACCCTGCTCTGACCCTGGGCACGTCCTTGGCCGACAACGTTACAATCCGCGTCTTGCCCTTCTGGCTATACGACAGGGCCGGGGTGGTATGCGGTTCTCCTTGCTGGCAGTGGCACCCGGCCTTCCCGCAACGGCGGCGCAACTCGATGAGCGAACCGCGCAGCATGGCGTCCTTTGGCGGTTGGCGATCGGAGTGTGCGCGAGTGGATCGGGTGCTGCGATCGATGCGTGCCATGGCGACTCCTTTCACATCTGTTAGTGGCGACACTAACAGACAGCACGCGGCCATGCAAGCGTTTTCGCGCCGGTTTGCGAACGCCGCATCGAATTCGACCGTGGCCCGCGGGCAGGGCGGCAACCCTCATACCGAAAACAGAACTCGCGCCGCCATCGGCCTTGTGGCAGACTCTTGCCCCAAGAGATCCGCAATGGCGAAGACAACGATACCCGATGAGGTCAAGCAGCAGGCCACGCAGATCGTCGAGCGTTTCAACCGCAAGAAGCTTGCCCGCACCGGTTCGTACTACTCCCCGCGCTGGCAGGGCGCGTTCCTGTACTTGGACCGGGTCGAGTATGGAACCCCGGCGCCAATCTGCCGGCTGAAATACACCGGAGATATGAGCCGGTGGGAGTTTGCTATCTTCAAATACAGTTCGGAACGCTACTCGCCCAGCGAGCGCTGGTTCCCCGGCGCCGAGTACGTCAACGGAACCATCGAAGGGGCTATGAAAGCAGGCATGCAGGCATACTCATAGCGGCTTCGGGGTGAATGAGGAAATCGACGAAGCGGGTCGATGAAGTGTAACCGAGTAAGCGTGGGGACGAAGTGTGCGACGAAGTCGATCGCTTAAGTGTGGCCTCCGGCCGATCCGGACACTTACTCGCCAGCCTTAACCGCCACCCTTCGTCGGATACGCTTACTCGAACTGCTTCCTCGAAAAAGTGCGAAAGTTCACTATAGCCACACTGTACATAACGGGCGGCTGCAGCGTCAAGCCCGGCATCAGCGCATTCCATTCTGGACCGGACGGCGCGCAGCAGGGGCGCGAGCTTGCGAGCGTACCCTGCGCTGGTTGGCGGATTCCTTCCTGTTTCCCCGTCCACGCTGGAAAGAGCAGTTCGGGCACGCGCAGCGGGACCGAACTGCTCTTTCCAGGGTGACTCAGGGTCGATCTGCCGCTTCCTCTTCAACGTGTGACGGCAGCGCCGGACGCGCTACGCCCGGGTTTCCAGGGCAGCGGAGCCGCCCGCGTCGGGGGGCGGCGGCGGCGGCGGCTCCGTCCGCAGGGAACCGCCCATGAAGGGATGCTTGAGGCCGCGCACGCCCCGCGGGCCCGCGTTCTCCTCGTAGACGAAGGCGATCGGTCCGATCTCGATGTGGTCGCCCTGCCGCAGGACGACCTCTTCGGCCTTCTCGCCGTTGACGCGAATTCCGTGGCGGCTCTGCAAATCGCGCAGAACGTAGGCGCCGCCCCGGGGCGCGATCTCGCCGTGCGCGGCGGAAACGTGCGGATCGGAGATGCACATATCCGACGCGGGATCCCGCCCGATGGTCAGCTTCGCGTCGCCCAGTTCGAACAGGGCGCCCCGCAGCGGTCCGCCCGTAATCAGCAGCCGGGCATACCGGCCGGCGGGCGCTTCCGGCACGGGGATCATGTGCACGTCCCGCTGCGGGAACGGGATCGTGATGCCGTGGCGCTTGAACGAATACCAGATGGCCTGGCGCAGGTCGCTCCCGATCGCCGGCACGGACTCGTAGTTGTCGATCCAGGCCCGCAGCTCGTATACCAGCGCGGAGTCCGCGAACTCGCGGAAGTGCGCCTCGGGCGCCGGGCTGGTCAGGACGTCCTCGACCCGGGCCGCGGCCTCGATCAGCGCGTGCACCGCCAGCGCGCAGGGCGTTTCGTAGGTCACGCCCACGCAGATCTTCAGCAGGTGCAGGGCGCTGGGCTGATCGTAATTGGTCACATGCTCCTTGGTCGTGACCGTGTTCGGCACCAGCAGGTAGTCGTTCTGGCGCGTCCGGATGCGCGTCGCGCGCCACGTGATCTCCGCGACCTCGCCCTCGGTTTCGCCGATCCGGATCCAGTCGCCGACCTTGAACGGCCGCTCGAAACTGATCACGACGCCGGCGAGCAGGTTGGCCAGCAGGTCCTGCACGGCAAGGCCCACCACGATCGACACGGCGCCGGACGTGACGAACATGGGCGTGAGGCTCAGGCCGGGGAACGACCACGTCAGCAGCACAAACAGGCCCGCGAACGCGATCACGGCCACGATCAGCCCCCTGATCAGGGGCGGCACGCCGCCGCGCGTGAGCTGCGCCGAGGACGGCAGCAGCAGCTTCGCCGCCGGATAGAGCACGGACACGAACGCGAAGAAGACCAGCAGGAAACGCACGAGCGCGCGGAGCCTGGGCAGCTCCGGATAGACCGTCAGGCGCAGCCCGGCCAGGAACAGCGCGCACAGGGCGATCAGGATCGGAAGCAGCCAGGCAATGTGGCGGGCCACGCGCAGGCGGATGAGCATGCGCAGCAGGGCGCCGCCGAAGACGAAGATGCACAGCGCCGTCAGCAGCATCAGGCCGGGCTCGAGCCGGGACAGCGAGGATGCCGCCGGACCCTCCTGGGCGGACGCCGCGAGCGGAAGCAGGCCCAGGGCGGCGGCCAGGACGGGAACGGCCAATCGCTTTGGCAACGCCTTCATGTTGCTCGGCCCAAACCAGGCGTCGGCGCGCCGGACGGCGGCGCGGTCTCCGCTACTTCTCAGGAGCGGGGGCGGTTTTCTCGCGCAAGGACGCCAGCGTCGCTTTCACGTCAGCCGCGCGCCTGTCTTCAGGGTAGCTCTTCAGAAAGCGCTCGTACAACGCAACGGTCTTCGGGACGTCGTCCGACTGCCTGCG
Source organism: Lentisphaerota bacterium (assembly GCA_016873635.1). Classification (GTDB taxonomy): domain Bacteria; phylum Verrucomicrobiota; class Kiritimatiellia; order UBA8416; family VGWJ01; genus VGWJ01. The sequence goes on along the minus strand of VGWJ01000068.1, from coordinate 11,984 downwards.
ATGGGCCTCGGCGGCGCGATACAGGGCGTCATTGCCGTCCGGCTCGCCCAGCTCATGCAGCCGTATGTACGCGGCCGCCGCCGTCTTCCAGTCCGACAGATCCGGGGCCTCGGCGACTTCCGCCATCAGCCGGTAGGCTTCCGCCGCCTTGGCGTTGCCGGGGTGCTTGCGGATGACTTCCCGCAGCTCGTCGATGATGCGGCTCTGCAGGCCCGCGTCCCGGGCGTTGCGCAGCAGACCCCGCCGCGGCGCCGTGACCCAGTCGGCCCAGCACTTGCCCACGATCGCCGCCGGAACGCGGGGCGATCCGGGATTGGAGCGGATGAACCGTTCGTAGGCCAGCTTGGCCTTCTCGTAGTCCCGCAGGTCATGGTGGGTCGCGGCGAGGGCGAAGCCCGCCTCCGCGGCCAGGGGGCCGTCGGGGTCCGCGCGCAGCAGCTGCTCCAGCGCGTCCGCCGCCTGCAGCAGCTTGCCCTGGCTGATCAGCCCCTGGGCCCGGACGAAATCGGCCTGCAGGCGCGTGCGTTCCTCGGCCGTGACCTGCCGCGCCGGCGGCGCGCCCGCGCTCTGATCCGTGCCGCCGCCCGCGTCGCGGGAGCGCCCGCGCAGCGCGACCAGCATGATCACGCCGATGAGCAGCGCGGCGGCGGCGCTGCCGGCGATGATCAGGCGCTGTCGCCGTCCGACGAAGCTCAGCCGGCTGATCGCCCTGATGTCGGGAAGGCCGGCGGTGCGGTGGCTGAGACGGACAAGATCGTCGCGGATTTCGCGCGCGTTCTGGTAGCGGTCGATGGGGTTCGGGGCCAGGCACTTCTTGGTGACGGTGTCGAACCCGATCGGAACATCGTGGCGGATGAAGCTCGGCAGCTTGAAATGCCCCACCGGCAGCTCGCCGGTCAGCATCTCGTAGAGGATCACGCCGAAGGAGAAGACGTCCGTCAGGTGCGTCACCTTGTGCGCGTCGATGCGCTGCTCGGGCGACATGTAGTTCATGGTGCCCAGCGACGTGTTGTTCATGGTCAGGGTCGCGACGGCCCCGCCGGTGGTCTCCAGGGCCGCGATGCCGAAATCCGCGATCTTGACCCGCTCGGTCCGCGCGTCGATCAGGATGTTCGAGGGCTTCAGGTCGCGGTGCACCACGCCGGCGTTGTGCGCGTATTCGAGGGCGTCGCACATCTGCGTGGCGTAGGCGACGATCTTGCCCACCGCGAGGCGCCGCTCGCGTATGACCTCGTCGAGGCTCTTGCCTTCGACATACTCCATGACGATGTAGAGGATGTCGCCCTGCCGGCCGCGGTCGATGACCTGGACGATGTTCGAATGGTTGAGCTGGGCGATGATCGTGGCCTCGCGCTCGAAGCGCGCCAGAAGGTCCGGCGACGCGGCGAACTGCTCGGGCAGCACCTTGACGGCGACGGAGCGGTTCAGCGAAGGCTGGACGCCTTTGTAGACCACGGCCATGCCGCCGCGGCCGATCATTTCCTGGAGTTCGAAGTGCCCCAGCATGCGGGGCATGGTCCCGGGGGAGGTCTTCTTCGGGCCGTTACGCTTGCGCGTGCCCTTTGTCCCCGACTGCTGATCGGCGCACATGACTCCTCCCGCGAAAGCCGGCCGGCGGCGGGTGCCCGCCTCCTGACGAACGCGACGTTTGCAGCAAAGCACCGCCCCGACCGCAGATCAAGCCTGAAAGCGGCCGACGGCCTGAAAGCGCTCCCAGAAGGCGGGCGCGATGCAGAGCGTCTTCCCGCGCCAGAAAAGCAGTCGCCGCCGCCCGAGCCGCCGGAGCAGGCGGCTGAAGGTTTCGGGCGTGGTCCCGATGGCGGCGGCCACGTCCTTCTTGGAGAGCCCGGGCGTTATGGATTCGCCCTCGCCGAACTGTTCCCGCAGAAAGGCGCTCAGCCGCTCTTCGACGCCGCACGAAGCCAGGTGCCGCACGCGCTCCGCCAGATAGCGCTGCTTGCGCATGAGCGCGGCGATGAACGCGTTCCGGAACGGGCGATGGTCGAGCAGCCGCAGGAGGTCGGCGCGGGCGAAAGACAGCGCGCGCGATGCCGTCAGGGCCGCGGCCGTGACCGGGTAGCGGTCCTGCTCGAAAAGAATGACTTCGGCAAAGGACTCCCCCGGCTTGATGGTGCGGATGGACACCTCGCCGCCGTCCGCCGCGGCCTTGGTCAGCCCGACGCGGCCCTCCAGCAGCAGGAAGACCGCCACCCCCCGGTTTCCTTCGAAAAAGAGAACCTCGCGCTTCCTGAGCCGCCGCTCCCGGCCGCAGGCGGCAAGCTGCCGGCAGGCTTCCGGCTCCAGGCCGCGGAAGAGATCGCTCTCGCCAATCAAACGGGTCGGCTCGTCTGCCATTCCGGCTTTCCGCAAAAAATCCCGGGTTCTTGATTTGCGTCAAGGTCGCGCCCGGACGACTATGCGAGACTGTTTCCCCTGAAGCAAACACAAAGGCGGGCCGCGGGTCCGCGAAAGGAGAAGACGGTCATGTTCTGCTACCAGTGCGAGCAGGCGGCGCGGGGAACGGGATGTACGCAGTTCGGCGTGTGCGGCAAGGCCCCGGACGTCGCGGCGCTGCAGGACCTGCTGGTGCACGCCGCCAAGGGCGTCGCGCAGTACGCGCATCGCGCGGGCCGGCTCGGCGTGCGCGATCGCGAAGTGGACGTCTTCGTGCTGGAAGCGCTGTTCACGACCGTAACCAACGTCAACTTCGACGCGGACCGCATGGAAAACATGCTGCGCCGCGCCGGCGGGATCAAGGACAGGGCCCGCGCGCTCTACGCCGGCGCCGTCCGCAAGTCGGGCAACATCGAGGAGAAGCTCGCCGGCCCGGCCTGCTGGACGCCGGCGGCCGACCGCGCCGGCCTGATTGCCGAAGGCGCGGAAGTGGGCGTCGACTCGCGCCGCGAGACTTCCGGCCCGGATATTGCCGGGCTGCAGGAGCTTCTGACCTGCGGGCTCAAGGGCGCGGCGGCCTACGCGGACCATGCCATGCTCCTGGGCCGGGAAAGCGAAGAGGTCTACGCTTTCTTCCACGAGGCGCTGGACTTCCTTGCCGGCGAGAATCCGAAGGCGGAAGAACTGCTGGCGATGAACCTGCGCTGCGGCGAGATCAACCTGAAAGTCATGGAGCTGCTTGACGCCGCCAACACCGGCGCCTACGGCCATCCCGTTCCCACCCAGGTGCGCGTGGAGCCGCGCAGGGGCAAAGCCATCCTGGTGTCGGGCCACGACCTGAAGGACCTGGAGGAACTGCTCAGGCAGACCGAGGGCCGGGACGTCAACGTGTATACGCACGGCGAGATGCTGCCGGCCCACGGCTACCCGGGGCTGAAGAAGCACGCGCACCTCGCCGGAAACTACGGCGGCGCGTGGCAGGACCAGCAGAAGGAGTTCGAGGCGTTTCCCGGCGCGATCCTGATGACGACCAACTGCATCCAGCAGCCGCGCCCCTCGTACCGGGAGCGCATCTTCACCAGCGGCCTCGTGGCCTGGCCGGGCGTCGCGCACATTGCCGACCGCGAGTTCGCGCCGGTCATCCGCGCGGCGCAGCAGGCGGCCGGCTTCGCGGAGGACGGCCCGGACCGGAAGATCCTGGTCGGGTTCGGACACAACGCGGTCCTGGGCGTGGCCGACAAGGTGATCGAGGCCGTCAGGCGCGGCGCCATCCGTCGCTTCTTCCTGATCGGCGGGTGCGACGGCGCGAAGAGCGGGCGCAACTACTATACCCGGTTTGCCGAGGCCGTGCCGAAGGACTGCGTGATTCTCACGCTGGCCTGCGGCAAGTACCGCTTCAACAAGCTGGACTTCGGCGACATCGGCGGCATTCCGCGCCTGCTGGACTGCGGGCAGTGCAACGACGCCTACTCGGCGATCCGGATCGCGCTGGCGCTGGCGGAAGCGTTCGACACCGACGTCAACAGCCTGCCGCTGTCCCTGATCCTGTCCTGGTACGAGCAGAAGGCCGTCTGCATCCTGCTGACGCTGCTGCACCTGGGCATCCGCAACATCCGCCTGGGGCCCAGCCTGCCGGCGTTCGTCACGCCGCCCGTGCTGAAGGTCCTGGTCGACAAGTTCAACATCGCCCCGGTCACAACGGTTGAACAGGACATGGCGGCGATCTTCTGAGCGCTTTCTGGCACTCTTCCTGCCTGTCAGACGGCCGACAACCTGGCAGCGCTGGCGTCAGGCGCTTTCGCGGCAACGCGCGAAATGGCGACGGTTCTCCACGAGCCCGCCTTCCAGTCGGTTAGTCGCGAGGGCCGCGATTTGAGCATCCACATGCGCGGCGCCGGCGAGGACGGCCTGGTCCTGGTCGTGTTCGACCGCGGAACCACCCCGACGGTGAATGAGCAGGCGCGCCGCCTCATGGACGGCTCAGCACGACGCTGGAAAAGACCTTGAACGAGGCGCCCTGCCGCCACGCGTTGCCGTTCATGCCGGCCTTCTGGCTGAGCGAGGTGAGGGTCTCCTCCTTCGTCCAGTTCTGCTCCACGGCGACTTCGGGCAGATAGACCGCGCGGCAAGGCCCCTTCTCGATGATGATGCCGTGTTCGCCCAGCTTGAACTCGTCCAGAGAGGCAATGGGCACGATCGGGCTGAGAACGGAAATCTTCATGTCGATCTCCTCCAGCTCATCCGGCGCAACGGGGCGGAAACGGAAATCCCTCAAGGCCGCGTTGACCGCGTTGTCGTGCACGGACCGGTACAGGGGCGCAACCGGTTCCAGCGATCCGATGCATCCGCGCAGATTGCCGCGGATCTTGAGGGTGACAAACGTGGCCTTCTCTTCCTTGAGCTTCAGAGTCAGCGCGTATTTCTCGAACGAGAAGCCACCCTTTGGCCGCCGCACGCACCATTCGAGCGTGTCGCGTCCGATGGCGAAGAGCGTATCCTTCTCGGCGTCGGTCAACCCCGGCGTCCATGCTCCGCTGCGTTCTTCCTTCACGGTCGTCCCCCCTGCCGCGCTGCCCGCGGCGGGCGGCGCCGGCTCCGGCGCCGCCGTCGTGCACGCCGCAAGCAGCGCCGCGCCTGCCGCCAGGCCGGCCATCATCCGTCGCGCCGTGCGCATGCTCCAGCCTCCGCTGTCGGGCTTCGGCTCGCCGCGGCGGGCCGCGGCTTGCTCGGGGCCGCCTTTCGGCGCGTCGAAGGGCCAACCTTGTGCAAGGTGCGCAGGCAGCGCGCCGGGCTAACAAAGCCCTCTTCCCGTTCGTTCTATTATACGGAGGCGGGAGAGCGGATAAAAGGAGTTAAAAGCCATGCGTAACGGATTTGTCACGCGGCTGTTGGCCGCGCTTCTGGCGCTGCCGGCGGGCGCCCTCTGCGCCGCGCGCGGGGCCGAGACCGGAATGACGTCTTCACTGCAGCCCGCCGGGACCATTCCGCTGTCGCTGGCCAACGAAGTGGACGCGGCGATCAATCGCTCGCTCGAGTGGCTGGCCGCCAGGCAGAACGAAGACGGCTCATGGTCCGACGCCAATTTCCCGGCGATCACGGCCCTGGCGCTGCAAGCTTTCCTGCGCGTCGAACATCCGCGCAGGCAGGAGGCGGTCGACAAGGCCGTGAAGTACATCCTGTCCTGCGTACAGGAGGACGGCGGCATCTACAGGGAAGTGCCCGGACGCAAAGGCGGCGGACTGAGCAACTACAACACGGCCATCTGCATGACCGCGCTGCATGCCGCGGGACGGCCCGAGCTGACGCGCGTCGTCCAGAAGGCCCGGGCGTTTCTGGCCGGGACGCAGCATTTCGGCGATGACGAATATCGCGGCGGCTTCGGCTACGACAAGTCCACGGGGCGCGCCTACACGGATCTGCTCAACACGTACTACGCGGTCACGGCCATGCGCAGCACGCAGGACGTGGAGGACAAGCGCCCGGCCGGCGAGAAACGCGTGGACATCGACTGGAGCGAAACCGTCAAGTTCATCGAGCGCATGCAGAACAAGCCCGAGTCCGGCGACGAGGCGGGCGGGCTGTTCTACAATCCCGCCGACCCGAAGGCGGGCACGGCGACGAACGCGTCCGGGGCCGTCTTCTTCCGCTCCTACGGCAGCATTACGTACGCCGGCATGCTGGCCATGATCTACGCCAACCTCACGCGCGACGACGTGCGCGTGCGGTCGGCCTTCGACTGGGCCGCGCGGCACTGGTCGCTCGACGAAAACCCGGGCATGGGCCAAGAGGGTTTGTATTTCTTCTACAACGTGCTGACGCGCGCCCTGACGGTCCACGGCGCGGACATCATTCCGGCGCCCGAAGGATCGCCCGTGAACTGGAAGCCCGATCTCGCGGCGCGGCTGGTGAGGCTGCAGAAGATCGACGCCGACGGCCGGGGCTGCTGGGTCAACGAAGTCTCCCGCTACTGGGAAGGCGACCCGGTGCTGGTCACGTCCTACGCGACCGTCGCGCTGGAGCTGCTGCGCTGACCCGCCTCGCTCACGCCTTCCGGCGCGTCGATGCCCAGTTTGCGGCAGGTATTGCGCACGTGCGATCCTTTCCAGAACACCGTGCCGCATGACGGGCACGTGTAGAATTGCGCGTAGCGCCGGAACACGTTGGGATGGACCCTGGCCTCGATGTCCGGCTTGTGCGCCACCTCGTCCAGCTCGACGTTGCAGCGCACGCAGCGCGAAAAAAGGTAGCGCCGCCGTTCCAGGCCGTGCGCGCCGGCCACCTCGCGAAGCTGCTCCACGGGATCGGTTGAAGCCGGAACCGTGACGCGCGCCGCCGGGGGGTACTCGTCCGCCAGCCGCGTGTTGCGCGTGAGGAAGATGCGCCCTTCCGCGTTGGCGCGCTCGATCAGCGCATGGGTCCGGGCCGCCTTGTCCCACGCCGCGTCGTATCCGAGAATCCGCAGGTACTTGCCGAGTTTGATCAGCATGTTGTCCGCGAGAAACCTGGGCTGGCCTGTTTCCACGAACCTTGGATTGTTCATGAACAAAGCCGGGCTAGAACAGGCTGAAGCGTCGCGCGGGGACCAGGATGCGGTCGCCGTTCTGAAGCGTGAAGTCCTCGTCCGGATCTCCGGTTGCCAGGATGCGCCGGGCGTTGACCTTGAATTCCCGTTCTTCGCCTTCCGCGTCGCGCCGGATGACCCTGATTGCCTTGCCGTTGGCGTAAGGGGGCAGCCCGCCCATCTTGAAGAGCAGGTGCATGATCGTGGATGGTTCCGCGCCGGCGAACGTGTACAGGCCCGCCCGGTTCACTTCGCCCAGCACCAGCACCGACTTGCTGGCCGCCTCCTGGCGCGATTCCTCGGCGGCCGAAAAGACGTAGGCCACGTCGTTGTTCCGCAGGCGCACGTCCGGAACCGCGGGCACGCCTTCCTCGGTCATCAGCGCGTACTCCTCGCCCTCAAGAGCCAGGTAGATGGGGCTGCGCAGCCCGTCGCGCACGATCTTTACGCGCGCCCCGCGCACGGAAACCGCCAGGCCGCCCGCGCGCAACAGGGCGTCGCTCAGGGTGATCGAGTCGCCGGAACCGATCTTGATCACGCCCGGGGAGGAGAGCGAGCCGAAAACGCCGACCGTGTCGTAGGAGGCCCGCAGGATGCGCACCGCGACCGTGGCGTTCTTGAAGTCCCTCGTGCGCAGAACTTCGCCGATCTTGCCCGCGGCTTCCTGCTCGGTCTTGTTGAGCAGAATCACCGGACCGACGTAGCCCAGCTGGATGGCGCCGATGCTGTTGACGGGGTAACTGCCGTTGAGGGACGGATCCTCGTCCACGCGCACCTGCACGAGCGAATCCGGCTGAATGGTGATTTCGGCCTTCCTGATCTCGACGGCCTGCGCCGGCACAGGGCCCGGACGGGGAAGCCCGCGCACCGGCGATTCCGGGCGGTCCGGTTTCTCGGCCGTGTCGTCGTAGGCGCGCTCACGCTCCTCGAGAGCGCGGACGTAACGGGTGTAGTCGACGGGCTGGCGCGTGCCGCAGCCCGCGGCCCAGATCCCCAGGCCGATCAGCGCAACGGCGCGAAGGCAATTGAAGCGCAAAGTGGCGCAACGGTCCTTTGCCGCAGGGGTCAACACCGCACGGTCTCCCGATGTCCTGATGGCGTCACTGCCCGCCCCGCGGTCCGGCCCCCCCCACCGTCCCGCTCACGGGACAAATCTTCCTCTTTACATTTAAACTACGCGGGGCGCAGCATGTCAAACCGGAATCTGTAGTTTTTTGCGTCCTTTTTCACGGGGAACGGTCTTGCCAAGCGGGCGTCAAGGAGGCTACCATCCGGCCCATGAAAACGCAACTGCCTGTTCTGGGCTCCCTTCTGCTTGCCGTGGTTGTCATGCCCGCCCCCCGCGCGGGCGCCCGCGGCGCCGATTCCCCCGAAAGCTCCATCCTGCGCGTGCCCAGCCTGAGCGCCACGGCCGTGGGCATCGAGGGCGGGCAGGAGATGAGGCGCCTGTACTACGACACGGGCGGGCGCGCGGATGTGCGGAACCTCATGGGACAGGTCTACTTGTCGCTGGACGTTCTTTCCTGGCTCACGATCAACGGCGGCGGCGGCGTGGCGGACGCCGTGATCGCCGGCCCGGGCGTGCGCCACGCGCCGAAGCCCCTCTGGACGGCGGGATTCGAAGCCGGGCTGCTGCAGTACGACCTGTTCGAGCCCGGATTCTTCGAATCGCGCGCCACCGTGCACCTGCTGGGCACCTACCTCAGCCACAGCCTCGCGGACCGGCACGGATCGCGCCCGTGGGAAGAGTACCGCGTCGCGCTGCTCGCCGCCGCGGAACGTTTCGCCAAGAAGGACTTCGGGGCGGACCGCCACGCCTCGCCGTACAGCCTGCGGCTCTTCATCGGCCCCTACTATTCGGAAGTGGACCCCGCCGGCCTGGCCAGGGACCAGGAGATCGGCGCGACGGCCGGCGCGGACATCCGGCTGGCCCGCGGCTTCTCGCTGGGCTACGCGATCCGCTACCGCGACTTCACCACGCACATGATGAACGTGGTGCTGCACTTCTGATTCACGCCCACAGCTGCCGGTCCAGGGTGCGGTACTGGACGGCTTCGGAAACGTGGTCCGGCCCGATGCGCTCCGCGCCGGCCAGGTCGGCGATGGTGCGCGCCACCTTGATGATGCGGTCGTAAGCCCGCGCGCTGAAGTGCAGCTCGGTCATGGCCATGCGCAGCAACTCCTGCGCCTCCCCGTCCAGCCGGCAGTACTGCTGAAGCTGCCTGGGGCCCATGCCCGCGTTGTTGTGCAGACGGCGGTGCGCCTGGAAACGCCGGCCCTGAATCTCGCGCCCCGCCGCGACCCGCTCGCGGATCGCCGCGGAGGACTCGCCGCGCTCCAGCGAGGTCAGCTCCTGATAGCGGATGGCCGGAACCTCCACGTGAATGTCGATGCGGTCCAGCAGCGGCCCGGAAATCTTGTTGCGGTAGCTCTGGATCTGCCGGTCGTTGCAGCGGCATTCCCGCTTGGCGTCGCCGTAGTAGCCGCACGGACAGGGGTTCATGGCCGCCACCAGCATGAAACGGCACGGGAAAGTCACCGACGCCGCGGCGCGCGCGATGGTCACCCTGCCGTCCTCCAGCGGCTGGCGCAGGACCTCCAGCACGTTGCGGTGGAACTCGGGCAGCTCGTCCAGGAAAAGCACGCCGTGATGCGCGAGGCTCACTTCGCCGGGCATGGGATGCGCCCCGCCGCCCAACAGCCCCGCGTCGGAAATGGTGTGGTGCGGCGCCCGGAACGGGCGCCGCTCGATGAGCGCCCGGCGCACCCCCAGCGTCCCCGCGATGCTGTGAATCTTGCTGGCCTCCAGCGCCTCCTCCAGCTGCAGCCGCGGCAGAATCGAGGGAATGCGCTTGGCCAGCATGGTCTTGCCCGCTCCGGGCGGGCCGATCATCAGCACGTTGTGCCCGCCGGCGACGGCCACCTCCAGGGCGCGGCGCGCATGCTCCTGGCCCTTGACGTCGGCGTAGTCGTCGTCATGCTCGCCGACGGATTCATAAATGCTCTTCAGGTCCGCCCGGAAAGGCTGCTGCTGCCGCACGCCGGCGACAAAGTCGGCGGCCTGCCGCAGCGTACGCACCGGGTAGACCGCCAGCCCCTCCACCACCGCGGCCTCCTCGGCGTTGTCCGCCGGAACGATAATGCCCTGCCGCCCGGCCGCGCGCGCCGCCATGGCGATGGGCAACACGCCCCTGACCCGGCGCACTTCCCCGCTGAGGGCCAGCTCGCCCACGACCGCGAACCGTTCCAGACCGTTGCAGTCGATTTCGTCCGACGCGCGCAGCATGCCCAGCGCGATGGGCAGGTCGAAGATGGGGCCTTCCTTCTTGATGTCCGCCGGGGCCAGGTTCACGGTGATCCGGCCGACGTGCGCCTTGAAGCCGGAATTGCCGATGGCCGTACGGACGCGATCCTTGCTCTCCTTCACGGCGGCGTCCGGCAAACCCACGATCACGGTCTGGGGATCGCCGTGACCGGCGTTGACCTCGATCTCCACCGGATAAGCATCAACGCCGTAGACCGCGCCCGAATACACTGTGGCAAGCATCGCGGATCCCCGAAGAAGAATAAGCATGTCTCCTACAGGAAGCCGCCGCCCGCATTCAAGGCAAAAAAGCAGGGTTGTTCTTGAAGTACTCCTGGTGGTAGTCCTCCGCCGGGTAGAACACGGCCGCCGGCGCGATCTGCGTCACCACCTTCTTGCCGAGCTTCGCGGCTTCCTTCGCGGCGGACGCTTCCGCGCGGCGCTTCTGCTCGTCGGAGTGATAGAACACCACGGAACGGTACTGCGTCCCGACGTCCGCGCCCTGCCGGTTGAGGGTGGTCGGATCGTGGATCTTCCAGAACACGTGCAGCAGTTCGTCGAACGACACCCTGGCCGGGTCGTACGTAACCTGCGCTACCTCGGCGTGGCCCGTGTCGCCCCGGGACACCTGCTTGTACGTCGGCTTCTCGACGGTTCCGCCCATGTAGCCGACCTTCACTTCCCTCACGCCCTCGAGCAGATCGAACGCGGCCTCCGAACACCAGAAGCAGCCGGCCCCGAAGGTGGCGGTTTCAAGGCGCGGATCGCCGGACGCCGGCGGCGCCGCGGGCGAGAATTCCAGGGCCGCCGAGTTGATGCAGTACCGCATGCCCGTGGGCTGCGGCCCGTCTTCGAACACGTGACCCAGATGCCCCCCGCAGCGGCTGCACACGACCTCGACCCGCCGCATCCCGTGCGAAGTGTCGGCCTTCTCGATCACGCGGCCCGCCGCCGCCGTTCGCCAGAAGCCGGGCCAGCCGGTCCCGGAGTCGAACTTCTCGCTGGAACGGAAGAGCTCCTGCCCGCACGCCGCGCACGCGTACACCCCGGTTCCGTGGTGGTTCCAGTACTTGCCCGTGAACGGACGCTCCGTGGCGCTGCAGCGCATCACGTCGTACTGCTCCTCCGTAAGCGTCTTCTTCCAGTCGGCATCCGTCATCCTGTCGGGATCTTGCATGGCTCCTTCCCCCGCCGGCCCGGCGCCTCCTCCGGCCCGCGCCGCGTACAGTATCCCGGCGGCCAGGACGGCCGCCGCGAAACGCCGCCGCCCGCGGCGAAGGCCCGCCGGTCTTCCATAATTACCCGATTCATTCTTCATCCGCGTCACCCGTCCTTGTGTGCTTCGACAATGGGAGGTCAGTCAGAATCAGCTCGGAGGGCCCGGCAGCCTTGATGGCCGGCGGATCGCCTTTGCTCCTCATTTTGCCTGTCCGTCGATCTGACCGGCCGACTCAATCGGCAGTAGAATCTCGTTTCGTCGCAGGAACCACGGCGTGAAGGGCGGATTGTATCTTGCCCAGACCGGCTCGCCGACGGCAACCAGACCGTTCGCCTTCATCCATTCCCGCAACCGGGCGAGGCTGCGTTCATACCCGAATGGCGCTAAGATAAGCCTCTTCACCCTCTTTGTCGCGAGCTTTGTCGGAGTCGCAAGGGGTTCGCGCATAGCGGGTTCGACAAAGCTCGCGACAAAGCTCGCGACAAAGGACGTCATGCGGAGCTGTC
>VGWJ01000067.1 GCA_016873635.1 Lentisphaerota bacterium | reverse complement strand
ATCGTCAGGTACACGGAATGCAACGCGCCCCGCGCCCTGAAGGAGGAGACGGAATGAGAGGCTTGTCAAACCGGCAGACGACGGTGCAGCGCATACGGGCGGTAAGGCGGCGGCAGCACGCGTTTCGGAAGGGCGGCAAGCGCGTGCCGGTCTCGCGGCGGGGCTCCCGCAAGGGACACCTGCCCGCGCTCGCGCTGTGCGGTTCGCTCTGCCTGGCGGGGGCGGGGCGCGTCGCGGAATGCGCGCCGTCGTTCGCCGTCGAGGCCGAGGCGGGCTACGTGCATCCGGCGCGGATGGACGTGCGCATACCGGGCGACTCGGGAACGGACGTGTCGCTGACGGGCGACCTGCGCGCCGGGGGCAAGCCGGCCGGGCGGCTGCGCCTGACCGCGGCGTGGTCGGAGCGACACCGCGCCGGAGTCCTGGCGGCGCCGCTGCAACTCGAAGCCGCGGGCGAGGCGCCGCGCCGCATCGCGTTCACGGACGCGGTGTTCGAGAAAGGCACGCCGCTGGCCGCGGAGTACAAGTTCAACTCCTACCGCTTCTTCTATCTTTGCACGCTGCACCGCTCGGAGCGTCTGGAGTTCGCCCTGGGCGGCACGGGCAAGGTACGCGACGCGCACGTCCGGCTGACGGGCGGCGGGCGGGACGCGATCAGCACGGATCTCGGGTTTGTGCCCCTCGTCGGGTTCGACGTGGCCTGGCGCCCGGCGCCGGGCTGGCGGCTGCGGGCGGAGGGCGACGCGCTGGCCGCGCCGCAGGGGCGCGCCGAAGACGTGCGGCTGGCGGTGCAACGGGACATTTCCCCGCACGCAACGCTTTCCGCCGGCTACCGCGTGCTGGAAGGCGGCGCGGACAACGACGCCGTTTACACTTTCGCCTGGTTCAACTACGCGGTCCTGGCGCTGCAGTGGCGGTTGTGAGCGCGTCTCGGCCGCAACACACCGGCGACTTGCGCCTGCCGTGACCGTCGGCGGCGCAAGGCCGGGCGGTCGCCGCGGCGGGCGGACCGCGTTCCCGGCCCGGCTTGTCCATGAACAGGCCGCGCTAGGGCAGCGGCGCGGGGGCGCCGTTCCGCTGCGCGCGCTCGAGGTGCAGGTGCCGGATGTCCTTGCCGGTGACGGCATAGATCGTGGCCTCGGCGATGTCCACGGCCTGGTCGCCCACGCGCTCGAAGGCGCGGGCGACGGTCATGAGGTGCAGCGCGCGGCACACCTGCCGGTTGTCCCGCTCCATGCATGCGATCAGCTCGTCTATGATGCTGTTGCGGAAGGCGTCCACCTCGACGTCCATGCGCAGCACGGCCATGGCCTGGTCGCTGGAGCGCTCGGCGAACGCCCGCAGGCAGGCCCGCAGCATGTCGCGCGAGAGCTGCGCCAGCTTCGGCAGGTCCTCCAGGGGCTTGAGCGGCTCCGCGACGACCAGGTCTTCGACGTGCTTGCAGACTTTCTCCGCCTGGTCGCCGATCCTTTCGAGCGCGCCGGTGATGCGGGGCATCATCAGCAGCAGCCGCAGGTCCGCGGCCACGGGGGTGTAGACCCCGATCAGCTCCACGGTGCGGTCGTCGAGCTTGAGCTGCAGGCTGTCCATTCGCTTTTCGTCCTCGTAGACCGACTGCAGCAGATGCGCTTCGCGCCGGACCAGGCTGGAAGCGACGGCCTCCAGCATGCGCTCGGCCATGGCGCTCATTTCGAACAGGTCGTGCATGAGTCCGGAAACGGCTGCGTCAAACTTGACCGGCATGGGCGTCCTCCTTCTTCCGCATACGGCTCATCAGCCGTAGCGGCCTTCCACGTATTCCTCGGTTCGCTTGTCCTTGGGCGTCAGGAACACGGCGGGGGTCGCGGCGTGTTCGACGAGCTCGCCGTGAAGCATGAAGACGGTTTCGTCGCTGACGCGGCGGGCCTGGGCCATGTTGTGGGTGACGATGACGATCGTATACCTCTCCCGCAGGCCGCGCAGCAGGTCCTCGATCTTCTCCGTGCCCTCGGCGTCGAGCGCGGAACACGGCTCGTCCATCAGCAGGATTTCCGGTTTCAGCGGCAGCAGCCGGGCGATGCACAGCTTCTGCTGCTGCTCGAGCTGGAGGCTCGTGCCCCTGACGCGGCGCGGGTCGCCGATCGCGCCGCGCAGCGAGACCTCTTCCAGCGCCTTCTCCACGGCCAGGGCCTCCCCGGCTTTCGAAAGGGCGCCGCGCGGCGTGTGGATGCGCAGGCCGAAGGCCACGTTGTCGTAGACCGAAAGCGGCAGCGGGTTGGGCCGCTGGAACACCATGCCCACGTGCTTGCGCAGCTCGATCAGCGAAACGTCCGGGTCGTAGATGTTCTTGCCGCCGACGCGCGCTTCGCCCTCGGTGCGGACGTTGCGGAAACGCTCGTTCATGCGGTTGAAGCAGCGCAGCAGCGTGGTCTTCCCGCATCCGGAAGGGCCGATGAGGGCGGTAATGATCCGCGGGCGAAGCCGGGCGTTGACGCTCCTCAGCGCCTGGAACGACCCGTACCACAGGTTCAGGCCGCGCGTCTCAATCCCGACCGTCCGGCCGTCTGCGTTCCGTGGCGTGGCCTCGGGCATCAGCCGAACCTCCCGTGGATGTAGTCGTAGGTCAGCCGGTTGCCGGGGTCGTCGGAGAACATCTTCTCCGTGGCGTCCGTCTGCACAACCGCGCCGCGGTTCAGGAAGCAGGTGACGTCGGCGAGCCGGCGCGCCTGCTGCACCAGGTTGGTCACCAGCACGATGGTCATGCGGGACTTGAGGCCCACCAGGACGTCCTCGATTTTCATGGTGGTCACCGGGTCGATGGCAATGGAGAATTCGTCCAGGCACAGGATCTCGGGATCGTGCGACAGGGCGCGGGCGATGGTCAGCCGCTGCTGCTGGCCGCCGGAGAGCAGGCTGCCCAGGGCGTTGAGGCGGTCCTTGACCTCGTCCCACAGCGCGGCCTGCCGCAGGCAGCGTTCCACGATCCCGTCCAGGCGGCGGCGGCCGCGTATGCCCGCGCGGCGCGGGGCGTAGGCCACGTTGTCGTAGACCGAAAGCGGCAGCCCCACCGGCAGGGGAAACACCATCCCGATGCGGCGGCGCAGGTCGTAGACGTTCCATTCGCGCCGCGTGTCCCGGCCGTCCACGCGGACCTCGCCGCGCAGGGAAACGCCGGGCTCGAACTCCAGGGTCCGGTTGATGGCCTTCAGCAGCGTGGTCTTGCCCGCGTTGGCCGGGCCGATGATGCCCACGACGGAGTTGGCGGGGATCCGCAGCGAGACGCCCCGCAGGGCCGGCTTGCGGCGGTAGTTCACCCACAGGTCGCCGATCTCGATCTTGGTCCGCTGTTCAGGCATTGTTTACCACTTCCGGCGATGGCGCAGCCGCACGCGCACGGCAATGGCGGCGCTGTTGAACACCAGGACGAAGCACAGCAGGACCACGGCGGTGGCGTACATCACGGGCTGCGGCACGTCCGGCACCTGCGTGGAGATGGTGAGCAGATGGTACGACAGCGCCATGCACTGCTCGGTGGGCTTGTACGGCAGCAGGACGCCCCGCTGTACCGCCTTGAAGAACACGGCGCCGGTGAACATGATCGGCGCGGTTTCGCCCGCGGCGCGGCACACGGCCAGGATCACGCCGGTCAGAATGCCGCCGACGGAGTTGGGCAGCACGATCGTGCGGATCGTCTGCCAGCGCGAGGCGCCCAGGTTCCAGCACGCCATGCGGAAGGCCTGCGGCACGGCGGCCAGCGCCTCCCTGGTGGCCACGATGATCACCGGCAGCGTCATGATGGCCACGGTCAGCGAGGCGGCCAGGATGGATTTCCCCAGCCCCGCGAACAGCACGAAGGCGCCGACGCCGAAAAGCGCGTGCACGATGCTGGGCACCCCCGCCAGGTTCACGACCGCCAGGTGCACGACGCGCGTGAACCAGTTGTCCTTCGCGTATTCGTTGAGGTAGATGCCCGCCAGGACGCCGATGGGCGCGGAGACCAGCAGCGAGAGCACGACCAGGTAGACCGTGCCCACCAGGGCCGGCCACACGCCTCCCGCGCGCATGCCCTGGCGCGGCACGTCCGTTATGAAATCCCAGGACAGCGCGGGCCAGGCCCGGACCACGAGGTATCCGACGAGCAGGACAAGGGGCAGGAGCATCAGCGCCGCCATCAGCCCGAAGACGGCGGCCGCGACCCTCTGCCGGCGCAGGTGCCGCCGGGTCAGGGAAGTCTCGGCAAACGGCGTTCCCGAAGGCGTCTGTTCGCCGCCGTTCATCGCTTCCCCCGGATGCCCTTCACCACGAGATCGGCCGTCAGGTTGATCGCGAAGGTGATGAGGAAAAGCGTGATGCCCACGGCAAACAGGGCCTGGTAGTGGTGGGCCTCGGGGGGATAGGCCCCGCCGGGACCGGGTCCGATGCGCGGCGCCTCGCCGAGCTCGGCGGTGATGGTCGCCGTGAGCGTGCGCACGGGCTCCAGCACGTGCAGGAACGGGAAGCGCCCGTCGAAGGGGATGTTCACGGCGTGTCCCGTGCACATCAGCACGGCCATGGTCTCGCCCACGGCCCGCCCCACGCCGAGCAGCACCGCGGCCAGCAGGCCGCTCTTGGCCGCGGGAAAGATCACGCGGCGCACGGTCTGCCACTTCGTGGCGCCAAGGGCTTGCGCGGCCTCGATGTAACCGTCGGGCACCGCGCGGATGGCGTCCTCGGCGATGGAAACCACGATCGGCACGCTCATCAGGCCCACGACGATGCCCGCGTTCAACACGTTCAGACCGATCGGCGCGCCCGTGAGGCGCACGATGAGCGGGTTCATGACCATCAGGCCGATGAAGCCCCAGACCACGGAAGGAACGGCCGCCAGCAGTTCGATGAGGATCTTCAGCGCCTCGCGCGCGCGCCGGTCGCAGAACTCCGCCAGGTAGACCGCCGCGCCGAGGCCGAAGGGCACCGCCATCAGCATCGCCGTCAGCGTCACGCTGCCCGTTCCCGCCAGCAGCGCCAGGATGCCGAAACGGCGGTTGACCGCGGAGGTCGGAAACCAGTCCGGACTCAGAAAGAACCCGCGGAAAGCGAACGTGTGGCGGAAGAACGGCCAGGCCTCGCGGGCCACGAAAAAGAAGATGCCGAAGACGAAGACGATCGAGCTGATGCCGCAGAGCCAGACCAGCGCGACCGTCGTGCGCTCGCCGAACGCCGCCAGCAGCCTGCGCGCCGGCCCCCGCCGCGGCAGGCCGCCTTGCGAAGCGTCGGGACGCGTCACCGCTTCTGCGTTCGTGTCCACTAGGGATCGGTCCCGGACCTGACGGCCGGAACGTACCCGGCCTGCTCGACGACCGCCTGCCCCGCCGGCGAAAGGATCCATTCGACGTAAGCCTTGACCGCTCCTTCCGGCGCGCCCAGCGTGTAGACCTGCAGCGAACGGGCCAGGGGGTAGACGCGGCGCTGCACGTTCTCGACGGTCGGCGCATAAGCCTCCGCGCCGTCCGCGGCCCTGATCTTCAGCATCTTGACGTCTTCCGTCGCGTAGCCCATGCCGCTGTAGCCGATGCCGCTCTTCGTGCGCGCGATCAGCTCCACGACGTCCTTCGAGCCCGACATGTCCAGCGAGCCCGGCTTGAAGTCTTTGTCGGCAAGCACGTGTTCGCGGAAGTAGAGATAGGTTCCCGAGCTGTTCTGGCGGCTTATGCGGACGATATCGTCCGCGCCCCCCAGCGCCGACGGATCCGCGCCGAGCTGGGACCATTTCCCGATCGCGCCGCCTTCCCCGTAGATCGCGGCGAGCTGGGCCATGGTGATTTCTTCGAGTGGGTTGTCCTTGTGCACGTATACGGCGATGCCGTCGTAGGCCACCACCGTCTCGACGGGATCGCGGCCCGTGTTCCGCCGGATCTGCTCCCTCTCCGACGGCTCGATGTCACGGCTGCAGTTGGCCACCTCGACGATGCCCTGCATAAGGTCGCGGATGCCCACGCCCGTGCCGCCGCCGGACACTTCGACCGACACGTCCGGGGCGACCCGGTGATAGGTCTCCGCCCATTCCTGGGCCAGGTTCACCATCGTGTCTGAGCCGCCGACGGTGATGATGGTCTTTGCGCCACCGGCGCGGTCCGGACTGCCGCCGCCGCAGCCCGCCGCCAGGGTCATTGCCGCCAGCAGTCCGCATGCGGGCAGGGACGACTTGCTCAACATGGCCATCCTCCTTTGCCTGCTTTACCAGATCGCCCGCAGTCTAGCAGGATTCCCGCGGATTTCAACTCCAGACGCGCCCGAAGGCGCCCGCCACAAACCGATCCATGACCGGCACCGCGCGCCAGCCCGACCAGGCCGAAGGAATCGCATTGGCCGGTTGCGCCGGGTCATGCAGGAGGAGTTGCGCCGCGCGCAGAATCCAAATGCGCCCGTCCGGCGCCTCGCGGATCGCCGCCAGCCCCGTCGAGCCGCTACCGCCGAACCCATCCAGCACCGTCGCCCCCGGCACGGTATGCGCGGCAATGAACAGCGCAATCGCCTCCGGCGAAATCTTCGTCGGATAGGGAGAAGCATTGAACAACGGCCCACCCCGCGTGGCCTGCATGGCCCGCTCGTAGAGGGCACCTAATCGCACCTCCGTGGCCTCCCCTTCCGCCTGTTTCAGAACTCGCGACACACTCATGCCCCCGCGCTTGCCGCTTCTTTCCTGTCCGCCAGCGATGTACTCGATTCAACCCTGGAAACCAAGCCGCCACGCATGCGCCCGGTCCATAGCGCACAGCCCGTTGAAAATCAGCCCGGGAACCCATCGGTTGCGTTCACTTGCACATACCTGCACGTATGGCAGTCGATTCGCACGGTGCTTCCTTGCCGTCCGATCGTTCAGCGCACAACCGTGCCCCCCCCCCGCGCGCCGCTCCCCGCGAGGCTGCTGACATCTTGCGATCATGGTGGGGCGAGTATTCGGGACCGCTTGCCTTCCAAGCCGTCGAGGACCTCGATCATGCGCGGTTTTCGGGCGTTCTCGGCGCGCAACGCCGTGATGAGGCGGTCCCACTCGGCCGTACGCCCGGTGCGCCGGTAGACGGCCTGCATCTTCGCCAGACACGCGCCGGCCGTCTGGTAGGCCGCCGGCTTCGTCATCGCAATCTGGGCTTTGGCCATGCGCAACCAGATGGCCAGCGCCGCGTCGGGGTGCGTTTCCTGCACGGCAGCAGCCACGGCTTCGCCTTGATGGTCCTGCCAGTATCCGCCGCGCTTACCCGGACCGCCGTACCATCGCAGGACATCGTCATGGCGCTTCTCCCGGATCGCGATCTCAATCAGCGTGGCGGTGTCGGGGAAAGACCGGTAACGGACCTTCGTCTCCGGAACGACGAGGGCGCGCTCTTCCTCATCGTCGTAGTACTTCAGGCCGATCGCGATATCCGCTTCACTCCCGCTGCCAATGATGTCCAGGTGGCAGGCGGAGCCAGGATCGGGCGGCATGATCACGGTTTCCTCCCGAAGCAGGCCATCCCACAGCAGAGCATACAGTTCCCGGTCGCTCAGGTGATCCGTGTGATAGAGGAACACCCGCATCTCCGCCAGCTTGTTGATGACCTCCCACAGCTTCCCGTGCAGTTCGGCGTCGGACAGGCTGTCGGGTGGAGGCAACGCCACGCCCGCCTCGTGCAGTTGCGCGAAGCGCGTCCCGCGGGGGGCCTTCTCGAACTCAAGAACGCGTTCCCAGAATTCCTCGACAACCGGCGAGTCTTCATCCTCCTCGCTGCCGGACGTCACCATCTCGCCGCCGCTGATCTCCTCGGCCTCTTTCTTGAGGCGCTCGATACGAATACGCCGATCTGTCTTCTCCAGTTCACGCGAAAGCTCAGACTGCTGTTCGTCATCGGTCATGTGTGTCTCCCTCTCACGCCCAAAACGATTACGCGCGCGCCTTCCGGCCTTTCCGCTTGGCGGTGGGCTTCTTCCTGACTGTCGCCAGCTTCTTGGCCGCCGATTCCAGATCCTCGACGTACCGCTTTTCGGCCGCCTGCTCGGCCAGCAGGCGGCGGCGTTCGGCAAAGGCGTCGTACTGCGACTCGGCCCATGAGCGGGCTTCTTCCTGGCTGATCGAGCCGGCCCCGTCCGGAACGGGCAGTTCGGTATCCCGCAGGAACTTGTCAAGAAACGCGGTCCAATCTCGCGTCTTGATGTCCTGCCGGCGCTGGGCGCGGAATTCGGCCTGATCGAGGAACATAACCACGATGCGGTTGAGCGTGTCGATCTCGCGCTCGTCCAGATAGTTCTTGGCCGTCGGCACGTCGCGCTTCAACACGCGCCCGCCCGTCCACGCGGTCAGGCCCATGTTTGAGCGGGTGGCGTCAGCCCGCCGGCGCACGATTTCCGCGGCGGTCATACCGGTGGCCGCGAAGTGCATCTTGTTCTGCATGGTCGCGAAGAACACCTGCGTCTCCTGCTCCCCCTCCCGGTAGTCAGTCGCCAGAGCGAAGATCTCACGGATGCGCTGATACGCGCGCCGCTCGCTGGCCCGGATCTCCCGGATGCGGGCGAGCAGTTCGTCGAAGTAATCGGCCACTCGGTCCCGACCCTTCAGGCGCTCGTCATCCAACGTGAAGCCCTTGACGATGTATTCGCGGAGACGTTGGGTGGCCCAGATGCGGAACTGGGTGCCGCGGAGGCTGTTGACCCGATAACCGACCGAGATGATGGCGTCGAGGTTGTAGAACTCGACGGCCCGCTCGACCTGCCGCGAGCCCTCTTGTCGAACCGTCAAGGATTCCTTGACAGTTGCCTCACGGGGCAGTTCCCCTTCCGCGTAGATGTTCTGCAAATGCAGACTGACATTCTGCTTCGTCGTCTGAAACAACTCCGCCATAAGCTGTTGCGTCAGCCAGACGGTCTCGTTCTCCAGCCGGACCTCGATCCGGCTCCGCCCGTCCTCGGTCTGGTAGAGGATGATCGACGGGGGAGAAACGGGAGGATTGTCGTTGTTGTCGTTCATGCCTTGTCTCCCATGCTGCCCGCGATCCGGCAACCGTTTGCCGTCTGGCGGTTGTTCGCAATCTCGTCCAGATCCTGCGGCCAGAGCATTTCGCGACGGCCTTGGGGATTTCGGTAGTTCATGCCAAGGGCGTAGCCGAAGCCGTGGGTGTTGTACAGGGCGATGGCGCGGCTCAGGCGCCGGGCAATCGGACGAGGCAACGGCTTGTTCTGCTCCTTGGCTTCCTCCGCCAGAATCGCATCCGGCCGGATGGCGTAGTAGAGCATCATCTTGATGGCGTTGCGTCCCGCTTCGGCCGGCGTCATCTCGGCCCAGTCCTGCGGTTTCGGGTCCGGTTCGTCGGGCTTTGGCGTGTAGATGGCTTCGCCGACCTTCTCCATGTACCAGAACGTCATCTCGTAGGCGGCCGCGGCAATCGCCTCGCGGGACCAGCGCAGGACGATGTGCCAGTCGCCTTTGCCCTTGGGAATGAACTCGTCTTCGTCTCGCGGCGGCACCGGCGGGTCCAGTACCAGTTCGCGCTTCTTTTCCCCTCGCCCCTCGAAACGTAGCGTACGCGGCAGCGGCCATTCGCTGGGCAGAACCGTGACGCGGACAACCTTACCGCTGTTCCCGGAGCCCAGGGCAACCTGCCCGGCCGGATACTCCTTGCCTGCGACGATCAGTCTCTGTCTGGCCCGGCGGATGTGCTTGTCAACCTGCCCGGCAAGCGCCTCTGCCGACTTGTGGCCGGACTTGACCTCGACCACGCCCGCGACGGTGACGCAGTCGGCGGCGGCATCGAGGATATGCAGGTCCGCGCCCTTCAGCCAGCCCTTGCCGGAAGTCCGGCGAACCAGAACCGAATCGCCGACATACAACCTCGCGCCTGCGGGTAGCCTGTAGGCAACACGCGGAGCGCACATGAGCCACTGACACGCCCCGGCCGCCATCAGTTCCGTGACCGCGCCCTTGAAACTGTTGACCATGAACGAGTAGACGAACGTGATGGCCTCGGCGCATTCCTCAGGCGTAAGCCTCTTGCCCTGCAACTCCGGCGGAATCGGCCCCTCGTGCTCGTATGGTCCATCCCGCAGAAACCGCTGGAACAAGCGGCCGCGTTCGTCTCCCTCGATGTCGCGGATGGATGCCGCAAGGGTGCGGCGAAAAACCGTTAGCACATCCCCGCCGTCCGGAAACACCGCGCCAGCCTTCAAGGCGACGCTGACGGCCCTCTCCACATCGCGCCCGAGTTGCTCGCCCAGCAGGTCGAACCCGACCTCGGCGGCCAACGACACGGCAGACGGTGATTGTGCGCCATCATCGCTACGCCGGTAGTACGTCAGAGGGCTGGGGTCGCAACGCACCAAGAGACTACGCCGATGCATCGGATCGCAGCTCCACCCAAAGATGCCGCAAATTGAATGGGGACACGGGGAAGTTACGTCGGAGCGCTGATTCCAGTTTGGTTATGTCCTTGCGGTCACCGCATGAAGTGGGGGGCGTCAACTCCCCCAAGCCGTGCGCGCGCGCGTGCGCATTGACCTCAATCACGATGGTCTCGAACGACATGGATTGCATGTAGCCGATCATGGCGCCAGATCGACACCGGTTCCCGTAACGGTGAGTCTCCTCTGCAAATCGACACATACCGTTCACGACGTATTCCTCGTTCAGAATCCAATCGCGCCGAGGTGGAGAACCCAGCCGCTTACACTCGATGGCGTAGCACCTCACGCTGTCCATGGCCGGCGCAAGGTGGTCGATGATCTGCCACTGGAAGTCCGGGATCTTACGCTCCCAGTCGGCCCGCCGTTCGTCACTCGGATCGGGCAGGTTGGCAGCTTCTGGTTGCGGTAGATGGTCAAGTCCTTTGCCAATGGCAGTGAGGTCACGGTTGGCCTGTGCCATGCACAGGAATAGCTTGCGGTTGATCTCTGTCTCCGGCTGCGTGCTCACGTCGGGACAAGCGCGCAGCTTGCGTAGCGAGCGAGCGCACAGGTCGAGCACGCGCTCTTCACGCTCCGCCCAAAGATCCTTGTCGAATATGCTGGGCGTGCGAGAGGCACTCATTTGTGCCGAAGTTCCTGCATGCGGATTGCTTGATTCAGCGTGGCTTCCGCGTCCTCACGCCCCGCACTCGCCGTCCACAAACCGCGCTCGTTGCGCTTGACGATCATGATCTCGCGGTCCGACACGCTGCGAATCAGCCCATCAATGAAGATCCGCCGGCTACCGTGGGGCGTCAGGGCATTCGCGTCGATACGTGCGAGGGCTTGGCTCCAAGCATCCTCGTCCCTCTGTTGCGCCGGCGGGGACTTGGCACCGCGAACCTGGGTAGTGAAACAGGCCGCGAGAAGAGACGCCGAGCCAACCGGCCGGATGATGCGCCAGTGAAACTCGCCTTCCGGGGCAAGCTGCTGGTTCCACGAATTAAGGAATCCAAGGAGGTACGGCGAGAGGCCGCTTGTTCCCTTCGGTATCTCGCGCACCGTGCCGGAACGGAGCAGCCAATAAGAGAAGTCGACCGCTTTGACGGCATGGCTCTTCTGAGCGTTGTAGAACAGATCGATCCCATACGCACACATATCACGGACGAGGTCCCGCTCCGCCGGCGTCAGTTCATAGAGATCGAAGATGGCTTCGTCCAATTCAGCCTCCATTTCAGCTCGCTGCTTGGCGATCGAAGCCCTAGATGGGCCATCAACGAAGAGCGACTGCTCCTGAGGCTGCCAGTCACGGAGTCTGCCTACGACCTTGCAAATGCGGGCCCGAAGCCGGAGGTCTGATGGGAACCGAACTGGTAGTGTTCGCAGCGCCTGCAGTTTCACCTCATGGTGCCATGCACCCCAAGACCCGGCCGTCTGGAAGAAGTAGTATCGGGTAACTGACGACCAGAGGATACCCAGGACTATATCGGTTTCCCATTGGGCAAACCCGTCGAAACGGAACGCATTGATGGAGTCCCGAAAGCAAAGCGGGGCATCGATGATCCGCGCGATGATCATCCCCTTCTGAGAGCCGCCCTGGGAGACCCCGCGCCGGATGATGATGCGTCGGCCTTCATACACCTCACGCACGCCGCGGCGCTCCACCCGTTGAGGAGGTGGCAGGAGTGCCCCTTGGGGTATAGGCCCGTACCGTGCAATGGCCTCCGGCGGCAACTCCTGGTATTCAAGCAGCCAACCCGCCGGATCCTTCTTGTTTGCCTCCTTGAATCCCTGGCCTTCGGTCACTCGCCGATCATCCCTTCCCTCGCCCAAATCCCCGAGTGACGCATTCATCTGTAACGACCGTAGTAGTGCATAGTCCCGATGACTGCCCCACCAGTAGACCTTCCACAACCGGTCGTCGCGTATGGCGTCTGCCTGATTCAACAACCGCATATCGGTCTTCTGTAAGACCACGGCCTGCAGCCGTTCCGCGGCGACGGTGAGTTTCGGGGACCAGTATTCGAACCGATGCTCCGCGTCA
This sequence comes from Lentisphaerota bacterium, assembly GCA_016873635.1. Taxonomy (GTDB): domain Bacteria; phylum Verrucomicrobiota; class Kiritimatiellia; order UBA8416; family VGWJ01; genus VGWJ01. The sequence continues at coordinate 4,340 of VGWJ01000067.1, read as the reverse complement.
CTGAAGTGCGTCTTCTCGAACAGCACGGATGCGAAAGGGGCGCATGCCTCGGCAAATCGGCTACCGCCCTGGAAAAACAGGTGCCGCAGGTGGGAGAAATTGGTCACGTGCAGCATCTTGCTCTTCGAGAGCCATGAGGCGCGAAAGGCCTGACTCATACTCTGCTGCTTGAAGAAGACGCCGGACGAGACCAGGAGCCCGGCGACCCCGCCGTCTCGGAGCTGGTCCAGGACCAGATGAACGAACGCCTGCGACAGTTCCTTGTCGCCAACCGGCAGTTCCCGGTCCCGGCACCATCGCATGGCTGTGTCGCACGCCTCGATCCCATTGGCATCGCTACGCTTGGCTGTCCCCCATGGGGGATTTCCGACCACAATGTCGGCGCAGCCACTCGCAAACCTGGCCGAAACGTCAGGTCCGGACGCCGACGCATCGAAAGCGTTTGATGCCAGCAGAACGTTGTAGCGCTCCTTCGATTCGTCAGCGGGCGCGGTCGCGTCCCATTTCAGATTCGGGAGTCTTCGATTCTCATTGATCTCGCGAGGCTCCTGGTAATGCAGAAACGCGAGGTAGAGACTGAAGGCGGCCACTCGAACGGCGTCTTCGTTGATATCGATCCCGGCGATCTGATCGCGCAGAATCTTCCGCAATTCCTGCTGATTGAGCCTCCGGCCCTGTTTCCTGCTCCGGTACCGCACGATGCGACGGAACGCCTCGACAAGGAATATCCCCGATCCGCACGCGGGATCGAGGATGCGTGGGTTCTGCGCCAGCCGCTCTTCGGTCAACGTTTGGGAAAGCACGAACTCGACCAGTTCCGGCGGCGTGTAGTGGGAGCCGTGCGTCTTTCCCCGCTCTTGTTCCGCGTTGTAGAACTCCTCGTAGATGGCGCTGATAAGCTCAATCGGGATGACCTCAAATCGATAGGCGAAAAAGAACAGGCGGTCATGGCTGGGATCGCCAAGCAGGAATCCCCGCAGGTCCTTCAGATGCTCCGCCGTCACGGCGCGTTCTTCGGCCGCGCTGTATGGGAACATGTCTCCGTTGAAATCCTCGGCCAACTTGCGAAACATGGCGTAGGTGAACGATTTGTTGCGGAGAACCCTGGGGTAGAGCAGGCGGGACCCGTCGCCTCCGATCCACGCCTCATCCGGCTCTGTCTTCAGCAATCGTTGCCATGCCGGGTTCGCCTTTGCCACGTCTGCAAAATAGGCGGGGATCAACACCTCTCGGTCTTCAAGATATCGGATGAAGATAGACCGTCCGATGAGCGCATGCGCAAACCGGTCGTCGAGAGGCGCATCCAATAGCTTGCGCCGGACTTCTCCAAGGTCTCGGATGAGCGCTTCATCCGCCCGGCAGGTCGCCGCTTCGATTCGCTTGTCGGCAAAGACCTGGCCCGACTCGACCATCTCCCTGCGGTATGCCGCCAGTTTGGATTGCACCTCGGCCGCGCTGCGGACGAGTTCCAACTGGCGGTCTTCATCGTTCAGCAACTTCCCGGGGCGTACAGGCGGCCTGGCCAGATCGTACACGGCGAGTTCGCCGGGCGTAGCGAGGAACAGAAACCGGGGGCGCGCCATACACCAGATACGGTTGTAGAGACGGCGCAGGGCGTCGGGGTCGGGGTTGTCCGAACGTGCGAAGACCACGACGGGGTTGTTTTCGACGAAGAAGATCCTGTCTATGTTGAGGGACTTCGCCAGGGACAGCCACTCGCCGCGCTCAAGCCAGTCTGCGGAAGTCCGCTGCGAAAGAGGTTCAGCCGGCGCCAGCAGATCGCCCTCAGCGAACCCCAGGTCCGCGTAGGCGCCCGCAAGGAGTTCTTGTGCCGCTGTCATTCGTATGCCTCTCGCTCCAAAATCCGCCATCGCACTGTCGCAGGAACGACTGAAGCCGTCAACGGCTTCCCAATTTCCGCATGATCCCGACCACCTTTCCTGCCACTCGGAAATCGCCGGTCCCGGCCACGATCTCGATTGGCTTGAACGTCGGATTCTCCGGCTGCAGGCGGACGCCCTGTTCGGTCCTGATGAATCTCTTGATCGTCTGCTCGCCATTCAGCACGGCCAGCGCGATCTCGCCAGTTTCAACCTCAGCCTGCTTCCGGACGATAGCGTAGTCACCGTCAAGGATGCCGCACCCCATCATACTGTCGCCCCGGACGCCGACGGCGAAGACCTCGTCTGCCCCGAACAACCCGGTCAGCGTTATGAACCCCATATGCTGTTCCTCGGCTTCGGAAGGGACTCCGGCCGCGACTTCGCCCAGAACCGGCACTTTACCCAGCCGCTTGAGCAGACGGATCGACCGGGCCTGGTTGCGGCCCCGCTCAATCCAGCCAGCTCTCTCAAGTGCGGCGAGATGATCGTGGACCGTCCCCGGCGAGGACACGTTCAGGTGCGTGCATATCTCGCGCACCGTCGGCGGCCGTTGGCGCTGGTCGGTCTCATCCTGGATGTATTCCAAGACTTCCTTCTGACGGGGTGTCAGTTGCCTCTGGTCGTTCATGGCTGGGAGTACCGTACATTTGTACGGTTAACGTGTCAACGACGAAAACGACGATATCGAGCAGGGAGCAGGGTCGGTCGTGAACGAAGTGCCGTTGTCACCACAGACGATCCTGCCAAGGATGCGAAATGGCCCTCTTGCTTCCATCTGCGCTTTCTGCCCGAGCGCTTGGGCGACGTCGGCGAGGCGTTGCTGTGGGGACTTCCGTGTCGGGCGCCAGCCTGCCAACCGTCGCCAGGGCCAGCCACGCGCGCCTGGGTGATCGTCCCCGTCGCCCACACCTGCTCGGCAGTTGGTCGGGGACAAACCGGAGGTGCCTTCGCGGCTCAGAGCGGAGAGATGCCTTGTGCTCATTGCCCTTCCTTTCTACGCGAATACCGCCGCGATGAAGTCGTTCCAGGCGGCGGCGCGCAACGCGGCGGCTTGCTTCCGCTTGGCGGCGGCGCTGTCTCGTGCAGTTCTCAGTGCGCCGGCAATCCGTTTCTGAACCTCCAACGGCGGAGCGATCACCTCCAATGCGGCGAGATCGGACGAGCCGATCGCGTAATTGCCCACGGCCGTGCGTGCGTTCGCCTCGATCTTCATCCGCATGTACGGCGACTTGAGCAGCGTCCAGAGGAAGTCGGGCAAGAGTGCAGGGGTTGTCAGTCGCACGCGAATCACTTTGTCCGGGAAGATCAGGTTAGGCGTGTCTTCAAGGACAAGGGCAGCCATACCGACGTAGGCGAGCGTGCCATTTGTCCTGCACATGAGGATGTCGCCTTCCCGAAGATCGAAACGAGCGCGCAACTCCGGGGTGTCGCGAATGGACTTCCTTTCTTCGGGATGGAAGTCGCCACGAGCTACAGCCCTGATCCTCAGAATCTCCAGACCGGTCGGCTTGGCTGACGGTGGATGCGAGCAGCCGTGCGTGATCTGAGCTACCTCGCCCAGTGTTGGCTGATCGAAGGTTGATTCGTGCCGAACGGTTCGGTTGATGGCGTCCTGGAGAATCCCCTCATGGCTCCAGCGTTCGATGTCGCGAAAGCGGGCGATCTGGAAGGGGCGTTTGGGCAGGTTCGGCGGCGGGGTAAGGCCGAGGGCGGCCTCGAACTCGCGCTGGGCGTCGCGCTCGATCTGCTGGGCTTGCGCTTCGAGTTTCGCGGCCTTGGCCACGGCGTTCTGGTAGGCGGCAACCAGGCGGCGTTGGTTTTCCGGTTCGGGGAGCGGCATAGGCAAAGCTTCAAAATCCTCCGGCCTGAGCCTCGCCTTCGTTGTATTGCCGGAGCGAAGCGATCGCAGGGCACACTGGAACTGTGCCGAACGTAGCAAGAGGCTGAGAAAGCCTGGATTAACCATGGAATCGTCGGGCCGATAGACAGGGTACTCATTGCTCACGGCGACATGATCAAGCGCCGACGGCACGATGCAAAGGGACCCTTGTGCGACCCGAATCTTGGAAATCAGGAGGTCGCCGGTGTTCGCCCGGAACAGTGGACCCTTGTAGCCGCGCTTCTTCTCCGGCGTCCTGATCTTGAGTTCGCCGCCAAACGTGATCTTCTCGATGACATTCAGGCCGTCGAGTGGGAATCTCGCCTTGTCAATCGGCACGACGACGCGTGTCAGGAAATCCCCGATCGGAACGGTGTCCGACATCGAGGAGAGTCCGCCGTCGCCCTCCGTGGGCAGCCATTGCCATAGATCTTTCCATCTCTGTATCTGGCCGATCATGCCTTGCGCGCTCTCTTCGCCTTCCGTGCGGTCCGATACGACGCCCGGCGTTCGCGGACGGATTTCCCTCCGGCTGTCTCGCTGTCTCCGCCGCCAACGTACTGATAGCCGATGGCGGG
>VGWJ01000066.1 GCA_016873635.1 Lentisphaerota bacterium | reverse complement strand
GTTCCTGTACGGCACCACGCGGAACTTCCTGGAGCATTTCGGCCTCAAGGACCTGGCCGACCTGGCGGCGCTTGACCACGGCCGCGCGGCGGGCGGCAATGCCGCGCGAACGGCGGAAGCCGCCGCGGCCCGTGCGGCGGCCAAGGCCGGGGCCGCGGCGTCCGCCGGGCCTGAGCACGCCGAGTCCGGGGCGGCGGGCGACGCGGAAGCCGGACAAGCCGGAAGCGGGCAGGGCGACGTCGCGGCCGGCGAGGACGGCGCCGACCGGGAGGATCCGAAAGAGGACACGCCCGAAGATCTGGAAGACGAAGATCTGGAAGACGAAGATATGGAAGACGAAGATCTGGAAGACGAAGATCTTGAGGACGATGATGGAGAGGACGAAGCGGGCGATCGGGACGCGGAGAAAAATGGGCAAGCTTGATGAACTGCGGCGGGAAGTCGACCGTATTGACGCGGAAATCGTACGGCTTCTGAACGAGCGCGCGCGGCAGGCGTTGCTGATCGGATGCGAGAAGCAACGCAACCAGGCGCCGATCGAGGACTCGCTGCGCGAGGAGGAGGTCATCGCGCGGGCGCAGCAGGCCAACGGCGGACCGTTGGACAACGGCAGCCTGGCCGCCATATACCGTTCGATCATCCGGGCCTGTGCGGGGGTGCAGCGCGCGTCGCGCGCGGAATAGCGGCGAGGAGGCGGGCGTGACGCTTTCTTTTGAGCGGTTGGCCAATCCATGGATCGCCCGGCTGACGCCCTATGAGCCGGGGCGGCCCATCGAGGAAGTAGCCCGCGAATTCGGCATCGAAGACGTTGCCTCCGTCGTCAAGCTGGCTTCGAACGAGAACGCCCTCGGTCCCTCGCCCCGGGCCGTGGCGGCCATGCGGCGCAGCGCGCGCGAGATGCACCGCTATCCCGACGGGGGCGCGTTCTACCTGCGCAACGCGCTGGCGGAGCGTCTGAACGTGCCGCCCGCCTGCATTCTGCCCGGCAACGGCAGCAACGAGCTGATCGAGCTGTTGGCCCACGTGTTCCTGGGCCCGGAGACGGCCGCGGTCATGGCCGAGCGGGCCTTTGTGGTGTACAGGCTCGTGGCCGAGGCGTCGCGGGCGCGCGTGATCGCCGTTCCCATGAAGGACTACACGCACGACCTGGACGCGATGCGGGCGGCAATCACGCCCGACACGCGCATGGTGTTTGTGGGCAACCCCAACAACCCGACCGGCACGATGGTGGACGGGCCGGCGATCGACCGTTTCATGGCGGGCCTGCCGGACAACGTGATCGTGTGCTTCGACGAAGCCTATATCGAACTCGTCCCGCCCGAAATCGCGCCGGACACGCTCGCCTTCGTGCGTAAGAACCGGCCGGTTGTCGTGCTGCGCACGTTCTCGAAAACCTACGGGCTGGCGGGCCTGCGCGTCGGCTACGCGGTCGCGCCGGAGGCCTGCGTGGCGCTCCTGGACCGCGCGCGGCAGCCGTTCAACGTGAACGCCATGGCCCAGGCGGCGGCGCTGGCGGCGCTGGGCGACGCGGAACACCTGGCGCGCACGCGGCGCCTGGTGCGCGGGGGGTTGGCCTATCTCGAGGAGGAGTTTGACCGCATGGGCCTGCCGTTCGTGCCGGCCGTGGCCAATTTCATCCTGGTGGACGTCGGCGACGGCCGCCGCGTGTTCCGGCAGTTGCAGGAGCGGGGCGTCATCGTGCGGCCCATGGACGGCTACGGGCTGCCGTCGCACGTGCGCGTGACGGTGGGAACGCGCGCGGAGAACCAGCGCTTTATCGAGGATCTCCGGAAGGTCCTGGCATGAGCGACCGTGTCAACAGGCTGGCGGTCATGGGGCTCGGCCTGATGGGCGGGTCGCTGGCGCTTGCGGCGAAACGGCGGAATGCGGCCGCGTCGGTCCGGGGCTGGTCGCGCCGCGCGGAAACCCGGCGCGCGGCCCTTGAGCGCGGAGTGGCGGACCGCGTGTTTGAGCGCGCCGAAGAAGCGGTCGCGGATGCCGACCTGGTGGTGTTCTGCACGCCCGTGCTTTCGATACCGGGGCTGGTGGAGGCCTGCGCGCCGCGCCTGGCGGCGGACAGCGTGGTCACCGACGTGGGCAGCACCAAAGGCTGGCTCACGGAGCGGGTGGCGCCGCTGTTTGCCGCGACGCGTTCGGTTTTCGTGGGCAGCCATCCCATGGCGGGTTCGGAGGAGGCGGGGATCGAGGCGGCGCGCGCGGACCTGTACGAGGGCGCGACGGTGGTGTTGACGCCGCCGCGGGGCGCGCCGGTCAGGCCCGCGGACGGACCGCTGCGGGAGGCCATGGGCCGCGTGGACGCGTTCTGGCGGGCGCTGGGCGCGCGGGTCGTGCGGCTTTCGCCCGCGGAGCATGACGCGGTCGTCGCGCGCACGAGCCACCTGCCGCACCTGGCGGCCGCGGCGCTGGTGTCCGCCGTGTGCCGCGAGAAGGACCGGGAGGTCGCGGACTTCTGCGGGCCCGGTTTCCGGGACACGACGCGCGTGGCGGCGGGCTCGGCGGAAATCTGGAGGGACATTCTGGAGAGCAACCGCGACGCCGTGGCCGCGGAGCTGGAAGCCTACGGCGCCGTTGTGGACGACTTGCGCCGGATGGTCGCGGCGCGCGATTTCGACGGGCTGTCCCGCTTCCTCAGCGAAAGCAGCCTCCGGCGGCGGGCCATGGGCGGGCGCCGGTCCCCGGACACGGGCGGAGGTGCGGGGTGACCGCCTGCGCGGACATGGTGGTTCGTCCTTGCGCCGCGGTGCGCGGGATCCTGCGCGTTCCGGGCGACAAGAGCATCTCGCACCGGGCCGCCATGCTCGGCGCCCTGGCCGAAGGCGAGACGGTCATCGAAGGCTTTCTGGAGTCCGACGACTGCCTGGGCACGCTGAATGCCATGGCGGCGTTGGGCGCGCCCTGGGAACGGCGCGGCGGACGAATCGCGATCAGGGGCGTCGGCGGACGGCCTGCGCCGCCGTCAGGGCCGCTCGACCTGGGAAACTCGGGCACGGGCCTGCGCCTGCTGGCCGGCATCGCGGCCGGCCAGCCTTTCGTGACGGAATTCACCGGGGACGCTTCATTGCGCAGCCGGCCCATGGGGCGGATAAAAGAGCCGCTGGAGCGCATGGGCGCCGGCGTCGAGCTTCTGGGACCGGGCGGAACCGCGCCGCTGCTGGTGCGCGGCGGGGCGCTGACGGGCATACGCTACCGCCTGCCCGTGGCCTCGGCCCAGGTGAAGTCCTGCGTGCTTCTGGCCGGACTGTTCGCGCGCGGGCCGACCACCGTCGAGGAGCCGCGCCGCACGCGCGACCACACGGAACGCCTGCTCGAAGCCATGGGCGTCGGCGTCAGGCGCGAAGGCGACGCGATCACGGTGGAGGGCGCCGGGCCGCGGCGGCCGCGCCTTGCGCCGGCGGCGCGCGCGGTGCCCGGCGATTTCTCTTCGGCCGCCTTCTGGATGGCCGCGGCCGCGGCGCGCGAGGGTTGCGAAGTGCGGGTCGAGGGCGTGGGGCTCAACCCAGGCCGAACCGCGTTTCTGGAGGTGCTGCGGCGCATGGGGGCCGAGGTGAACGTGGCCGCCGCCCGCGGCGCCGATTCCGAATGGGAGCCGCGCGGCGACGTGACGGTCAGGGGCGGGAGGCTGGACGGGACGGAAGTCGGCGGCGATGAGATTCCGAACCTGATCGACGAGCTGCCGCTCGTGGCCGTGCTGGGCGCGATGGCCGCGGGACGGACCGTCATTCGCGACGCCGCCGAGCTGCGGGTCAAGGAATCGGACCGGATCCGCGCCATGGCCGCGGGCCTCGCCGCATTCGGGGTGCCGGTGGAAGAGACACCCGACGGCATGATCGTGTCGGCGCCTGCCGTTCTGCGCGGGGGAGGGGAAGTACACAGCCGCGGCGATCACCGCGTGGCCATGGCCCTGGCCGTGCTGGCCCTGGCGGCCGACGCCCCCGTGCGCGTGCGCGACGTGGCCTGCGTGGACACCTCCTACCCGGGGTTCTGGGATGACTTGGAGCGACTTAGAGGTTGAACGTTTCGGTCTTGGAACCTCAATGGGGCGAAGGCATGACGCACACGGAACTGTCGAGCTTCATCTGGCCGGCGGCGGCACGGACATCGGTTTCCACAATCACAGCGCTCTGGATTTCGACAAGCTCAAGGGCGACCCGGACCACATCGCCCTGAACCTGTTGCAGTACATCAAGGGCTTTTCGGCAAACGTCCGGGACATCTTCCTGGAGTATTTCGAGTTCCCGACCGAGATCGAGAAGCTGGAGGAAGCGAACCGGCTCTACCTGGTGGTGTCGAAGTTCACCGACATAGACCTGCATCCCGACTCCGTGGACAACATCCAGATGGGGTTGATTTTCGAGGACCTCGTCCGGCGATTCAACGAAGCGGCGAACGAGACGGCAGGCGATCTTGTAGGTGCGTCATCGCCGGAGAACCTGCCGATGGGTGTTTCCGTGCCTGTTTCGATCAGGGGAAATCGGTCCGTATTGTGCATGCTGATGTCATCGCCATAGACGGGCCGGCGGCGTCCGGCAAGTCGACCGTGGCCCGCCGCGTCGCGGCGGCGTTGGGCCGTCTTTACGTCGATTCCGGCGCGGTTTACCGCGCGGTGGCCTGGGAAGTGAACCGGCGCGGCATTGACCCGCGCGACGCGCGCGCCGTGTCGGCGGCCGCCGCGCGGATATCGATCGCGACGTTCGCGGGCGGAGGGGCCGTCCGCTTCAAAGTGGGCGGGATCGAGCCCGGCGACGCCCTGCGGACGGAAGAGGTCAACGCCGCGGTGAGCCCGGTGGCGGCCGTGCCGGCGGTGCGCGCGCTCGTCACGGGCCTGTTGCGGGAGATGCCGCGCTTCGGAAGCCTGGTGGTGGAAGGGCGCGACATCGGCACGGCCGTGTTTCCGGAAGCGCGCGCCAAGTTCTACCTTGAAGCCTCGCCCGAAGAGCGCGCGCGGCGGCGCCACGCCGAGAGCCGCGCGGCCGGCCTGAGCGTGTCCGCGGTGCGCGACTCGATCGGGCGCCGCGACCGGATCGACAGCTCGCGGACCGTTGCCCCGCTGTCGGTCGCGCCGGACGCGACGGTCATCGACACCACGGCGCTGAGCATCGACGAAGTTACGGATCGCATCCTGAAGGCCGACGGGATCAGAACTCTTCCCCGGCCTGATGCCGGTCCGGCCGCGCGGGAACGCTGACGCCGCGCCGCATCGTACCCGCGGATCTCGAGAGGAAAACGCCGAATTCCTCGCTTTTTACCGCGATCACATGCGCAAGATCATCCTGCTGCGCAGGCCGGACGATCCCGGACCGGCGCGCCACCTGTCGAAGAACAATCTCAACATCGCCCGCGTGCAATGGCTGCGGCGCCGCTTTCCGCGCGCCGCCATCGTCGTTCCTTTCCGTGAGCCTTTGCGGCACGCCGCCTCTCTGCTGGAACAGCATCGCGCTCTCAGGGCCCGGAGCCCTTCCCGCGCGAAGTGAGGCTAAGGCGGCACCAGCCCCTCGGCCACGGCGGCGGCGGCAGCGGGACCTTCCTTGATGGCGATGACCTTCAGCGCGAATTCGAAAGCCGTGCCGGGCCCCTGGCTGGTTATGATGTTTCCGTCCACGACGACGCGGTCCGCGCAGTAGCGCGCGGACGTGAGTTCGCCGCGCACCGCCGGGTGACAGGTGGCGCGGCGGCCCTCCAGCAGGCCGGCCTTCTGCAGCGCCAGCGGCGCGGCGCAGATCGCGCCCACCAGCTTGCCCTGGGCGTGAAACCGGCGCAGCGTTTCCAGAACCGCGGCATCATCCCCGAGGCGGGCGGCGCCCCTGGCGCCGCCCGGCAACAGGATGACTTCGTACTGCGCGGGATCGACGTCCTCCCACGCCGCGTCCGCCAGCAGGCGCACGCCGCGCGAGGCCGTTATGGCCGTTCCGCCCACGCCCGCGGCGACGACCGTCCAGTTGGCGCGCCGCAGGACGTCAATGATGATGACCGCCTCCATCTCCTCGGAGCCGTCCGTGATGGGAACGATTGCGCTGGGCATGGCGAACCTCGCTTGTCGAGGATCATCATGCTTGCGGGCCGGAACGTCAAGGACGATACGTTCCGTGTTTCCGGTTGACCTGCCCCGCGGCCGCGACTATACCTGCCGGGATGATCCGCCCATCCAAAGAAGAGTACATTCGGCTCGCGGGTTCCTTCGACATCGTCCCGGTTTACCGGGAGGTGCTGGCCGATACGGAGACGCCGGTGTCGGTGCTGCGCCGGTTCGCGGACCGGCGGAACGCCTTTCTGCTGGAAAGCATGGAAGGCGGCGAAAAGTGGGGCCGGTATTCCTTCGTGGGCGTCGACCCGGAACTGCTGTTCGAGGTCGACCACGCGGGGGGGCGCACGGGAGGGCTGCGGACGCTGCGCGATGTCTTTCGCGGCGTGCGCGTGGCCGAAATTGCCGGGCTGCCGCGGTTCTGCGGCGGCGCGGTGGGGTTCCTGGCGTACGAGGCGATCGAGGAATTCGAGCGCATGCCGCCGCCCAAGAACGCGGCCGACGGGAAGGGGCGGCCGCGCAGCCGGTTCCTCAAGGTCGACCGCGTGATCGTCTTCGACAACGTCCGGCACACGGTGAAGATCGTGGTCTGCACGCGGCCGCGCGGGGCCGCGACCGCGGAGTCCGCCTACGAGGGGGCGCTGGCGGAGATCGAGGACATCGCGGCCGCGCTGCGGCGGCCCCTGGGCCTGCCGCCGGCGCAGGCCCGCGCGCCGGTCGTTTTCGATTCGAACATGACGCCCGGACAGTACGAGGAAATGGTCGTCCAGGCCAAGCGCTACATCGTGGCGGGCGACATCATCCAGGTCGTGCTCAGCCAGTGTTTCAGCGCGGCGACGGAGGTCGACCGCATCGACATCTACCGGGCCCTGCGGCTCCTCAACCCTTCGCCCTACACCTTCTTCCTCAAGATCGGGGACCAGACGCTGATCGGATCGTCCCCCGAGGTCATGGTCCGGCTGACCGGCGACCGCGTGGAAGTGCGGCCCATCGCCGGCACGCGGCCGCGTGGCGCCGGCGAGCAGGAAGACGCCCGGCTGGCGGACGAGCTGCTTTCGGACGAGAAGGAGAAGGCGGAGCACGTGATGCTCGTGGACCTGGGACGGAACGACATCGGCCGCGTGGCGGAGGCGGGCAGCGTGCAGGTGACCGAGTACATGGTCATCGAGCGCTACAGCCACGTGATGCACATGGTTTCGCACGTGCAGGGCGTGCTGCGCAGGGAGTTCGACGCCTACGACGTCATCGCCGCGACTTTCCCCGCCGGCACGCTTTCGGGCGCGCCGAAAATACGGGCCATGGAGATCATCCGCGAGCTTGAGCCGGGGCCGCGCGGCGTGTACGGCGGCGCGCTGGGGTACGTGAGCTACAGCGGCAGCATGGACCTGGCCATCACCATCCGCACCATCGAGGCGGTGAACGGACGCCTCAAGGTGCAGGCCGGCGCGGGAATCGTCTATGACTCCGATCCGCGGCGGGAATTCGAGGAGACCTGCCACAAGGCCCGCGGCATGCAGAAGGCGGTGGAGATGGCGGCGGGCGGGCTGGAGGTGGGGTGAATGATTGTCCTCATCGATAACTACGACTCCTTCTCGTACAACCTGGTGCAGGCATTGGCGGGGCAGGGGGCGGACGTGCGGGTGTTCCGCAACGACGAGACCACGGTTGACGCCGTGGAGAAGCTGGCGCCGGAAGGCGTGGTGATTTCGCCCGGTCCCTGCACGCCGAAGGAGGCCGGCATCTCGGTGGACATCATACGCCGGCTTTCGGGCAGGATACCCATCCTGGGGGTGTGCCTGGGGCACCAGTGCATCGGCGCGGCCTTCGGCGGCCGGGTCGCCAACGCCGGACGGATCATGCACGGCAAGACGTCAATGGTCGCGCACGACGATACCCCGCTGTACAAAGGCATCCGCAAGCCATTTCCGGCCGGGCGCTACCACTCCCTCGCGGTGCTGGCCGAGGATCTGCCGCCGGATCTCGTCGTGGACGCGCGCAGCGAAGACGGCGAGATCATGGGGCTGCATCACCGCGCGCATCCCACCTACGGCGTCCAGTTCCATCCGGAATCGGTCCTGACGCCGGGCGGCAAGAGGCTGCTGCGCAACTTCCTGGAGATCGTGAGGGTGCACGGGGAAGGAAGGAAAACCGGGACGGGGAACACGCAAACGGAGCCGGAAGCATGAAACAGTACATCCAGAAGATCGTTGACCACCGGGATCTGACGCAGACCGAGATGGCCGAGGCCTTCGACGCGATCATGTCGGGGCAGGCGACGCCCGCGCAGATCGCCGGCTTCATCGTGGCCCTGCGCATGAAGGGCGAGACCGTCGAGGAAATCGCCGGCGGCGCGGCCTCGATGCGGCGGCACGCGGTATTCGTCGACGCGGGCGGCCTGCCCGTGGTGGACACCTGCGGAACGGGAGGCGACGCCAGCGACACGTTCAACATTTCCACGACCGCGGCCCTGATCGTGGCGGGGGCCGGCGTGCCCGTGGCCAAGCACGGCAACCGGGCCATCAGCAGCAAGTGCGGTTCGGCCGACGTGCTCATGGAGCTGGGCGTGAACCTCAACGTGCCGGTGGAGACGGTGGAGGAGTGCATCCGCGAGGCCGGGATCGGCTTCCTCTTCGCGCCGAACCTGCACCCGGCCATGAAGCACGCCATGGGCCCGCGGCGCGAGCTGGGCGTGCGCACGATTTTCAACATGCTGGGTCCGCTGACCAATCCCGCCGGCGCCAGGGGGCAGATCATCGGGGTGTTCGCGCCGCACCTGACCGAAACATTCGCCAACGTGCTGCGCCTGCTGGGCAGCAGGCGGGCCTTCATCGTGCACGGGCACGACGGCATGGACGAGATCACGACCACGACCGCGACGCGCGTGAGCGAGCTGGCCGACGGGCGGGTGCGGACCTATGAGCTCGATCCGCGCGAATTCATCGGGGAATACGCGGACGGCGCGGCGCTGAAGGGCGGCGATCCGGCGCGCAACGCCGCGATTGTGCGCGGGGTGCTGGGCGGCGAGGACGGGCCGGCGCGCGATATCGCCTGCCTCAACGCCGCCGCGGCCGTCGTGGCCGGCGGCAAGGCAGACACCATGGCCGAGGGCTGGGCCCTGGCCGAGCAATCCGTCGACGGCGGCGGAGCGCAGCGGGCCCTGGAGAAGCTGGTTGAGCTGACGAAAGAGTGATCGTCGCCGCCGTCCCGGCCGTTTCCCGCAAAGGCAGTGGACATTCTGCAGACCATCATGGCCGAGCGCCGGGCGGACGTCGCGCAGGCGAAACGCGACGTGCCCGCGGAACTGCTCCGCGAATTCGCCGCGCCGCGGGCCCGCCGCGGCCTGGCGGAGGCGCTGGCCGGCGGCCGGGGCACGCGCATCATCGCCGAAATGAAGAAGGCCAGCCCTTCGGCGGGGCTGTTGCGCGCCGGCTACCGGCCCGAGGCCATCGCCCGCGCATACGCGGAAGCGGGCGCCGCGGCGATATCCGTGCTCACGGAACCGCGGCGCTTCCTCGGAAGCGGAGAGCACCTGGGCGCCGCGCGCCGGGTCACGGAGCTGCCCGTTCTGCGCAAGGACTTCCTGTGCGACGTTTACCAGGTGACGGAAGCCGCCGCGTGGGGCGCGGACGCCGTGCTGCTGATCGCGGCCGCGCTGGACGACGGCGCGATGCGCGAGCTGTACGCGGCGGCCATGGACCTGGGTCTGGACGTGCTGGCCGAGGCGCATACCGCGGCCGAGGCCGAGCGCGTGCTGCGGCTGGAACGGGCCATTGTGGGCGTAAACAGCCGCGACCTGGCGACGCTGAAGACCGATCTCGGCGTGGCCAGGCGGCTGGCGGCCCTCATCCCGGGCGACCGGCTGTCCGTCGCGGAAAGCGGCATCCGGTCGCGCGCCGACATCGAAGATCTGGAGGCGCGGGGCTACAACGGCTTCCTGATCGGGGAGACGCTCATGACCGCGGCCGACCCGGCGGCGAAACTGCGGGAGCTTGCCGGGACGGCGGGCTGACGCGGTCTGCTCCGGTCTATTCCGCCAGCCAGAGGCTCAAGCCGGGCACGTAGGTGATCACGGCCAGCGCCGCGAGCAGGAGCAGCAGGAACACCAGCGTCGCCCTGTAGATGGAGATGATGGGGCGCCCGAACCGGATGCCGGCGATGAAGAGGTTCACGCCCACCGGCGGCGTGCAGTAACCGATGCCCAGGTTGGCGAGGAAGATGATCCCGAGATGCGTGGGATTGACGCCGTACTCGAGGGCCACGGGAATGACCAGCGGCACGATCACGACGATGGCCGTGAAGATATCCATGACGCAACCGACCGCGAGCAGGAACAGATTGAGCGCCACCAGGAACGAGACGCGGCTGCGGATGGCGCGCTGCACGGCGTCGAAGATCAGCATCGGCACTTCCTGGTCCACGAGGTAGTTGGTGATGGCCATGGCCATGCCCAGGATCACGAGTATGCCGCCGACGAGCACCATGCTCTCGCGGATCACGCCGCTCAGGCGGCGCCAGGGGATTTCGCGGTAGATCAGCGCTTCGACCGCCAGCGCGTAGGCGGCCGTGATCACCGCGGCCTCGCTGATGACCAGCTTGCCCGTGTAGATGCCGCCCAGGACGACGAAGGGCAGCGGAACCTCCCACTTCGCCGCCCACAGCGCCGCGCCCAGCTCGCGGGGCGAGAACGGCGTGCGCGCCACCCGGAAACGCAGCCCCTCGAGCATCCCGTAGGCGGCCATCAGCAGCGTGATCATAAGCCCCGGCAGGACGCCGGCCAGGAAGAGGCGGTCCACGGTGACCTCGGGCGAGATCTGGCCGGCGATGACGCCGTAGAGGATCAGCGGAAGGCTGGGGGCGAAAAGCAGGCCGAGACTTCCCCCCACCGTGACCAGCCCCAGCGTGAAGCGCTCGCCGTAGCCGTCGGCCAGCAGCGCCGGCATCAGGAGCCCGCCCAGGGCCACGATGGTGATGCCGGAAGCGCCGGTGAAGGCGGTCAGGAGCGTGCAGGCCAGCAGGGCCACGATGGCCAGCCCGCCGGGCAGCCAGCCGAAAGCGGCGCGGGAAAGGCGCACCAGGCGCCGCGAAGCGTTGCTGTGGGCGAGCACGTAGCCGGCCAGGGCAAACATCGGCAGCGTCTGCAGCAGCGGCATCGTGGCCAGGCGGCCCAGCTCCGCGGCGATGAGCGAGCGGTCGAGATCGGCATGCGCGTACAGCAGCAGCGCCGCGGCGGCGAAAACCGCGAACAGCGGGGCGCCGCAGAGGGCGAGAATCCCTGTCAGCGCGGCAATCATGCGTCCGCCCGCCCGTCCGGCTTCGCGCCGTTCGCGGGTGAAAGGGAGTCCGGCGCGGGGGCCGGAGGCGCGCCGGCGCCGCGCGCCGCCTCCGCCAGCGCCAGCGCCGCCCGCGCCAGCAGGCGCGCCGCGATCAGCGCGAAGACCGCGGGCATCACGGCGTATGCCGCCCAGGCAGGCACGCCGGGGAACGCCGCGTCGCCGGCTTCCTTCATGAACGTGACGTAGCGCCACGAGGCCCGCGCCAGGAACCCGCAAACCGCGGCGGCGAAGCCGTCCGTGACGGCGCGCAGCGCGGCCTTCGGACGCGCCGGGACGAAATGCGTCGCCAGGTCGATGCTGATGTGCTTGCGCGCGCCCGTGGCGGCCAGCGCTCCCAGCATGGTGATCCAGAGCAGGGAATTGCCGAGCGCCGGCTCGATCCACGGGATGCCGGTCTTGAAGACGTTGCGCAGGACGATCTGGGCGCCCGAGAGGCCGACCATGCCGACCACCAGAACGGCCAGGGCGGCCTCTTCAGCGACGCTCCAGGCGGCGATCAGTTTCCGGAAGGCGCGCATGGGAAAAAGACTCAAGGGCGAAGAACGGCGGCGGCCCCCTGACGCCCGCTGCGCGCCGCTGGCCGCGCGCTATTCACGATCCGCTCTTTCCTCGGCGGCGCGCAGGTCGGCGAGACGCGCGGTCACGATCGCGTGGGCCTCCGCCGAGAAGCGCCGTCCGACCGACTCCGCGGTGACCTCGCGGCTGACCTTCACGAACTCGCGCATGTCCTCGTCCGTCGTGGTCACGGTCTCAACGCCTTCCCCGGCCATGACGTCGAGCGCCTCGGCGTCGCTGCGGCGAACGTCGCGGCTGAGCTCCGCCATGTGACGGCGCGTGATTTCGAGCACCGCGGCGCGGTGCGCTTCCGGGATCTTTTCCCACGCGCGCAGGGCGACGAGGATGCCGCCTAATGAGTAGAGGATCCTGGCGTCGGTGCGGTACCTGACGCGCGTGAACCACTGCGCGGCCACGGCGGCGTAAGGCGGGGCAAAGACGGTTCTCACCAGCCCGGTCTGCAGGGCGGTCAGGACGTCGCCGACCGGAATGGGGATGCCGCTGACGCTGCCCTTGCGGAACAGCGCTTCGACCGTGTCGGATCCGGGCAGGAGCCAGGGCTTGGCCCCGCGCAGGTCCTGCAGCGAACGCACCGGCACGGCGCTGTAGGCGTAGCTGAAGCCTATCTCGGTCCAGCCCAGCGCTTCGAAGCCGTTCTTGCGGCACTGCGCCTCCAGGTGCGGCCGGAGGGCCTGAAACACCGCGTCCACTTCCGCGTAGGTCTCGAACTGCAGCGGCTGCATCATGGCGTCGGCGTCGGGGCATATTTCGGTGACGCCGAATCCCATGAAGCCCCCGCCGTCAACCTGCCCCACCTTGATCTTGAAGAGAACGTCCTTCTCTTCGCCCAGCACGCCGCCGGGATAAACCTTGAAACCGACCTCTCCGCCTGTCGCCTCCAGGACTTCCCCGTTCATCAGCTCGAAGCGGCGCATCCACGCGCTGCCCTCCGGCGCGCGCGTGGCCAGCTTGATCGCGTATTTCGGGCCGCGGGCGGCGCGCTGCGCCGGCGCCGGAGAAGCGGCCATGAGCGCCGCCAGCGCGGCCAGAACCGGAATCCTGGATTTCATCGGCTGCGCTCCCCTACATCAGAAGAAGTCATCCGCCCTTTCCAGCAGACGCCTGGCCCTCTCGCGCGCCACGGCGTTGAGCAGCCGGAAGGCGGGCGGATCGGCCTCGTGCGCCAGGACTTCGTTCAGCATGCGCTCGAAGGCTTCGCGGTCGAAAGCGTAGCGCGCCCAGTACTCCGCGCAGGCCACGCGCGGGAGCAGCAGGTCTTCGCCCGCGTAGGCCATCGAGGCCTCGAAAAGCTCCCTGGAGCGGTCCAGGTCCCGGCCGGCCCCGCGCGGCTGCACGGCGTAGTAAATGCCGAAGAACATCTCCGGTCCCCCGCCGCGGTAGCCGGGCGAAAGCTCCATCACGCGGCGCATCAGGGCCAGCGCGCGGGAGAGCTGCGCGGCGGCCGCCATGGAGTCCGGGCTGTTGACGATCCAGCCCAGCCAGGCCGCGGCCGCGGAATACATGGCCGGCACGTCGCGGCGTCCCAGGGCCGCCACGGCCTGCTCGAACTCCTCCAGGCGCTGGTTCTCGGCGCGCCGGAAAACGCGCCGCCCGCGCAACACGCGCAGGGCGTAGTCGCGGGCCTTGGCGTACATGAGCCGCGCGCGTTCCTGGCTAACGCCGTTCAGGAAGGCCGCCGCGTAAGCCGTATTGGCGTCGGACGACGCCAGAAGCAGGCGCGCGCTGCCGGGCGAAGACTCAACCAGGGCGTCCATCAGCAGGAGGTAGGCCGGCGTGCCGGCTTCGACGATCAGCGGGTCGGACTGGGTCATGAGGCTGCTGATGAGGGCGGACGGCGCGTTGCGGACGGAGGCGCAGCCCGCGCCTGACAGCGCGGCGGCCGCCAGGGCGGCGCGCGCAAACCATCGGACATGTGTGCTGAAACGCTGCATCTGATTGGAGATAGAAACACAGGCTAGCGGCTCGCCGCGCGATTGGCCAGCAGAAAGACCGCGTGACAGACGCGGCGCGGTTTGCGATATGGTGCGCATGGTTCCGGTTTGCAGAACCGCGACGGCCGTCCTCGCGGCCGCGGCCTGCGCGCTGCTTGCGCTGCTCGGCCAGCCCTGCTCGATCGAGTTCCCCCGCTGCGGCAGCCCGGCCATGCTCGCGCCGGGCGACCCGCTGACGGTCGAGGTGCGCCTTCCGGTCCCGTGGCCGGGGCCCTTTGTCCGCGCGGCCAGGCTTACGGCCGGGGAAAGCGTTCACCCGCTCGCGGTGCGCGGCGTCTCCCTGCGCGGTTCGCGCGCCGTCCTTGACTGCACGGTTCCGGCCGAGGTTCCGCCGGGCGCGTACGGCCTGCGCGTCGGCGCGGGCCGAGGCGGCGCGTTCCGGCCGAACGCCGTCTTTCTGGCCCGGCAACTGCCGGAGCGATTCCGGTTCGTGCATATCACCGACCTCGGAATATCGGCCGCGGACCCGTCCGTCGCCGCGCGCTTCAGGAACACCGTAGACGAGATAAACGACCTGAAGCCGGCCTTTGTTCTGCTCTCCGGCGACACCTGCGACATGGGCCGCTGGAGCGAGTACGCGGCGATGTACGTGCTGCTGCTCGGGATCCGGGCGCCGGTGATCTGCTGCCCCGGCAACCACGACCGCAAGGGGTGGGCGGGCTACCTGACCGCGATGGGCCGGCCGTACCACGCGACGGACTTCGGCCGCTGGCGGATCGTATCGCTCGATACCGCGCACGGCCGGGACCAACTGACCGCCTCACAGTTCCGATGGCTGCAACGGCATTGCCCGTCTTCCGCAGGCGGAAACAGCCCCGACAATTCGCTCGCTGCCGCCGGGGACGGGGGGCGGAACGCGTGGCCGCCGGAACCTCCCTCGCGCCCCTGCCTGGTTCAGCTCCATCATCCGCTTTTCGGCCGCGAGTCCGTTGCCGCGCGGCGGCTGAAGACGGCGGGGTTCCTGGCCGGCGGCGGCACGGCCGCCGTCTTCTCGGGGCACCGTCACGCCGATGCGGTCTACGATCGCGAAGGACGCCGGCGCGAAGACGCCGCCGACTTCGCCGGCACGAAGTTCGTCGTCACCACGGCCGTGGGACAGTCGCCGCGAAGCGCGTACGGCGGCGGCAAGGATGCCCGCCGGGGATACAGGGTCGTGTACGTGGCGGACGGCCGGATCGTGGCCTACACGCACGACGATGACGGCGACGGAATCCCGGACCCGGTGCGGTCGACGCCGCTGCGGGCGGGGGATGAAGACGGACCGCGGGGAGAGTGATGCACGCCGACAAGACCGGAGACGACGAAACCCGGAACCCGGATTCCGGAATGACCCGCCCGCGCGGCGCTTTGCCGCCGCTTGCCGCCGTCCTGGCCTGGTCGGCGGTGCTGCAGTTTCCGCTCGCCTGCGTGCCGGCGGCGGTCATCGCATTGTCGGTATACGGCATGAGCTTCCTCACCGCGGCCGGTTACATTGTCCTGATTTCGGCGGCGGTACTGATCCTCGCGCACCGGCGGCTCAAAAGGGCGGGGGACGAATGGTCGTTGCCCGGGTGGGTAATGACGGCGGCCGGCCTGTTTCTGGCCTGGGCTTATCGGCCGTTTCACATGGGATACCATGACGGGCGTTCGGCATGGCATGCCGGATTGCTTTTCACGGCGGGATTGTGGTCGTTGCTGGCGGCCCATCACGGGGCGCGGGCGGTTCGGATGCCGGCCGGAGGCGCTGAGGCGCAGCCTGAAGGCAAGCCGGCCGTGCCGTGGGCTCTGATTATTGCCGTTGCCGCGCTTGCTCCGGTCTGGCTGTGCGCGGCGGCCTATCCGTTGATTCCCCTGCTGTGGTGCGCGGCGGTGATCGCGCTGGCGGCGATGCTGACCAGCCCTGCCGCCGCTGACGCGGCGCCCCTCGCGGGAGGGGACCCGGAACGGTCCGGGGTGGCGCCGCCGGTTGCCGAAGGCGGATTCTCCCGAGATCCCCTCCTGGGAGGGGTGCCCGCCGAAGGCGGATTCTCCCAAGATCCCCTCCTGGGAGGGGTGCCCGCCGAAGGCGGGCGGGGTGGGTTATCCTTTCTCCTCTTCCTCCTCGCCATGGACTTCTCCGCGGTCATCTACGACTACGGCGTGGTCACGGCCTGGGGCGTTCACATGGCCGCGCTCATGCTCGCGGCCGCTGCCGGCGCGTCGCTGAACGTGTCCGCCCGCCGGTGGGAGGCGTTGATCCTGGCGGCTGCCGCCGTCAACTACGTCGCTGCCGTTCTTTTTCCGGCATGGATCCTGAATCCGCTGCACAACGTCGTCTGCGGCCTGGCGCTCGGTTGGCTTCTCCGGCGCCTTCTTCTGCAATCCGCAACCCGCAATCCGCGACCCGGAATCAGTTTTGGCGTTCCGACCCTCACCCTGGCTCTGGGCATGGCCGTCTCCGGCTGGATTTCCATGAACCTCGCGCTCAACTGGTTACGCCTGGTTCCGGCGGCGGGGGTGATTCTGGCGTGGGGTGCACGGTCGCGCGTGGCAATGGCCGCGAGGGGGCGCGGAATGCGTGGGAGGCAAGGCGCGTGAAGTCGTGCGGAGACTGGTCCGTGTTCTCAATCCGTGACCTTCGGGGTTAGGTCTCTAATTAGCTAAATAGCGGCTTGCGCGCGGGGGTGGTTGTTGCCAGGAATGGGGGATGGCGCGTAAGCTGCGAGTGGAGTATCCGAGATGGAAGAACACCGACGGGCGCTAACTAGCAAATTAGAGACCTAACCCCGAGACCTGCGAGACCCTGTAACCCCGAGACCCTGTGGGAGTTGTGGCGACAACGCCACCCCATCCCGCCGAGCCAACCGGCACCAAGCGGGCAGATGTT
>VGWJ01000065.1 GCA_016873635.1 Lentisphaerota bacterium | reverse complement strand
CTTTTCTGGAAGAGCGCTTCGGGGTCAGCGTCGCGGACGACGAGCTCGTCCCCGAGAACCTGGACAGCCTGGCCCGGGTCGCGCAATTCGTGGCGCGCAAGACCGCCGCGGCGGGCGGCGATTGACCCCCGGGGCGTTGCGCGACTCTGAAAGGCGGCCCGCGACCTTCCGCCTTGGCGGCGCGCCATAGCGCCGCTTCGGCGCGACGGCGGCCGGGCGCGGGCAAGCCGGGAAAGAAATGCCACACCTGCAAGAAAAGGCGCGCGAAGGGCGGTCTCCGGAAGCCCCCGTCTTTTCCCCCGCCCTCCTCGATCTCGACTGCGCGGCGGAAACGGAGCGTATCGTGCGGGCGCTGCGCGCCCGGGTCCGCGGGTTCCACCGGCAGGGCCTGGTCGTGGCGCTCTCCGGCGGCGTCGACAGCAGCGTGGTCGGCGCGCTGTGCGTCAGGGCGCTCGGCCGCGAGAGGGTCTTCGGCCTGCTCATGCCCGAGCGCGATTCCTCCGCCGAGACGCTGGCCCTCAGCCGCCTGATCGTGTCGCACCTGGACGTGCCGCACGCCGAGGAGGACATCACACCGATCCTGGAGGCTTTCGGCTGCTACCGGCGGCGCGACGCGGCCATCCGCGCCGTGATCCCGGCCTACGGACCGGGCTACACCTGCAAGATCGCGCTGCCCGGCGTGCTGGAGGGCGAGCGCTACCGCCTCTTTTCGGTCGTCGTGCGCTCGCCCGCGGGCGAAACCGCCCGGGCGCGTCTCACGCCGGAAGCCTACCTCGGCATCGTCGCCGCCACGAACTTCAAGCAGCGCACGCGCAAGACGCTGGAGTATCACCACGCGGACCGTCTGAACTACGCCGTGGCCGGCACGCCGAACCGGCTCGAATACGAGCAGGGCTTCTTCGTCAAGCAGGGCGACGGCGCCGCCGACGTGAAGCCGATCGCGCACCTCTACAAGACGCAGGTCTACGCGCTGGCGGAGTTCCTGGGCATTCCGGAGGAAATCCGGTCGCGCCCGCCGACCACCGACACCTACTCCATGCCGCAGACGCAGGAGGAATTCTACTTCGCGCTGCCCTACGCCGGGATGGACCTGTGCCTGTGCGGCCTGAACAACGGCTACTCCGCCGCGGAAGTCGCCCCGGCCGCGGGCCTCACGCCGGAGCAGGTCGAGCGCGTATACCGCGATATCGAGGCCAAGCGCCGCGCCGCCGAATACCTGCTCGCCCCGCCGCTGCTGGTCGGCGATTGACGCGGCCCGCCACTCAACGCCCGACGCGCAGACAGGAATCGGCCTTGGAAGTCAGGTCAGCCTACAGAGAGCAGTTCAGCCGCTTCGCGGCCGAACTGCTCTTTCTAGGGTTAGCCACGCAAGGCGCGAAACCCACATCGGGCGTCGGGGCTACCCCGCGGCCAGCGCCTTCTTGTCTATCTTGCCGTTCGGCGTGCGGGGCAGGTCGTCGCGGATTTCCACGAACCTGGGCACCATGAAGGGCTCCATCCTGCCTTTGCAGTGCCGCAGCACGTCCTGCCCGGTTACCGCGCAGCCGCGCAGCGGCACCACGAACAGCTTCACGGCCTGACCCAGCACCTCATCGGGCACGCCGAGCACGACGGCTTCGGAGACGCCGTCCATGGACAGCACGATCGTCTCGATCTCGCGCGGGCTGATGCGTTCGCCCTGGCTCTTGATCATGTCGTCTTCCCGCCCCAGGAACGTGATGAAGCCCTCCTCGTCCATGCGCACGCGGTCGCCCGACCGCAGCCGCCGGTCCGACGGGTAAACGCCCGGCGCGTAGCGCGCGGCGGTCTGCGCCGGATCGTTCCAGTAGCCCTGCATCACGTTCGACCCCCGCACGACCAGCTCGCCCGTCGCGCCGGCGGGAAGCCTGCGCCCTCCGGCGTCCTCCACCCAGGCCTCGCAGTTCGGCATGGCGCGTCCCACCGCGCCCGGCTTGGCGTCCAGGCGCTCGGGCGGCATGTAGCACACGCGCTTGCATTCCGTCAGCCCGAACATCGAGTAGAGCCGCACGCGCGGGAAGAGCTCGCGCAGGCGCCGGATGTGGTGCACGGGCAGCGCCGCTCCCGTGTTGGTGATGTAGCGCAGCGAGCCAAAGTCGTAGTCGCGGATATTCTCCAGCCGCAGCAGCAGCGCGGCCACGGTGGGCACGATCGGAAAGCCGGTGACGCGCTCCGCGGCCAGGCGGCGCAGGACCGCGTGCAGGTACATGAACGACTTCTCGATCACCACGGTGCCGCCGAACATCACCGCCATGAGCACCTGGTACAGGCCGTAGTCGAAAGACAGCGGCAGCACGTCGATGATGACGTCGTCCGCCTCGTTGCCGAGGTACTGGATGATGCTGCGCGCGGCCGCGACCATGTTGTGGTGGGTGCTCATCACGCCCTTGGGCTCGCCGGTCGACCCCGAAGTGTAGATCAGCGCCGCGAGGTCCACGTCGATGCAGCGCGGAAAGCCGTCCGCGCTCCGGGCGGCATCCCCGGCCGTCAGCGCGTCCCACTCCGCGGCCCGCGCCCGCAGGCCGGCCGGAAGCCGGCCGGCGTCGCCGATCCACACGGCCGGAACGCCGGCCCCGGCCGCCTCCAGCGCTTCCTCGACGACGCGGGCCTTGCCGGCGTGCGCGATCAGGCACGCCGCTCCGGAATCCCTGATAATGTGCGCCAGTTTGGGCACCTTGAGCCCGCCGTTGACGACCACGAACGCTCCGCCGGCCTTGAGGATGCCGTACAGCGACACGACCGTTTCGATCGAGTTGTCCAGGAAGACCACCACGCGGTCGCCGCGCGCCACGCCCAGCGCCGGCAGCCCGGCCGCGAGGCCGTCGCTGCGCCGGTCCAGTTCCGCGTAGGTGCAGCGTTCTTCGCCGCAGACCAGCGCGTGCTTGTCCGGAAAACGGCGCGCCGATCGCGCCAGCCACTCATGCACCAGAACAGGATCGAATTCCATCATCGCTTGTCTCCGGGACGCGCCGTTGCCGCGCCGGGGGCAGGCGGGGCCGGCCGCCTTCGCCCGAGGCTCCGGCGCGCCGGTCGATCATCAGGTCGGGCTTCACTTGCGCGCCGTCCGGGGCGCGCCATCCTTCCACGAAACGCTCGTACAGCAATTGCGTGGTGAGAATGCCGACCAGCGCCATGTTGTCGAACTCGCCCGGCTCGGAGGCATTCTGCAGTTTCGCGAGCAGGCGCGCAACCTTGCGCTCGTCGAAAATGCCCGCGCGGCGCAGCGCGGCGCCGGAAAGGGCGTCCAGCGTGCGCTCGGCCGCGGGCGGCGTCAGCAGCGCCGCCTTGATCGGCGCGCGGTAGGGCTGCTTCTCGCGGCGCGCGATTTCGGGAGGCAGGATGCCCTCGAACACTTTCTTCAACAGGTACTTCTCGTTCAGGCCGCGGATCTTCCATTGCGGCGGAACGCGGCTCATCAGCTCGACGAGGCGGCAGTCGAGGTAAGGCAGCCGGATTTCCACGGCGTGGGCCATGGCCACGCGATCGCCCTGGGACGACAGCAGGTAGCTGCCCAGGAAGACCATCATCTCCAGGTACTGGGCCTTGGCCAGGTAGTCCCAGCGGTCGAACCCGGCGGGCAGGCTCGCCCGCACGGCCGCGTAGTCCGCGGCCGTGTCCGCCGCGCCCCGCACCGCGTCGCTGAAGAACGTCTTCAGGCGGGCCGTGTTTTCCCAGCGCACGATGTGCGAAAAGAGCGGGTCGTCCGGACGGTCCAGGCCGCGCCCGAAGAACGCGCCCAGGGTCGCGCGCGCGCGCGGATCGCGGAACACGTAGGGATAGAGCTTCTCGAGCAGCCGCGGCCGCGCCCGGGAACCCGGGCGGCGCGCCCAGAAGCGGCGCACCTTGGCCTCGCGGAAAATGTTGTATCCGCCGAAGACTTCGTCGGCGCCCTCGCCCGTGAGCACCACCTTCAGCCCCGCCTCGCGCACGCGCCGCGAAAGCAGGTACAGGGGCACGGGCGCCGTGCGCAGCAGGGCTTTCTCGGCGTGCCAGACCACGTCCGGCAGCGCCGCCGCGATCGCCGCGTTGGTCGCCGGCATCTCGGTATGCCGCGTTCCCAGAAACGCCGCCGCGCGCCGCTGGTGGTCGCCCTCGTCGAAAGCCGTCTCGGCGAAACGGATGCCGAAGGTGGTCACGTCGCGGCCCTTGTTGCGCACGACGAGCGCCGTGACCCCCGAGGAATCGAGGCCCCCGCTGACGTAGCTGCCCACCGGCACGTCCGCGCGCAGGCGGATGCGCACGGCGTCCTGCAGGAGGCGCAGCGCCTCTTCGCGCAGCGCGCCGGGCGCGGCCGCGGTCTGCTCCTCCGGCGGAACGAAAGGCACATCCCAGTAGCGCGCGACGCGCGCCCCGGAGGCGTCAACGGTCATGGCGTGGCCGGGAGGCAGCTCGCGCACGCCGGCGAACATGCTTGCGCCCGGCAGCGTGGTCCAGAAGGTGAAGACCTGGTGCAGCGCGGCCGGGTCGATCTCCCGCCGCGCCTCCGCCTGGGTGAAGATGGCCTTCGCTTCCGACGCGAACAGCAGCGCGCCTCCCGTTGCGCAATAGTAGAGCGGCCGGATGCCCGGACGGTCGCGCGCCAGGAAGAGGCTCCTGCGGCGCGCATCCCACAGCGCGAAGGCGAACTCGCCGTTGAGCCTCTCCAGGCAGCGCGGCCCGAGATCCTCGAAGAGATGAACCAGCACCTCGGTGTCGCTGGTGGTGTAGAAACGGTGCCCCCGCTCGACGAGCTCCGCGCGCAGCTCCACGTAGTTGAAGATCTCGCCGTTGTAGGTGATCCACAGCGTCTCGTCCTCGTTGTGAATGGGCTGCGCGCCGCCGCGGAGGTCGATGATGCTCAGCCGCGCGTGGGCCAGGCCGGCGGCGTCGTCCAGGTACATGCCGCACTGGTCCGGCCCGCGGTGCCTGAGCGCGGCGATCATCCGCGCCAGGCGCGCGGGCGCGATCAGCTCCGGTTTGTCGGGGGCAAAGACTCCCGCAATCCCGCACATGGCCCGCTTTCCCTCCGCACGCGTCGCCCGCCGCGGCGGAGGCGCGCGCACTCACGCGCCCACACACTCCCAAACTCCGGCGGCCGCCGCAACGCCAATTGTCCGCTTGATTCCGGACGTAAAGGCGCTTAAATATGAAGCCGGCAAGCAGAGTCGGAGAAAAGCAATAAAAGCGGTTGCGATCTTGGGAAAACGATCGTGCTCAAACGCATGTTGATACGCCGGACCGAGAGCACGACCATCGCGCGCGACAGCGTGCCGAAGGGGGGTGCGGGAGTGGTCGGCAGCGTCGCGGAATTCGAGCGGGCCCTCACGCGCCACTATGCGCGTTCGGACCGCACGGGCCGCGCGTTCACGCTGATGATCATGGACCTGACGCGCCTGTCCGGCGCCGCGCGCTGGGCCGTGGCCGAAGCCGCCAGCAGCCGGGCCCGTGCGACCGACCACATCGGATGGCTGTCCGGCACGTCCCTGCTCGGCGCCATACTCTACGATTGCCGGCGCGACCCCGCCTCGCGCCTGGCGGCGGCAGTGTGCCGCGACGAGGGCGTCAGCTCAGACGATGTCCCCACGCAGGTCCACCTGTACCCCGGATCGGTGCCCGAAGGCCTTGAACGCCTGCTGCCCGAAAGGAAGCCCGCAAGATGAGCGCTGAAACCGGTCCGGAGCAGGCGCCCCAGACGCCGGCGCGAAAGGGACGACGCCAGGAACAGGCCGCCACAAGCGCCGCGTTCCGCGAGGAGCTGCTCCGCGAGCGGGCGCGCTCCGACCGTACCGAGCAGGTCTTCTCCGTGGTCATGTTCGAGGTGCCACGGTCGGCGCGCGGCAACGCCCTGGCCGGCGAGCTTTCGACCCTTGTTCCGGCGCGCATGCGCGCGACGGATTTCATGGGGTGGTTCGACCGGGGCCACCTGGCGGTGATCCTGGACTCGTGCCTGGTGTGCTCCGCGCTGAGTTTCGGCAACGAAATCTGCCGCCGCATCGGCGAGAAGATGCGCCCGCCGCGGCGCATCATCGTCCAGACTTTCCCGGCCCAGTTCAAACGCAACGGCGCCAACTGGCATCCGGCGGGGGCGCACGGCGGGCATCACGGAGCGCTGCATTGCGCCGAGGGAAACAACGTTGACGGCGTGCCCTGCGACGGACCGTGCCCCGAGATCTGCCTGCAGAAGATCGGCTTCCTGCCCGGCACGATCACCGTCGAATACGAAACGCTGCCCGGCATCGAGCTGCGGCCGGCCGTATCCGCCCGGGGCCTGCCGCGCTGGAAGCGCGGCGTGGACGTCGCCGTCTCGCTGCTGGCGCTGGTGCTGTCGGCGCCGGTCATGCTCCTGGCCTTCCTGGGCCTCAGGCTCTCCAGCCGCGAGAGCGCGCTCTTCCGGCAGGAGCGGGTGGGGTACCTCGGACGCCCGTTCATGATGCTGAAGTTCCGGACCATGAGCGAAAGCAAGGCCAGCACCCATCGCGAAGCCATGCGCAAGCTGATCCAGGACGACGCCAGCGAGGAGCCCATGGTGCCCGTCAAGGAGGAAGAGGAGAAGCGCGTGACGTCGTTCGGCCGGTTCCTGCGCAAGACCGGCATCGACGAGCTGCCGCAGCTGGCCAACGTGCTGCGCGGCGAAATGAGCCTGGTCGGCCCGCGTCCGCCCATTCCGTATGAGGTCGAAGTCTACCAGCGCTGGCACCACGGCCGGCTGGACGCGGTGCCCGGCATGACGGGCCTGTGGCAGGTCAGCGGCATGAACCGCCTTTCTTTCAAGGAGATGGCCCGCCTGGACATCTACTACGCCCGGAACATGTCGCCCTGGATGGATCTCCGGATCCTGATACGGACGCCCCTGGCGGTGCTGAACGAACTGCTCTGGGGCAACGGGCGGCGCGGAAGACAGGGCGAAGGCGCGGCCCGGGAGAATACCGGCTCGGGAGCCTGAGACGCCGGCCGGGGACGGCCGGCTCCGGAGACGCGACGGCGCCCGTTTGCCTCGCCCATGTACGCACTGATCACAGCCGCGCGCAACGAGGAGTCGTACATCGAAAAGACCCTGTGCGCCGTTGAGGCGCAGACGGTCCGACCCGCGCGCTGGGTGGTGGTCAGCGACGGCTCCACCGACCGCACCGAAGAAATCGTGCGCGGCCACGCCGCGCGCAGTCCGTGGATCGAGCTTGTGCGGGCGGAAAGCGGCGGCGCGCGGAGCTTCGGCTCCAAGGCCCGCGCCGTGAACAGCGCCTGGCGCCGGCTGAACGCGTCGCCCTGGGAATACCTCGGCATCCTCGACGCCGACGTGTCCTTCGGCGCACACTACTACGCCGCCCTGCTTCCCGAATTCGAGCGCGACCCGCGCCTGGGCGTCGGCGGCGGCCGCGTGCTGGACGCGTGGCGCGGCGGCTTCGTCCGCCGCCCCATGAGCGAAAAGTGGAGCGTGCGCGGACCCGTGCAGACGTTCCGCCGGGCATGTTTCGAGCAGATTCAAGGCTACCGGGAGCTGACTTACGGCGGCATCGACTGCCTGGCCGAAACCATGGCGCGCATGTACGGCTGGCGCGTGCGCACGTTCCCGGAGGTTACCGCCTACCATCACCGCCCCACCGGCGCCGAAGCGCACGGCGCCCTGCGGGCGCGCTTCCGGCTCGGGCGGCAGAACTACGTCATCGGCTACCATCCCCTGTTCGTGCTTGCGCGCAGCGTCCCCGCCGCCGCGCAGCCGCCGTGCGTGGCCGGGGCCCTGGCCGTCCTGGCGGGATATTTCAGCGGCGCCCTGCGGCGCGAGCCGCGCCAGGCGCCGCCCGAGGTCGCGCGGTTCCTGCGCCGCGAGCAGATCGACCGCCTTCTGCGAAGGAGGGCCTCGCAATGAATGCCGGATCCGACGCCGGACCGGCACGCCCCGCGCGCGGCACGGCGGTCATCGTCGTGGAGAACAGCTACGTGCCGCTGGACACGCGCGTGACGTACGAAGCGGCGACGCTGCGCGACGCCGGCTGGCGCACCATCGTGATCTGCCCCGATCCGGCGCCCGCGGGGAGACGCGGCGCGGCCGCGCGGCAGCCGTGGCGCGAAGAGGACTTCAACGGCGTCACGGTCTGCCGTTTCCCCCTGGCCTTTGCCGCACGGGGCATCGGCGACTACCTGGCCGAGTACGTCGGGGCTTTCACGCGGATCGCGCGGCTGACCTGGCGCATATGGCGCCGGACGCGGTTTGACGTGCTGCAGTTCTGCAATCCGCCGGACATCTTCTTTCCGCTGGCGCTCTTCTACCGCCTGCTCGGCGCCGGCGTCGTCTTCGACCAGCACGACCTTTTTCCCGAAATGGTCAGGGGGCGCTACGGCGGGTTGACGGGGAGTCTGTTCTACGCCGCGGCGCGCGTGACGGAATGGCTCACGGCGCGCTCGGCAAACGTGGTCATCACCACGAACGAATCCTACCGCCGCACGGCGGTCTCCCGCAACGGCGTGCCGGAAGGCCGCATCATGGTCATGCGCAACGGGCCCAGGGCGGAAGACTTCGCGCCCGTGCCCCCCCTGCCGGAGCTCAAACGCGGGCACGCCTGCATGGCGTGCTACGTGGGCGTGATGGGCGAGGAGGACGGCGTGACCGAACTGGTGGCGGCGATCCGCCGGATCGCGCACGAGATGGGCCGGCGCGACATCTTCTTCGCCCTGGTCGGCGACGGCGCGGCGCGCGACGAGGCGCTCGCCGCGGTCAGGCAATGGCGGCTCGAGGACCTGGTGGACATGCCCGGACTGATTCACGACAGGCTGCGGCTGCGCCAGTACATGTGCACGGCGGACGTGCTGGTCTCGCCCGAGCCCAATACGCCGCTCAACGCCCTGTCGACCTTCGTCAAGGTGGGCGAATACATGGCCATGGGCAAGCCGCTGGTGGCTACGGACCTGACGGAGACGCGCTATACGGCGCAGGACGCGGCGCTCTACGTCGAGCCGGGCAACGTCGCGCAGCTCGCCGCGGCGATCGTGCGGCTGGTGGACGATCCGGACCTCCGGCGCCGCATGGGCGCGGCGGGCCGCGCGCGGGTGCTGGAGCACCTGTGCTGGGAACGCCAGCAGGAGAAGCTCTTGCAGGCGTACGAAAAGGCTCGGTCCCGGCGGGGCTAGCCCGTATACAAGCGCCGGCGGGAGGAGTGACGCGGTGAATCTGTACGACTCCAACGGGCCGGCGCAGTTCTGGGGCCTCGCGTCCGGCCCCGCACCCGGGCACTGGGAGGCGGCGTTGCGGCCCGCCATGGAAGCGGCCGGCCTGCGGCTGCCCGCGGGCGACATCGCGGAACTGCTGGAACTGGTCCTGGGCGAGGGCCAGTTCGGCCCGGACCACTGGCGCCTGAGCCCGGCCAAACGCGCGTACTACCGCATCAAACCCGCCCTGCCGCGTTTGGTCATTCCCCTTCTGCGGCGCGTCTATCAACGTTCCCGCGCCCCGGGCCTGGAGTGGCCCGTCGAGCCCCGCTACGCCCGCTTCGTGTGGGAGGCGGCGGCGCGGGCCATGGCCGCGGCCGGGCTCGCGCGCTGCGCGTACCGGAGGCTCTGGCCCGGCAACGCGCGCTTCGCGTTCGTCCTGACGCATGACATCGAATCGGCCGCGGGCCAGGCCGCCGTGCGGCGGCTGGCCGATATCGACGAACGTTTCGGATTCCGGGCCGTCTTCAATTTCGTGCTCGAGTCGTACCCGCTCGATCACGGATTGATCGCGGAGCTGCGCGCGCGGGGCTTCGAGATCGGCGCGCACGGCCTGAGACACGACGGCCGCCTCTTCGACTCGCGCGAGCTGTTCATGCGGCGCGCGCAGCGGATCAACGCCTGGCTGGACCGTCTGGGCGCGGTCGGCTTCCGGTCGCCCCTTACGCTGCGCCATCCCGAATGGATGCAGGTTCTGAACATCGAGTACGACCTGTCGTTCTTCGATACGGACCCCTTCGAGCCGATTCCGGGGGGCGTAATGAGCGTCTGGCCCTTTTTCATGGGGCGCTTCGTGGAGCTGCCCTACACGCTGGTCCAGGACTCCACGCTGACCGGCTTCCTGCGCGCGAAGGACCCGCAGGTCTGGCTGCGCAAGCTGGACTTCCTGGAGCGGCATCGCGGCCTGGCGCTGATGGCCGTGCACCCGGACTACCTCCTGCGCGACGGCACGGAGCGGGTCTACGCGGAATTCCTCGACGCCGTCAGGAGCCGCGGCGGCTACTGGCACGCCCTGCCGCGCGAAGTCGCCCGCTGGTGGCGCGACCGCGCGCGGGCCGGGAGCGCGAACGGCGACGATGCGGGCGAGATAAGGCTCGTGAACGGGAGCATTGAAGCGACGTAGCCCGCCTTCGCCGGACCTCAAATGCGGCCGCGACTTGCGGCTCAGCCGGACTCCGCCGGAACCGCGCGCAGCACGCGGGCCGGATTGCCCGCCACGATCGCGCGGGGCGGAACGTCGCGCGTGACCACGCTGCCCGCGCCGACGATCGCCTTCTCCCCCACCGTGACCCCGCACAGCAGCGTAGCGCCCGAGCCGATCGAAGCCCCGCGGCAGACGCGCGTGGGCTCGCATTTCCAGTCGGCTTCGGTCTGCAGCGCGCCGTCGGTCGTCGCGCGCGGATAACGGTCGTTCGTGAACACGACGCCGTGCCCGACGAAGACTTCGTCCTCGATGGTCACGCCTTCGCAGATGAACGTGTGGCTGGATATCTTGCAGCGCCGGCCCACGCGGGCCTTCTTCTGCACCTCCACGAACGTCCCGATCTTGGTCTCGTCGCCGATCTCGCAGCCGTAGAGGTTGGTGAAGGGCTGGATCCTGACGTCCCTGCCCAGCTTGACGTCCGGCGCGATGCGCGTCAGCGCTGAAGCGTCCGTTCTCATTCCGGTCATGCGATCACCCGCGGCCGGCGCGCGGCGCCTTGAGAGCGGTCCGCTCCAGCCCGACGCTGGCGCCGCCGGCGCCCAGGGATTCCGACGCCGCCTCCAGGATCTCCACGAGCTCCAAACCCCTGCGCCCGGAGGTCATGGGCTCGTCGCCGCTGCGGATGCAGTCCAGAAAGTGCCGGCACTGCACCGCCAGCGGCTCCTGCTGGTCGAGCCGCGGGGCGTACATGTCGCCATAGTGGTAGGCGTACTGGAACTCCGTGAAGTTGTCGAAATGCGGCGGCGTCTCGACGCGCGCGTCGTAGATCTTGATCTTCTGCAGCGGCTCGATGTCGTCGTAGTAGATCATGCGCCGGGAGCCCACGATGGTCATGTCGCGCACCTTCTTCGGATCCAGCCAGCTTCCGTGGATCGAGGCGAAGCCGCCGTTCGGGAACTTCATGGTCAGCGTCGCGACGTCCTCGATCCTGGGGTTGATGTTGGCGCTGCCCTGGCAGTTGAGCGAAACCGGAGGCTGACCCATCAAGTAGAGGATGATCGAGATATCGTGCGGCATGAGGTCCCAGACCACGTTGATGTCGGTCTGGAACAGGCCCAGGTTCAGGCGGCGCGAGCTGACGTACAGCAGCTTGCCGATGTCGCCGGAATCCACGATCTCCTTGATCTTGCGCACGGGGGAGGAGTACAGGAACGTGTGGCCGACCATGAGCGTCAGGTTCTTCTCGGCGGCCAGGGCCACCAGCTCGCGGCACTGCGCGGCGGAAGAGGCCATGGGCTTCTCGACGAAGACGTGCTTGCCCGCGTCGAGGGCGGCCATGCCGATTTCGTGGTGCAGCCGCACGGGCGTAGCCACGGCCACGGCGTGAATGTCCGGATCGCTCACAATGTCGCTGAAGGACGTCGTGGTCTTGACGTCCGGGTAGAGCTTCTTGACGTGCTGCAGCCGCTTCTGATCGAGGTCGCAGACCGCGCCCGCCAGGCAGGCGGGCGCGTTCCGGAAATTGCGCACCAGGTTGGGGCCCCAGTAGCCGCAGCCCACGACGCCGACCGATACCAGTTTCTCTTTCATGTCCGGCCCCCGCCCTTTCCGCGGCGCACGGCTTGCCGCGCCAAGGATTCAGGATAGCAAAGCCGCCGCTCTTTGCAAGGGCGGGTCCATTGTTCCATTGTTGCGTCCCGTTGGCCCGTTGCGGTATTCCACTTGATTTCCCCGCGGCGATGCCCTATCACATGCCCGTCTGTTCGCCACGTTCCGCGGTAGCTCAATGGTAGAGCGGGTGGCTGTTAACCACTAGGTTGCAGGTTCGAGCCCTGCCCGCGGAGCCAATTCACACTCGGGACAGAACAGCTCATTTTGCTGGAAATTCCTGGCCTTTCTCGCTCGAGTTATCCGTGTCCAGTCTGAAGTGCCTGTACCAGTCAGTACTCGGCACAGAACAAACGGGGTAGCGGGCACCCGCAGTTCCGTGGGGCAGAATGCGGCGGGCGCCAGCCATTTTCAGCAACAGGAACGGGCTCTCTACAGGCGCTTGAGGGCCGCATTGACGGCGTTCAGGGCGAAGGTCTCGGGATCGAAGTCGCCGCCGAACCATTCCCGCATTGACTGGTGCTCTTCATGCGCGGGGTCGAGCATCGCGGGGAGGAATTGCCCGTAAGGTCATACATCCGCATGGTTGCTCTCCTCTTCTTCGGGGACCGGCTCGCCGTCGAAGCCGGGACGGCGGAAGGACTCGGCGCCGGGCAGCGTGGCGCGGATGCCGCGGCGCATGCGGTCGAGCATCGCGAGCATGTTCAAGATGGCCGACTCGTGGGCCGGGAGCATATCGCGCAGGCGCAGCCATGCGGCGATCGAGCGCTCGATGGCTACCAGCGTCACCTTGCCGGAGCCGTTCGCGTCGTGGAGACGAGATTCGCGCAGGATGTCCGCCGCGGGCCCGTCCCCCCTGTCCCGCTCCAGCAGCCCGCCGACCGCGCGGGACATCTTGGGCGGGATGAACGTGTGATACCACGCGACGACCTCGATCATCTCCCCGATTTGGCGCGCTTCCTCTTCGACGTCGTCCCGCGTGAACGGGCTCCTGGCAGCATCCAGCAGGCCCTGAGCATGCGCCTTCAGATCCGCGTTCGAGGACTTGAGCCAGGCATCGGCCTGCTGCTTGTATTCCATCGCGAGGCGGCAGAGGGCGTGTTGTCGGACGGACTCCTGGTGGGCGGCCTCGCGCGCTTCCCATTCGGGGTCCGGTCCGTCGTCGAAGTCGTCGTCGGAGTCGGATGCCCATTGGTCCCGGGGACCGAAGACTGTCGTCTCTCGCAGTTTCTCGGCCAGCCCGTTCCAGAACGCCGCGTTGGTCGCGTCTTCGACCGGGTGGTCGCCACGGGCTTCCCGCTCCATCTCGCCTCCCATGGTGAAGTTCCGGCACCGGCGCGTGAACGCGCATCGCTCGCACCAGTAGTCGCAGTAGTTGTAGATGCCGGGAATGAAGCGGTGTTTCTGCGCCGTCATCGCGCCTCCGCATCTGGGTGCTGCGGCGGCAGTCCCCGACTGGCCAGGTTGCGCCAGAGGTTTCGCCGACGCTTGGCCTCTCTTGGGCAGCACCACGTCGCAGAAGGTGGGATAGGCGCCTCCACAAGATGTTGCCCCGCGCCGAACCGGCAGACTTCATCAAAGCCGACGGCGGAATCTGCGGGGGACCGGGCCTCGGTGACGAGCACGAACTTGCTGTTCGTCTCGCGGCACGAGGCCGGCAGGCGCGACGTCGGGCCGACGGGCGGCGCCTCCCCCGTGTCCCACACGAGCCACAGGGTCCGGCGAGCCCTGGCGCGCACCCCCGCGCGCTCCGCGAGCACGCGCACCATCTCGGCCAGCAGGTCGGCCGGCCGTGCGGCGGCAGCCACGCGAACGACGTGGCGGCCGAACCAGGCGGCGTCCAGCAGAAACTCCGGCTCCGCCTTCATACCGCCCTCGCCCCTGACCACCAACGACAACGGAAACAGTCCGTACCGGCCGGCGCGCAGACGCCGGAAGACACCGCCGCCCGCGACGGCACGATCCCCGAAGTACACGAACGATTCGCCCTTGCGGACCACGACATCCAGGAGACCCCTGACATCCCCGGCCCCCGCTCCTACCCAGAGAACCGAGTGCGACTTCGGCGAGACTCCATCCACCCACCGTCCGGCGATCGGCAGCGGAAACGGCGGGCCGAACGTCTCATTGAAACGACGGAGGTAGTCGCCGACCAGCATGCCCATCACCCCGAGGAACACCAGCCTCGCCAGCAGCCGGTTCACGCGCGAAAGCCGGTTGGCCAGCAGATAGTCGGGCAGTTTGAGCGACAGCACGGCCTCCTCGCCAACGCTGCCGCGCAGCGCCCGGTCCGCCACCGGGGCATTGGTCGAATCCTGCCTTCCCTGCTCGCGCCGCTGCTTGCCGCGCTTCCGGTACTCGGGCTCATCGCCCGCCGCCGGCACGGGCGGCGACACGGCAGACGGCAGACTTCCGGCAACGGAGTCGCCCGGCGCGTCTTCCGCAAACCGAACGGTAATCTCGCCGCTCTGGCGGCGAAGTTCCTCTTCCCGAACCGTTAGGCGCTGCTGCGCCTCGCGCGCGGCGCGGATCTCGTCGGCACGGTCGAGCCGGTATTCGGCGACGCGCGACGCGGTCCATTCCGCCAGGAGCAGCCCCGCCAGGGCGGCGGCCGCGGACAGCACGAGCCGACGCCCGCGACGCGCCACGAGCGCGCCGAGCAAACCCGACGCGCAGAAGACCAGCGCGGCCGCCCACGCGGCGACGGACAGGAATCCGCCAAGTCCGAAGAGGCTGTAGAGTTTGAGGATCATCAGCGATACTTCTTCGTCAGTTCCAGGTAGTGCGTAAACGCGTAGTAGACGATATTGACGCCCATCTGCGTAGCGCCTTCGGCGAGTTTCGGATCCAAGCCGGAGTGGCCGGTCTTCCAGGCGTCGTTGATATCGCCGGGATGATAGAAAAGCACCCATCGCCCAGTGTGTTTGATGCCCAGGGCCCGATTGCCGCCGTGATGCCACAGGGGCGGGGCGCCGTTGGGGAAGGCGTACGGAACCTGGAAGAGGGGATCGTCATCGGCGATCACCAGCAAGGACTCGCCAGGAAACAGTTGCTGAACGAAGCCACGGAAGCTGCGGTCCCAGCGCGGGCTGCCGCAATCCGCGAACAGCATGCCGCCGTTGTTCAAGTAGTCGCGCATGATCCGGATTTCGCCGGCCGGCACGTTGATCCCGCCGTCCCCCGTCATATAGACAAACGGCGGAGCATACCCTTTCGGGTACTTCTTCAGGAGCCGGACAGGATGGCTCTCCGGGGTCGTTGCCACCTTGAAGCCGGTGAGCTTGTGGAACGTATCCAGGAAGTTCAAATCCGCCCGCTTCACGGGATCCATCCCGTCGTCCCAGCCGGGTCCGTTGTACTCCATCCGGATAAACCGGACCTTGGCGTTCTCCATGCCGTCCGGCCAGCCGCCGGTCTTTCCGCCGCCGGCGCCCATCTTGCCGGCCTGCGCCGTGCCCAGCGCGTTGAAGACGCGATTGGGGTCGGCCTGATACGTCACCTGCGTGTCTTCGTCCACCTTCTGCATCAGCATGGAATCGTCGAGGTGCGGAATCAGAAACGAGATCGCGGAATTGGGATTGACGATGTACTTCTTCTTCCTCTCCTTCTTGGGCTTGGGCGGGATGACCTTGACCAGGGCGACGACCGGGTTGCCGCTGCCCTTGGGGACGCGATAGGGCTCCACGCACCCCAAGAACTGCAGGAGAAACGGCAGGATAACGATGACGAGCAGGTGCAGCGTCGCGCTGTGCAGCATACTCTTGCGGAATCGCGGATCGCGGCCGTGCGTGCGCAGGTTTTCCAGCACGAGGTCCCCGGCCGCGGGCCCTCTCTCCGGGTCGCCCCCAAAGACGCGAGACGCCGCCCGCCGCCACGCCCACACGTAACCCAGCGCGGCCACCGTCAGCGCCGCCAGCGCCGGCCACAGCAAATGCCAGCGCCAGTAGAAGAGCAGGACGGAATCCGCCTTGACGCCGCCCACGGGGAGGGACCGGTCAAAAATGACGCCCGTGGCCGTGAGAACGGCGTAGGCGTAGACCAGGAATCCGGCAGCCACGGACAGGTACCCCTTGCGGAGCATGGACAACGCGGTTCGCTTCCGGCTGAACCCGGTCAGGAAGGCCGCCAACAGCCAGGCTCCGCAGAATCCGCTGAAGATCGAGACGATGTTGAGCAGGCCGGGAACGCGCTCAGACGCCAGGGGGAGTCCGAGCGCCGGGTTGTTTTCCAGAAAAGTCCCGTAGTCCAACGGCAGGCGGACAGCCAGCAGGATGGCCACCACGGCCAGCAGGCCCGCCGGCACGCAGAGCCGCAGCACTTCCCGGCTGTCCGCGTCCGGCCGACAGAAACCGCCCTGGAGTCTCCCGCCGCGCATGCGTTATTTCACGTTCGTGTCGTTGATGTCGATCCCGCTATCGCCCGGCTGGCTGGGAATCTCGCCCGGTTTGGGCGCCTCCGTGATCGCCCGGACGACCGGCGTGTTCCTCCGGGCCTCGAGCAGCGCCTCCTCGTTCGTCACCACGGGAGCGGGCTTGGTCGCGGGCGCCACCGTCTCGTTGGTGCCGCCTTTTGCCTGGCCGGCGGCCGGGGCGGGCGGCGGGGCTTTTTGCCGCTGCAGTTCGGCTTTGGCGGCGGCTTCGGCCTCCGCCTTGCGCAACGCCGCGCCCTCGGGATCAATCCACGTGTCGCGGATGTAGCCCAGGGAGAACAGGCCGATGAAGACCACGTGCAACGCCACCGCCGCGCCGATCCACAGGAGAAAACGGCTTGCGGTGAAATTCCGCATTAACTTCTCCGGGGCCGTCGTCAGCCCTTCGCGTTTCTGCTCATCCATATGTCCCTATCCTTTCCGATTGTGGCGCCGCCATTACGGCGCCTTATGCTCTTCGCCAACCGCCACCATGACGCCGCCCGCCCGGGCAATGGCCGCGATCACGGGCTCGAAAACCTCTTTATCCACTGCCTG
>VGWJ01000064.1 GCA_016873635.1 Lentisphaerota bacterium | reverse complement strand
CTCCGTGCAGTCGTACTGGAAGCTGCCGTAGCCGCTCTCGTTCCGGCCCAGGTAATGGCCGTTGAGCCAGGCGGAACAGTCCCGGAAGACGCCGTCGAATTCCAGGGTGATGCGGCGGCCGGAATCGGCGGCCGGAATCTCGAAGCTCTTGCGGTACCAGCCGATGGTGGTGGCGGGGCACCCCCGCCCCACCGGCTTGAAGCCGTGATGGAAGACCGCCGACTCGTCGAACGGCAGCTCCACCGCCCAGTCGTGCGGCAGATCGAGCAGCCGCCAGCCGGCGTCGTCGAACTTGGGGCTGAGCACGCCGGTGGAAATGCCGGTTTTCGTGAAAATCGCGTGGTCGATGCCGAAGTTGAAGTCGAGCTTCGGATCGGCGGCGTGGCCGAAGGCGAAGCGCCAGGCTTCGTCGAAGCGAAGGCGGTCGCGGGGGTTGGAGGGGGGCGTTTGGGTCATCTGTTCCCTTTCTTCGTCCACATGTCGCATTGACTCGCGTCGCTTGCCAATGCCTGGCATCCGACATTGGCGAGCGAAGCGCGTCAATGCTGTGTGCAAAACCCGAACAGCCGCAGCTTCGCCGAAAGCCAATCGTCCAGTTGCGGCAAGTCGCGCGGATACACCGAAATCAATCGTTTCCCTTCCTCTTCAGAGGAAGCCTGCGCGGCGCACCGCTGACACCGGTGCTTCACGCCGGCCAACGCATCCGCGGCAGCTTCCTCTATGACATCGGCCGCAGTGGCCGCCGCTGCGCGCACGTAGTCGCGCTGAGCGGGGTTGCGGGCCAGGTCGCGCAGGTCCCCCACATGCGCCCGAGCTGCCCCGGCATATTTCTTCAGCGCGCGAATGGCGTACTGCTGCGTCTGCGGGTGCCGCGCCTTCATGGCCAGCGGCGCCAGCGCGGCTACGGCCGCTTCCGCGTCGGCGCCAAACTCGGCCAACTTGCCGATGGCCGAAACCGCCAGACGTTGAACCTCGTTCGAAGGCGTACGCAACATGGCGGTCAGTTCCGGCAAGGCGGCAGGGGCGCCGCCCCGCCCCAAGGCCAGCACGCGCCGCACGGCCGCCTGGTGGTCGGATGGCAGCATGGGGCTCTTCACTATCGACCTCACCCCTTCATCCCAAACGTCCGCTCTTTCAGGTCGAGATAATAGAGGTAGTCCTCTTCCTTCACGTCCGGCGGGCAGCGGTGGTCGCAGAACGGGATGAAGCCGCCGCGCTCCACGAGCGGCACGAGCGTTTTCATATAGGCCTTGATGGCCTCCTTGCCCTTGATCATCTGGATCTTGTCGAAGCCGCCCATGATCCGGAGGTCCTTGCCGAACTCGTTCAGCAGGTCGGCCGGGTGCCCGCCGCCCATGACTTCAAACGGGAACAGGCAGTTGATGCCGGCCTTGAGGAAGCCCGGAATCAGCGGCCGCACGTCGCCGTCGCAGTCGGTGTACCAGAGGTCGATCCCGGCCTTGCGCAGCTTCCGGCCGATGCGCTCATAGCGCGGGACGACCACGCCGTTGAAGAAATCGAGCGAGACGATCGGGCCGTTCTTGAAGCAGATATCCTCCCATCCGGCGGCATAGTCGAACTGGATGTGCGGCAGAACCTGGTCCAGCAGGTCCTCCACCAGCACGCACGCCGTCTCGACCATGTCCTCGACCATCTCCGGGTAGTCGTAGCAGGCGTACGCAAGCCCCTCGAAGGTCAGCACGTTCCGGATATTCCCGATCATCGAGCCGCAGTAAATGCCGAGCGGGTAGTCGCGGTCCTCGGGGTGCGCTTTCCTCAGCCACTCAACATCCACCTTGCGGACCGGGTCGTCCCGGCGGAAACGCTCTTCCTTGCACCTCTTCCAGTCGTCGGGCGTGACGATCGAGGCCTTGATGTAGTGCGGGATCGTGTCGTGCCCGTCCTTGGGCACCTCGGCCAGCAGGCCGTCGCCGTTCATCATGATCCGCGTGGTTGCGGTCTCCTCGACGACCTTCGACGGGAAGGGCGGGTGCATCCACGTGTTCAACCACAGCGAGTCGACGCGGTCGAAGCTGAAATAGCGGTTGGCCTGCCACTCGTTCTTGATCCCGTTCTTCTTGAACATGGACCAGAGCTGATAGTTCTCCTCCCAGTAGCCGAACTCCATGTTCACGGTGCGGTCGAGCGGCTTGTAGTGCATCTGCGCGTTGAACCGCTCCCGGCCGGTCATGGTTCCCTTCCAGGGTTGGCGACAAGGTGTGATGTCCATCAGTTCGATCCTTTCCTTCTTTCTCTGCGACCTCAAGAGAGCGTGAATCCGCCTCGCCTCACCCATCTGACCGGCGGCGGATAGTGGCACGGGAACGGTACTCTGACAAGGCATGACGCGGGCCCCAAATCCGCGTCGGACTTGACCTCCTCCGGCGGCGCACGTAGCCTGTGGCCCATTTCCGCCGCGCCCTGCGCGGCGCAAAGAAGGCCGGCTGCCAATGCGGCCGGCAACGAGGAGA
This sequence comes from Lentisphaerota bacterium, assembly GCA_016873635.1. Taxonomy (GTDB): domain Bacteria; phylum Verrucomicrobiota; class Kiritimatiellia; order UBA8416; family VGWJ01; genus VGWJ01. The sequence continues at coordinate 14,852 of VGWJ01000064.1, read as the reverse complement.
ATGGACCGGCAATGCAGACATCAATTCAGCCTGTCTGAAACACAACACCCGCCGCCGCGGCCGTTGGCCGGCCGCAGACCGTCAGCATCCCCTTGACCGCATCCCACGACCAGGCGCCCGCCGCCGTGCCGCCATCGGCCCGTGCGAGCGTCTCCGGGCCGCAGAGCACGCGCTTCGGCGCGGCCGCCAGGGCCCGCACCTCCAGGTTCCACGTCCGCTGCGCCGGGGCGCCGCGACAGGTTCCAGCCGCGGGACCGACCTCGATCCGCAGCCCGCCCGCATCAGCCGCGCAGACAATCGGGGTGATGGCCACCTCGCCCCGCTGGTAGCGCAGGGAAGTGCCGTCGTCTTCCAGCAGTTCAAGTCGCGAGCTTTGCCCCTTGGCGGGCGGGAAGAGCGTCAGGCACAACCGTTCCGGCGCCGCGCCGCTTTCGATCCATTGACATTCCGGCTGCATCGGCAATACACCGCCTTCGCGCAGGAAGAGCGGGAGAGTGCTGACGTCGGAGACGTCGTGCTGAAGCGTCTGCCCCCCCTCGTGGACGCGGCCGGTCCACCAATCCATCCAGCGTGCGCCACCCGGCAGGTAGATCGGCCAGGCCGTCACGTCCGCGCAGACCGGCGCCACGAGCAGTTCGCTGCCGAAGAGATACTGGTACGGCCACTGGTCGGCGTTGCAGTTGGGATCTTCCGGGAACGCCAGCAGCATCGGCCGGCAGACCGGCATTCCCGTGCGGTAGTTCAGGAGCGCGTGCGAGTAGAGGTATGGAATCAGCCGGTAGCGGAGCAGATGGTGTTTCCGGATGCTGGCTTCGGCGGTCGGGCGATCGGTCGGGCCCAGGTTGTCCGCCACCTGCGTCTTTTCCGCCACCCTGTCGTAGCGGATCAGGTCGGCCATGTTCCACGACGGCATGCCGCCGTCCCAGGGCTTGGCGGTGTGCGACCGGGAGAAGGCCAGGAAGTCGGTGAACTGCAGCCAGCGGGCCTGGATCTTCCAGTCGAGTCCCATGGAGTCGGTGGTGATGTAGTTGTAGCCGCGCATGCTGCCGTATTGGTTGGTGATGGCGCGTACCTGCCACTTCAGCTCATCCCAGTCGTAGGCGCAGTCGCCGGTCCAGTCCATCGGATAGCGCCGCGCGCCGACCAGGTGGTCCCACGGCCGGCGCTTGACCGGCAGGTTGTCCCAGCAGCGGACGCGGAACATCTCGTGGGCGCCCAGCATCAGGGCGCGGCGTTCGGAGCCGAGCTCCTTCTGCATGCCGGTGTAGATGACCGAGTCCGTGACGTCGTTGCGGCGGGTGTCCATCCAGACGCCGCGGACCCCCTCGGCCATGCGCTCGCGCAGTTTGGACCACCAGACTTCCTCCATGTACTCCTTCTGCGTCCAGGCCTGGTGCGCGCGGTTGGGAAACTTCGGCGCGCTGTGGTAGATCAGCATCACGTCGAAGTGCATGGCGCGCAGTTCCGCGAGCATGTCCGCGGGCAGTTGCGGGGCGCGGTACTTCGGGGCCCAGTCGAGGCTCTCGCCCATGCGGGGGCCCTTGTCCGTGAAAACCGCGTCGCCCCACTCGAAATCCAAGATCAGCGTGTCGCACGGGATCCCGCGCCGGCGCAGCTCGCGCGCCACGGTCATCAGCCGCTCTTGCGAACCGTGCTCCGCGAAGTGCTGCGTCTGGAAGAAGCCGAACGCCTTCTTTTCCGGCAGCGGTTCCGGCCCGATCAGCTCGTTCATCTGCGCGAAAAGCGCAGGGTAGTCCGGCCCGTAGATGAAGAACTGGTCGTGGATTTCGTTCCAGCGGTGCTCGGAGTTCTCCGGCGACGGCGCCAGGTAGGTGTCGCAGTAGCGGCCGGTCTCGGGGTTGTAGAACCAGTGCGCGTTGGGATCGTTCAGGTTCTCCTCGTTGAACGCGCTGGCGGAGTCGAAGAGCGTGTAACCGTCCTTGAACATGCCGTACACCGGCCCGCCCGAGGGGCAGATGCGCCGGCTGCCGTCGGCGGTCCAGACCGTGAACCGCAGATCGAACCTGGCGATCCGGATTCGCAGGACCGCGGTCGTTACAACCACTTCCTCGGCGTCCTCGGCGCGGGTGAACGGCACCGGCGCCCAGTTCGCGTGCTTGCCCACGGCAAACGGGATCTCGTAGGCGGGTGGAAACGGGTCGTCGCCCTGCATGCGCGACATGCGCAGGCGGAAGGCCCGCTCCGTGAACAAGTCGAGACGCATGCGCGCCATCAGCGGCACGTGCGTACAATACGAAGACAGATCCAGGGTAGGATCATCCTGCATTCGACACGTTATCTTGTCTTTCACGAACATGTTAAGGCCAACTGACGCATGGATTTTGGCTGTTATCTCGATGCGTTCGGCATGCAACGACTATCGCATCATGCCGGCTTAGGAGTCAATTCCGCGCCAACAAAACCGGCTCTAAGCAGCCATAAGATGGATCTCTTGATACTCATCATCCTCTATGGCAACACCTTGCGCTGTCGAATGCACGCACCCAGGCATGCGGCTAACGCAGGCGCGCGGCGAGTTGGGCCAGCCGGCTGACCGTGTCGGGCCCCAATCCGCCCTCCTGGAAGATGCCCGCGTTGAAGGTGACACCGCCTCCAACGGCCTTGAACTCCCGCACCACGGTCTCCAGATCGGCAACCGTGTAGAGCGGCTTCTCCATCTGGTGCGGCTTGGGCGCCACCCAGGGGAACGGCGACTTCTGCCAGTCGTAGTTGAACGGGATGCGGTGTTCCCACATGGCATCGATCGGGATCAGGGCGTGCCAGAGGCAGGTGGCCGGCGGCGGCGGCAGGGGAAACGTGCTCACATAGCCAATGCAATCCGTGACCGCGCGTCCCATGGCGGGCTTCCTGGAGGCACCGGCCGGAAGAAGCGTCAGAACGTCCGTGCCGCGACCGTAACGGATCTTCCCCTTCAGCAGAAACTCGGACTCGCCGGACAGGTAGTCCTGATCCGGGATCAAGGGCTGGGAAAAGCCCAGACAAAGCGAACCGTTGTTGAAAGTCACGGCCGCAGCGGGATTGCCGGCGCGCGCGGCGCGAAGCCTGCTGACCAGGGCCCCGTGGAATTCCGGGTCCACAGAGCCGCCGTCGAACCACCAGCCGTCCAGATTTCTCCCGAATCGCAGGGCATACTCCTCAATCACCGCGGAGAACTGCCGATGGAATTCCCGTTCGGACAGACGCACCGGCCCGCAAGGGAACTTCTTGCCACTTAGCATCGTCGGCATGTAGGCGATGAACCGCTTGCCCAGTCTCTTCACCGCCTGCGCAACTTCCAGAACCAGATCGCGTCGGGTACAGTGCCCCGGCCCGACCAGACGATCCATGGCGCTGTTCGGACTCGCGAACCCCGTCAGTTGTCCGATCGTGAAGATGAGCCAGTCCGCCTTCGTCCGGCGGAAATCCTTGATGAACCGGTCCAGGTCGAACCGGTCAGTGGCCTTATTGATGTCCGTAATACGCTTGCCGAACTGCGGTGGGGTTTTCGGCACGCACCAGTGTACCATCACGCCGAACTTGCCCCGACGCATCCATGACGCACGTGATTTTCTCATAACGCCGCCTTTCCCGTGTTTGTCCCCGTCACATCGTCCGACCGGAGCGCGAGATCGTTACACCCGGGTTGGGTTGTCGTCATGCAGTCAGGCCCCGCACAACTGCGCCAGGGCCAGCACATTCACGGCGTTGTAGGCCATGCCGGTGACGTGCGTCGAGTCATGACCCGTGATCGGGTCCATGTTCTCGGGAATGACCTTGCCGCCCGCGCAGCAGATTGCCTTGACCAGCAGTTCCACCGCCTTTTCGCGCCGCCCGCAGGCCGCCAGCGAGCGGGCGATGTAGACCGCTTCGCGCGGCCAGTAGCCGCCGCTCCAGTAGCCGTGCGGCCGGAACCCCTTCTCGTTCTTCGCCAGGGTGGGCGTGTAGAGCAACGCGAACTCTTCGGGGTTGTCCAGGTGCTCGAAAAGCCGCCCGGCGCGCGCCGGGTTGCCGAGATGGTACGGCAGGTAGAACGCGTCCTGGTTCTTGACGCGGATCAGTTTCCCGGCGGTCGCATCCCAGTCGTAGTAGAAGCCGTCCTGCTCGTGCCAGTGGCGGCGTTCCACCGTGGCGCAGGTTGCCGCGAAACGCTCGCCTGCGTACCGGGCGGCGGCCTCGTCCCGTTTCAGCCGCGCCAGCCGCTCCAGGGCCCGCAGCGCGCCCAGGAAGAAGTTGAGTTCGTAGAAGTTCGTCTGCGGGCGCTGGTTCTCCCGGTAGAAGGACGCCACCGCGCCGGGTTCCTGCGTGGTTACAGTGTAGATCCATTCCTTCAGGTTGGCCTTGCTGAAGAAGCAGCCGACCTTGTCGTCCGCCCCGCCCTCCCAGAGATTGCGCCACTCGACGATGCCGTCACGGTCGCCGTCGCGATGCGCGTAGACGTTGCGCATGTAGCGCCGGGTCTTTTCCCAGACCGTGCCCCCCTCCCCGGCCGGTTCGTCCAGGATCGAAGGGTCGCCGGCCTGCTCCACGTATTCGGCCAGCGCCGTGACGAACGCCGGCACGCCGTGGGAGAAGAACCCGGAGTCGCCGGGATTTCCGAGGCACCGGACGCCGGTCGCATGCAGGTACCAGCACAACGTCCCGTCCGCCGCGACCGCGGTGCGCACGTATTCGGCCAGGCACTTGCGCGCCAGGTCGCGGCGGTTGGTATGCGCCAGACCGAAGAGGGCCTCGCCGCCGTCGTTGCTCCAGACCCCGAACCAGATTGTCTTGTCCGGCGCCATGTAGGCCTTGAGGTCGTTGAACGGCAGGTCATAGACGTTCACAAGCGTCACACACCACTGCCAGTACTGCCGCCGCGCGATCTCGTCCGCGGAACACGTAACTGCCGTTCCATCGGGCTTGTGCCACGTGTAGCCGCCGTGCAGACGCGCCACTGGGCACGATGCGAGGTAGTCCTCCCACGCCGCCCGGCTTTCGTTCCGCGCGCCGGCGGGATCGGCGAACATCGCTTCCGCCTCGGCCAGCGCCTGCGCCCTGTCAGCGTGAAACGTGACCGCCAGCCGCAGCGTCCCGTCGGACGCGCCGCAGAGATCGAACCCGCCGCCCGCGCGCGGGATGAGTCGCCCGGCATGGCGGAAGACAACCGTGCAGGCGCCGTCGTTCCAGACGATACGGCCCGGCGCCTGCTCGACGGCAAAGCGGATGTCTGCCGCCGCGTGCCTGCCGGTCTGCGCGCGGGACAGGAAGGCCAGCCCGGCATCCGCCGCAAGCTTTCCTTCGATGACGGCGCCGTAGCGTTCGTACGGCAGGAACAGGGAGAGACTGCCCGACGCCGCGGCGACCTCCAGGCCGTCCGGGCGGTAGGCGCAGGCTTTCGGCTTGCCGATGCCGTCCAGTTTCAGTCCGAAGAGCGTCCGCACGGCGGACGGCGGTTCCCTGTTGGCCTCCGGGGCGCCGGCCTTGCGCTTCTCCGCATCCAGGGCAATGTCGGCGAACGCTCCCGCCTCCAGCAGCGGCACCTTCCAGAGATCGCACTCGCCGGCGTTGAGCGGGGCTGTCCGGAACACGAGATACCCCGCCGCGGCCGTCTCCTCGGCGACCCAGCGCAGGTTTCCCAGCCAGTGCCGCGGGCCGATAAAGCCGTCGCGGCGGTCAATCAGAGTATCGTAGATCATCGTGCCCCGCGTCTCCGGTCTACCCGGACGATTCACGGCCCGCGGCGCGCGCCCGCTTGCCCCGCGTCCGCGATCCGTCCTTCCCCGCGCGAGGCCGGCGGGGGCGCATCGCCTTCGGCCGCGACGCGGCGGTGTCGCGCCGCCCCTTTCGCGCCAGGAAGGCCTCGACTTCCTGAATGTTCAGGTCTTCGACGGTGAGGCCGGCGGCGGCAATGCGCTGTTCGGCGATGGTGAAATCCGCAACCTGCGCGCGGTGGTGCGCGTCCGTCCCCACCACGATCGGCGTTCCCCGCTCGGCCGCAAACCGCAACATCCGCGTTTCCGCCGTCTCCGGGGTGTTGGCGTTCGAGTTCAGTTCGAGCGTCACGCCGCATTTTTCGACCCACCCCATCAGGCGCGTCACCGTGTCGTCCGAGACGACCCCGCCGGTCAAGGCGGACAGGCGGCGGAAGGGATGCGCCAGCACGTCGATCTCCGGCCTGGCCAGCAGCATCTCCATGTAGTCCAGCCAGGCCTCTTCCTTCCCCTTGACGTCGTCGATCTTTTCGATCCACGGCAGGAAATGCGGGCCGCAAAGGATCACGTCGAATTCGTCGGTCATGGCGGGATCGTGCGTGAACCGGCCGTCGCGCATCACGTCGGTCTCGATGCCGAAGAAGATGTTGGGGTTGTTCAGATCCCGCACCGCCTTCATGGCGTCGCGAAACCGCCGATCGCCGATTTCCCTGGACCTGTCGAACCAGGACGGGTCCTCCATGAACCAGCCCCGCCAGAGCGCTTCCCACGTGACCACATTGTGAAAGTACTGCATGAATCCGTGGTCGGTGATGACCACGCGGCGCACCTTGTCGCCCAGGATTCCGGCGTAGTACTCGAGCGTCAGCTCCTTCTCGCAGGAATCGTCGATCCTGGTGTGACAATGGAAATTGGTCCATGCTCGCATAGCTCACCGTTCCTTTGTTCGGGCGGCATATCCTTGGCTTGCGAGCGGAGCATGTCAATGCCGTTGATGCCCCCCGCCCCTGGGGCTGCTTCGTCTATCCGCATATGTCGTTGCGGATTCAAATGACGAACTCGGATTTCGTCATTCGGAATTCATTCGTGCTTGGGTGTTTCGTCATTGGACATTCCGGGCAAAGGTGTTGTGACCTCGGGAGAATCAGTCATGCCCCGCCCCCGACGCCGCGGCCCGCCGCCCGATCATGGCGCGGCCGCGTATCCGGCCCGGCGCAGGTGCCCGGCAACTTCCACCATCGAGGCGGTCCAGACCTGGCCGGCCTGCGCGGAGAGCCATTCGATGAAGCGGCCGTGCTGTTCGCCGTCGATGAACAGATTGTGCGTGCCCGCGCCGACTCCGTGAAACATGAAAATGATCCAGCCCCCCTGGCTCCGGGCGAGCTCGACAAGCCGCTGAAGTTCCGCGGCCGTCCTGGCATCGCCCGAGAAATGGCCCAGGGCGCTGTACCGCAGCGTATCCGGGCGGACGACGGCATTGTTCAGCGGCCCTCTCGCGGCGACAAACAGGGCCGCGACGATATCGTCAAACCGCGTCTCGTGCTCGCCCTGCCCGATCGTCGTGTGGCAACACGTGTTGCCGAAGGTGCGCTCCGAGCGCCCGTCGATCATCTCCAGCAGGCAGTTCGCCACGCGCAGTTCGTCGGACCAGCGCTGGCGGGTGTAGTGACACAGGTCGTAGTGCGGCGCCAGCCACGGGTAGCTTTCCGGGGGGTCGCGGCGGCAGGGATGGAAGAGGGAATGGTTGCCCAGCTCATGGCCGAGCGCCGCCACGCGCTTCCAGGCTTCCGTGTTTTCCGTGAATCCGTTGTGGGCAACCACGTTGAAGGTCGCCGACAGGCCCCGCGACGCCAGGAACGGCGCGACGCTCTCGTGGTGGACGGTGAGCGCGTCGTCGTAGGTCAGCGACACGGCGCACTGCTGACCGCGCGGCCAGCGGAAGCAATTGTGGTCTGTCATGGCATCCTCGCATCTGAGTGCGCAATCTGTTGTACCCCGCCTGAAATTGTCGAGTCCTGTCGCCGCTGCTGGCCCGGGGTGCGGCCGGTCGCCTTCTTATAGACCGCGCACAGGTAACGCTCGTTCCGGAAACCGCAGGCGTGATAGACAATCAAGGAGCAGCCAATGAACGAGTTTCCCAGAACCACCGTCGAGAACCCGTCGCTGTCGCGTTTGATCATAGGTGACGAGCATTTCCGCGGGATTACCGTCCGTACGTGTGCGCCGCCTCGTACATGGCCAGGACATTCTCCGTCGGGGAATTGTCCTGCAGCGCGTGAGTCGGCGCGAAACAGTACCCGCCGCCGGGCATCATGATGTCCAGCGTCCGGCGGCAGTATTCCGTGACCTCCTCCGGGGTGCCGTAGGCCACCGGGCCGGCGGTCGAGATGCAGCCGTGGAAGAACAGGCGTCCGCCGAACGTTTTCTTGAGATACTCCGGCGACATGTCCCTGGCTTCGGGCTGAAGCGTGTCCACGCCTTTCATCCCCATCTCTATGAAGTCCTCGTAAGCCCAACTGCTGGAACCGCAGGTGTGAATCATCGTGGGAATCCCGTAGAACCTGGCGAGATCAATGAAGCGCTGGTGCCGCGGCCGGATGTGCCTGCGGAACAGGTCCAGGCTGATGAGCGGCGAATTCTGAGTGCCCAGATCCTCGCCCAGCCAGAGGAAATCGATCTTGCCCTTTGCCGCTTCCAGCGTTCGCCTGGTGGTCTCGACCATCACGTCGATGCGCCGGTCGATCAGCAGCAACCCGGCCGGATCGTCGGTGATCAAATCCACCAGCACCTGCTCCATGGTCCGGAGCATGCCCGTCATGTTGATGATGTCCCCCAGACCGCCGTGGCCGGTATGGACGGCAAACGCGGCGTTACGTTTGCACGCCTCCGCCACGTCGCCATAGTCGAAGTCGGCGGGGTCGGGCATGGGCCACTTCGCGACCGTGTCCTCGTCGGCATCGCGAAGGGGGAAGTCGCAATAGTCCCAATAGCCGCCGCTCGGGTGCTCGATCCAACGGGTGCGGATGCCCCACTGTTCATCCACGCCCCGATCCTTTGCTTCGGGGTGGAGGCGCTTACCCCTGTAGGGCGCGCCGACATGGCGGAAATCCACGCCCAGCGCTTCGCCCACCCACTCGCCTTCCTTCACGTCGAGCGCCTCACGGAGCCGTCGGTCGATGCCGGCATTCGCGGAGTACCCGATCGGAACCCTGTCAGGTTCCCTGTGCGCGAAGGTGGTCAGCACGCGTTCCTTTGAGGACATCCGTTCGTTACGGCGCAGGGATCTCATGGCACCATTCCTTGTTCCATCGAACAGTTTCTGTCTGACGGGCTTGACTCACCCAAACACCTTCCGCATCCGGTCGCAGTAGTAGCGGACGTTCTCGAACTTGGCGTCGGGCGCGATGCGGTGATCGGGACAGGGGATGTACCCGCCGAGCGCCACCAGCGGCTTGAGCCGTATTTCTCTTCCTGCCCCTCCGGCGATCAGCGGCGACAGTCTAACCCGATTCTTCTGCCGCCGTCCAACCCGCGTGTTTGCGTTGACCCTCACTCCGCTGTCAGGCGAACTCGAGACAACGCTTGCGGTAGTGCAGGTAGTTCTCGAAGCTCACTTCCTCCGGCACGCCGTGATCGCAGGTGGGGATATAGCCGCCGCGCGCCTGCATGGCCGGGAAGATGCGGTCGACCATGGCGTCAATCGCCTTGGGCCCCTGCGCGAGCACCCGCTTGTCAACCCCGCCCGACATCACCAGCCACGGGTATTGCCTGCCGATCTCGACCACGTCACACCCGGAAGCCACCTCGAAGGGAGACATCACGTCCACGCCGATTTCCCGGTAGAGCGGAATGGTCGGATTGCAGTAGCCGTCCGTGTCGATCTGGAAGAAGACATGCCGGCCCTGATCGATGTTGCGGCGCCTGATGTTTGTGTGGAGCTGCCGGTAGTACGGAAACAGGAATTCCCGGATCATGTCCGGAGAAATGAGCGAGCCGTGGTTGTAGCAGATGTCCTCCCCGAAAAACAGTTCGTCAATCGTCACGAACTCCTGATGCCTCGCGGCCGCCGCGTCGGCCACGTCGAACCAGGCCCGCATGCAGTCATGGATCAGCTCCGGTTCGTCGTAGAACTTGTAGAGCAGGTCGCCGGGCCCGATCAGGCTCCGCAGGTACATGTAGCCGCCGGCGACACATTGGGTGACGATCTGACCCTCCGCCGCGCCGCTCAAGGCGCGCTGGCGGGTCTCTTCGATCTTGGCCCGGCGCGACGGTGTCTTCGGATCCATCCTCCATTTGCACTTCTCGATCCAGGACTTCATGTCCTTGACGGGGTGATCGACATACTCCGGCATGAATCCGCTCCGGCGGCCCTTGAAACACAGCACCGCGCGGCCGGCATGATCCTGCACCAACTCGTACTCCCCGCGGTCCTCCAGCACCTTCTCCTCGAAGGCGGGCGCGAAGTCCGCCTCGCACCAGCCGGCGCCCCACAGGTCGCACTTGGCGTTGCCCTGCTGGTATTGAAACAGCTCCCACATCCGTCCCCAGGGGTCGTCTTTGGGGAGGTGTCCTTCGCCGATCCAGCGGTCCAGGCAGTAGAAGCCGAACTCCTTTTGCAGGAACGGGGCTCCCGGCGTGGTGGCATACGTGTCGCGTATCTTCCGGGCCGCGGGCGACATCCGGTCGCGCGGCGCCATTGCGTGGACTCCATCCGGGCTCAATTCGTTCATGTTCGGTTCCTTGGATCGTTCCGATCGTTAAGAATAGTCCGCGCCAGAGGCCTTTTTCAAGGAGCAGTTGTGGACACTGCAACCTTGCCCGGCTGCACCCCATCCGCAATGGCGTGCAGCACGATGTTCCCTGCGGGGCCCTTCGGGCGCAGGACGACCAGGCCGTGTCCCCGCCACAGGCGGTGTTCCCGGCCGCGGTAAGGTGCCACGGTCTTGGGATCGGCATTGGCCACGGCAAAGATCTCGCCGGGCCCCTCAACCGCGAACCGGACCGAATCGGCGCCGTCGGGCACGGGGCGCCCTTTGCGGTCGCACAGTTCGACCGTGACGTACGCGAGATCGTTACGATCCGCGCGGATGCGGGACCGGTCCGCCGTGAGGCGCAAGGCGCGCGGAGCGCCGGCCGTAATCAGCGCGGTCTCCGCCACCGCCTTGCCGGCGCGAATGGCCACGGCCTTCAGTTCGCCGGGTTCGAACGCCACGTCGAAGAGCGCCCGGTGCTTGGCCTCCAGACCGGCTGGCGCCCTGCCGACCGACCGGCCGTTGAGGAACAGCTCGATCTCGTCGCAGTCGAAGTAGACCTCGACCGCCAGCGTCTTACCCTCGCACCCCGCCCAGCTCCAGCTCTCCTGCAGATCCACCCACCCCCACAGGGAGGCCACGGCCCTGCGCCCCTCGGGCACCGGCGCGCGCACGCCGAGATACGGCGCCTCCGCGCGTTTCCAGAGCACGTCCCGGTAGTACGATTGCGGGCGCTTGCCGCCGCAGATGTCAAGGTCGCCGCAGTTGGCGAGCGTGTAGGGCCAGCCGATCTTCAGGGGCAAACGATCGCCCTCCAGGAGATCGTGTCCGATTCCCGCCTCGCCGAGGTAGTCGAGTGCCGTCCAGACGAAATCGCCGGCCACCCAGGGCAGATCCTCGACCGCCCGCCAGTAATCGAAGGCGAACTGCGGCGATGGAAAAGATTCCGTGGCAAGGATCACACGCTTCGGGAAACGCCCATGATCCGGGCGGTACACATCGAGTCGGTAGTTGTAGCCGCAGACATCGAGTTGCGCGAAGAGCGGATCGGCCCTCTCCCATGCGGATACACCCCAAATATCACAGACCCCGGCCGTGACCGGTCGTGTCGGGTCCAATTCGCGTACGCGGGCGGCGAGCATGGCCGCAATGGCGGCGCCTTCCGGCAGGCCGCGTTCCTCGACTTCGTTGCCGATACTCCAGACCACGATGGACGGGTGGTTGCGGTCGCGCAGGACCATGCTGTCCAGATCTTCGCGCCACCACTTGTCGAAGTAACGGTGGTAATCGTGGAAGTTCCGCTCCTTGTGCAGGCGCCAACCGTCGAAGGCCTCGTCCATCACGAGCATCCCCAGCCGGTCACAGGCGTCGAGAAAGGCGGGCGCGGGCGGATTGTGCGCGCAGCGCACGGCGTTGAAGCCGCTGGCCTTTAGCACTTCGACCTTGCGCTCCTCGGCCCGGTCGATCGATGCGGCGCCGAGGGGGCCGCAATCGTGGTGCACGCAGCCGCCGCGCATTTTGAGCGGCCGCCCGTTCAACACGAAGCCCTGTTCGGCGTTGAAGGCGATCGTGCGGATGCCGAAGGTCGTCGAGTCCCCGTCGAGCCGCGTCCGGCCCTCATGGACTTCGGTCTCCATCCGGTAGAGATCAGGCCTGCCTGGCGACCATAGTTTCGGCGCGCGCACGTTCAGCCGCTGCTTGAATTCCGCGGTTGCTCCCGCCTGGACCTTTCCCCTGCTTTCGCCCTTGGCCACCGTTCTTCCCGTCGGGCCGACGGCCCGCCAGCGCACGACCAGCGCACGGTCCGTGTCCGTCCGGTTCTCTACCGTTGTCCGCGCCTGCACAACCGCTGCCTTGTCCGTGATCTTCGGAGTGGTGACCGCCAGGCCCCAGTGCGCCACGTGAACGCGCGGCGCGGTCAGCAGCCAGACATGCCGGTAGATGCCGGATCCGGAATACCAGCGCGTGTGCCCGTGCGGCGTGTTGTTCACGCGCACGGCCAGGACATTGTCGGCGTCCAGTTCCAGGCACGATGTCAGGTCCAGCGCAAAGGTGGTATAGCCGTAGGGGTGCACACCGAGTGGACGGCCGTTCAGCCAGACTTCGGCATCGCGGTAAACGCCCTCGAACTCGACGAGCACGCGCTGGTCGCCCCATGCGCGCGGCGCATGGAAATGTTTGCGGTACCAGCCCACGCCTTCGATCACATAGCCGCCCGCCGCGCCGGCGGGGTTGTCCTTGCCGCGCGGCAGCTCGATAGTCCAGTCGTGCGGCAGGTCCAGCCTGCGCCATGACGCGTCATTGCAGTTCTTCCCCGGCTCGCCCGCATCGCCCAGGTCAAACAGCCAATCGTTGTCAAACAAGTGCTTCTTCATAGCGTTTCAGTCGGTTCCTTTCACCCTCGCGCCTGCGCCACGGCGCTTTCGTATTCGCTGTCTCCCAACACGGTCCGCAACATGGTCAGAACGTTCTCCGGCGGCGTGCCCACCTGGATGGCGTGCGCCGGCGCGGCAATGTATCCGCCGCCCTTCCCGAGCACGTCCACCAGGCGCCGGCATTCGGCCCGCACCGTCTCGGGCGTGCCGTGCGGCAGGAGGTGCTGCACGCTGATGGCACCCTGGAAGGAAAGCCGGTCACCATAGGCGCGCTTCAGCCGCCCCGGCTCCATGCCGGCGGCGTCAGTCTGAACGGCCTCCAGCGTGTCGAACCCGGCGTCGAGCAGGTCGGGGATGACGTCGAAGACCGAGCCGTCGCTGTGGAGCAGGCAGTGCGCGCGGGGCGCCAGCCGGCGCACCGTGTCCGTCAGCCGCCGGTGGAACGGCTGCAGCACCTCCCGGTAGGAGTCCCGCGACATGAGCAGTCCCTGCTGCGTGCCGAGATCGTCGGCGAAGAAGACCAGGTCAATGCCGTCCGGTGCCGCGGCCAGCGTGCGCTGCAGGCGGACATCGAGAAAGTTCGTAATGCGGTCCAACGCCCGCTGCACCAGGGCCGGTTCCGCCAGGACGTTCATCAGGGCTTCCTCTATCCCGGTCATCCAGCAGTACAGCTCAAAGGGATTGCCGGCTCCGAGTTGCGTGGCCCGTGTGCGATTGGCGGGAATGGCCGCGGCCACGCTGGCGTAGTCAAACCAATCCGGATCCGGCCAGCGATAGGCATCGAGCGCCTCCGGCGTGGTCATGCCGGCGAGGGGGAAGTCGGTGAACTCCTCATAGTGCCCTTCGCCGTAATCGGCGGAGCGGAAATGGATGCCCCAGATCCCCAGCGAGGGATTCGCGCAGGCCGGCCCGCGATAGTCGGGCGCCACGTGAATCTTGTCTTCCGTCCCGGCCTGGAGCGCATTCCAGTCCACGCCCTGCGCCGCCAAGTGCGCGCGCAGGTTCGCCGCCATCTCGGGCGTGGCGCCAAAGCCCCAGGTGAACGGAATGCGGTCCGGTGTTCGATGGCCAAGCGCGGAGAGCAATCTCTCGCGCGGCGCACCCGTTCGGTTTGTCTTCATGCGATCAGTTCCGTTATCTTCCACGGCCGGCACGTCATCAGAACTCCTCCGCGGGCCACCACTCGGGGTCGGGCGGCGCGAAAAGACCGCGCTCGATGGCAATGGCGTGTCTTTCTTTCGTTCCGCAGGGCGCTTGCACAGCGATCGGCTTCACATGGAACCCGTCCGCCTTGGCCGGGGCGCACTGCCGCCGGTCAACCATGTGACACACTGCTGCGATTCATTGACGGCGTCAACACTCACGTCCATGTCCATGGGACCGATCTCCGCCGCGGGACCCGACCCTTGAGCGTGCTCCAGATTGGCGTCGCCGAATAACTCATAGGTCAGCACGGTTTGCGGCGTCTGCCCGGCTTGTTGCGCCGAGCCCAACTTGCCATTCAGGAAACGGTACGTTCCGAGTTCCCGCCCTGCCGAATCCCAGTGCCGCGCCGTACCGTTGGCGACCAGACCGCGGAAATGGCGGCCGGGAAGATCGCGCGCCACGGGGTTGGTGTCCCACTGGGACTCCAGCCGCTTGCGGCCATTGCTCCACCAGTGCGTCCAGGTGCTGACGTTGTTGGCCGAATCGTGGCTCCAGCTCCAGAACTTGTCCCCGTTCGGCGCCCAAAGCGTTTCCTCGCCCGTGCGCCGGCCGCTCGCCCAGGTCACCTCCCACTGCTTCTTGCCGTTCTCGTAGTAGTGGATCTCCACGCCGTCCAAGAGGTAGCGGCCATTCGGACAGATCCGCGCGCTCCAGGTCGCCTTCGGCTTCCCGCCCGGGTACTTCTCGCTGTAGGACTCGATCCGGCCGCCGCCGGTCTCGGGCGCGATGTCGCCTTCCTTCGAATAGACCCACGCCTCGTTGAACTCGTAGTGAATGCACGGATGCGTCATGGTCGTCAGCACATGAATCACGCCGTTGGGCGCCTGGCG